>RECS01000008.1 GCA_007693915.1 Saprospirales bacterium | reverse complement strand
TCGGTTGGATGTTGTCCTAAAACAAAATAAAGATCTAAGGTATCAATCTGGTCCAAAACTTCGATAAAGTATCTATTTGATTCTATTGTATAATGCGGAGTAAATCTGATTTTACCAAGGTGTGGGAAATCGATTACTGTCACTCCAACTCTTTTATCATCCAGTTTGTAAAATACCTTTACATCGGTCTCCGGGTTAATTAAATTTTCCTCATTTACCATATCAAGTCCGTTCTCAATATTCAAAATCGAAAATAGAATTACATCATCTTCTGCACAATCTACTCTAGTGCAGAAGTCATCTTTACATCCCCAATAAAGTATTGGCAATAAAAGAAAGAAAAATCGGAGATTGTATAGAGGTTTCATTTGGTGTTGAATATTTAATTTAAGGACGTTATTGAATATAGTGGGGTTGGAAAAAAGTTTAAAATTTACGTGATCATTAAATGAGATGGAGAGACCAATTACTTTACCAGAGAAGCTAAAGAAATTACATTTATGCCGTCAGATCTCCTATAACTCATACCTGTACCTGTGATTATATTTAATGATTTTGGAGGATCCATTTTACTTCTATCTATTTGTTCATCAAACTTTTTTAAATTTTCAGCTGCCTGTTCGATATATCCGACACCAAGTTTTACTTCGAATGCCGCATAATTCCCATTGCGTTTTTGAACATAAAAATAAATTTTGTTGTGCAGATTTAAGATATTTTATTGTGCAGAATTTAGGGTTTTTATTGTGCGAATTTTAGGCTAATTAGTATGCTGTATATTTACGGAGGTCCCTGTGTCATATTTGATAAATAAGTCAATTCCAAAAACTCCTTTCTATTCCAAATTGAGCTATATGCAATCACCTATAAATTGCGGGGTTTCATGTTGTTTTAATTACTTTATCAGTATTCCAACTAACAAAATACATTCCCAAATTTCCTTTCCCTTTGACGTTGACCTTTCCCCTCGGCTCCATTTTGAATACCGGATCGTCTTTTATCAGTTCAAAGGTGCTTTGACTAATATTCACCTTATTGATCTCGCCATTTGTTTCCATGCGGGAAGCAGTGTTTACTGTATCTCCCCAAATGTCATATTGGAATTTTTTGATTCCTACAATACCTGCCACCACCGGACCTGTGTGGATTCCAATTCGGATTTCAAAAAAAGGCAGTGCGTTTTTAAGTTTTTTCTGTTTTCCCAATTCCACGAATTCCCTCATTTCCAGAGCAGCTTTCACAACGTCCTGAGCGTGGGTTGAATTAGGTTTAGGCAGTCCACCTGCGGCCATATAAGCATCGCCAATGGTCTTAATTTTCTCAATTCCATATTTGTCGCAGATACGGTCAAAAGCAGAGAAACACTCGTGTAAATCCTTAACCAATGCCTTGGGGGTTAATTGTTCACTTAATGCAGTAAAACCTTTAAAGTCAGTAAAGATTACAGTTACTTGTTCGATGAACTGTGCTTCAGAATGACCTTTTTCCTTGAGTTCCCTTGCTGTTTCTTCAGGAAGGATATTGAGCAGTAAACGCTCACTTTTCTCCTTTTCTTTACCTATGCGATTTCGCTGAATAAAGAATACCCCGGCAAATAGCAACACAACTGCAAAACCACCCATGAAACCATTTCGCACCAACTTTTGTCTTTGCAGTTGCTGAGCTGCTATAGCGTCTCGCTTTTCCTGTTCAGACCGATCAACAGCCTCTTTCCGATCAAATTCGTATTGCATTTGAATGCGCGTTAATTCTCTGGTGTTATCCTCGTTGAATATACTGTCTCTTGCAATAAATAACTGTTCATGATAATATAGTGCCCTTCGACTGTCACCCATTTCTTTGTAAACGAGGTAAAGACATTGAAATGCTCTATGTTGAAGTTGCAATACACCCAATTCCTCAGCTATGGCAAGGCTATTTCGACAGTAATCTTCAGCGAGTCTTGTCTGGCCATTTTGTAAGTGAAATCTGCCAATATTCGTTTTGATTCCAGAAATTCCTTGTTTAAATCCAAGTTCTTCATAAACTCTCAAAGACTGATCAAAATATTCCAATGAGCGGATATGGTTGTCTTGATCTTGGTACATAAGGGCAAGGACAGAATAAATATGACCAATGCCTTCTTTATCTCTAAGTTCTTCGTAAATCAATAAAGCCTCTTCATAAGATTTAAAAGCATCGTCCTGTTTACCCTCTAATCTATTAATGTGACCTATATTGGTCAAAGCTGCGCCTATGCCTTGTTTAACACCCCGTTCTCTGTCAATAGCCAGTGCTTTTTCGTAGTTTTCCAATGCGCTAAAGTGATTTCCCTGTATACTGTAAATATTGCCGATATTATTTAGACTCATGGCCATTCCCTCTATATTCCCAATTTCTTCATCGATCAACAGGGCCTTGTTGTAATATTCTAATGCGCGAGGATAGTTGCCTTGATCTTCGTACATGGTACCTAAAACAATATGACATTCTGAGATACCCCATTTGTTACCGATGTCTTTGTTTGCGGCTAGTGATTTTTGAATGTATTCCATTGCCAGCGAAAGGTCACCTTGAAAAATAAAAGCAATTGATTTTAGGGTATTCGCTTGATTAACTGCTATTGGATAATTATTTTCCACTCCAAAAGTATGCATTTCCTCTGCTAAAATAATAGCACTGTCAAGGTTGGAAAAAAGAAAACCATCCCAAATGTAATCTTTAAAGGCTATTACTCGAGTGGAGTCAGTTTGGGTTTGATCCTGCCAAATGTTGTAAAGGGAATCAAGCTCGGTTTGGCCATTCAGATGAAATGTGTAAATACAAATAATAAAAAGGAGTAATAATTTTTTCATTCCGGTCGCTTTTTAAAATGGTTGACAAGGATTCCCAGCTATAACAAAAGCAGGAATTCAAGGAGCTCTCCTTCATAATATTGAAGAATTTAGTTTAAAAACCTTTTGCCCTTTTTAAAATTACTCTAAATGACTAAAGTATGTGTAATAAATATTGTTTGACTTAGAATAAGCTATTTTCTAATTCAGAGTCGTAAGTTTAATCAAAACCACTTCAATTTAAAGTCGTGTAACAATGCGAAGATATATACAATCATCAAAACTTTACAAAATAAATTTAAATTAAACTTCCTTACCATAATTATCTTATATGTATCAACGATAAAGTAATTTTAATTAACTATATATCTTTAAATTACAGATTTTATTATTCATAAACGCTAAAAATATCGGGAAAAAGAAAAACAAAGATCTTTTTCATTAATCTAGACGGTTGTAAAATTTTTATATAATTTTTATCACTGAAATTAATGCTCCATGCAGGAAGACCATTGTTAATTGACTAAGGCTGAAAATAATGTAGAAATAATTTTGATTTTAAGGTAGATTTGGGCTTAATGGGTCGTTTCGACTCCGCTCAACGACCGCTATTCGACTCCGCTCAACGACCGCTATTCGACTCCGCT
>RECS01000125.1 GCA_007693915.1 Saprospirales bacterium | reverse complement strand
TGACAGGTTTAAATGCGAATCCCGAGGATGAAGAAGCATTGGGTAATGTAGTCATAGGTGATGAACAAGATCCCGGAGTAGATGAACCATTAGAGCCTGCACCGGATCCAACAGAAGATGCTGAAAATGTAATCAGTATGTTCAGTGATGTTTATGAAGATGTTGAAGTGGATACCTGGAGAACCAGCTGGTCAGCAGCACAATTAGAAGATATTGAAATTCAGGGAAATGCTACAAAAAAATACACCATGTTAGATTTCGTGGGTATTGAAACAACGGGAGCTAACTTGATTGATGCCTCAGAAATGGAATATTTTCATATTGATGTGTGGACTCCAAATATGGATGTGATTAGAGTCAAATTGGTCGATTTTGGTGCAGATGGCGAATTTGGAGGAGGAGATGATACAGAACATGAGATAATATTTGAAAATCTGGCAAAGGGTGAATGGCATAGTTTGCAAATTCCTCTTGAAGAGTTTGAAGGTTTGGCAAGCACCTCCAACCTTGCACAATTGATATTGTCAGGAACACCTGTTGGTCAGGGAACACTCTATGTTGATAATGTCTATTATAGCAAAATGCCGACCAATGTGGTGGAGGTTGAGAAGTCTGCAATAAGAATATTTCCTAACCCAACTGAAGGTGTTCTGAACATTGAAAGTGAAAAGGAAATCTCAAGAATCACTGCTTTCAACAATGTAGGACAAATGGTATTGAATATTGATAACCCTTCAAGCACAATAGATTTAAGTCAATTGCCTGGCGGTCTGTATTTTCTTCAAATTGAAAGTGAGACTGAATTGACAGTTAAAAGGCTTATGGTTAAGTAATTCGGGGAAATCTGATTAGTTTAATGTTTTTAGAGAGTCATCATCATATTGGTGACTCTCTTTTTGTTTATCCTTCAATTGTCGTAAATTGAACCTTCTATCACCAAAGTAGTTACTTTTTAGAAATAAAATACTATGGCATCTTTCGAAGATGAGATAAAGTCAAAAAACTTCCAAAGTCCTCAGCAAAAGGCAATGCTGAACACCATCTTTACTGGAAGTTGGTTTCTTCATCATCACGCCAATTTTTTGAAAACTTACAGTATTTCCCCACAACAGTATAACGTCCTTAGAATATTGAGAGGATTTGGAAAAAAGATGCCTATGACTGAAATTAAGCACAGAATGCTAGACAGAACCCCCAATCTGACCCGACTTTCTGAACGTCTGGTTCAAAAAGGTCTTGCAAATAAAATGCGTTGTGATCTAGACAAAAGGATAGTTTATCTTGAATTATCAGAAACTGGATATGCCTTTTTAGCAGGAATTGATGAACAATGGGAAAAAGAGGAACATCCCGAAAATAAAATAAATGATGAAGAAGCAAAGATTCTGAATGAACTTTTGGATAAGTTCAGGAGTTAGTTTTTTTTTAAAAATTATTTATTTAACATGTAAAATATTTATGAGTAAACTAAATTTTATTGATGCGTTGAATTTCAGATATGCGACTAAGCAATTTGATTCTAATTATGAGCTTGACTCTGAGGTTCTCAAAGGGTTAATGGAGGCCATTAATTTAGCTCCAACTTCTTATGGTTTTCAGCCTTTCAAGGTTGTGCTGTTACAGGAGGGTGAAATTAGGCAACAGTTGAAAGGAGCTGCCTACAATCAACCCCAAATTACAGATAGTAATTCGTTGTTGGTATTCTGCGCAGTAGATCTAATGGAGGAGAATCGCTTTTGGGATTATGTCAATCTCGCTATTGAAACCAGAAATCTGGACCGTGAGGGAACGACTGAATACTTCAAGGGTGTAGAACAGATGTTTTTGGGTATGAGTCCTGAGGATAGAATTAACTGGGCGTCACGACAGATTTACATTGCACTTGGTGTGGCGATGTCTTATCTTGCAATTAACCAAATCGACAGCTGTCCAATGGAAGGTTTTGATCCCAATGGTTTTGATGAAATTCTAGGTATAGACAAAGATGGAATGAAATCCACTGTTTTACTTACCGTTGGTAAGCGAAGTGAGAAGGATGCTACTGCCAATATGCCTAAGGTTAGGAAGGCAATTGATAAATTGTTTGTTTGGGAAAGCCAACTTTCTGTAACGAACTAAAATCGTAATTTAGGTTAAATATGAAATCCATAATCCATAGAGCAGAAGATCGGGGATTTACTCAAATAGGGTGGTTAAATAGTGCACATTCATTCAGTTTTGGAGGATTTTATAATCCTGAAAAAATGGGATTTGGTGCATTGAGGGTTCTAAATGATGATATCGTATCGCCCGGAGCAGGTTTTGCCAAACACCCTCATGACAATATGGAAATCGTTTCTATTCCCCTTTCAGGTGACTTAGAACATAATGACAGTACCGGAACTCAGGGTATTATCAAAAGTGGGGATGTACAAATTATGACTGCTGGCTTTGGAATAAGACATTCTGAAAAGAATGCCAATGCTGACAAGGAGGTCGCCTTCCTGCAAATATGGGTTTTTCCTAATTCAAGAGATTTAAATCCGGCCTATGATCAAAAATCATTTGACCTAGAAAGAGATAAAAACAATTGGGTAACCGTTGTGGATCCTAATGGAAAAGATGGAGTAAAAATCAATCAGCAGTCCTGGTTTAGCATGGCAGTTACAGAGGCAAATCAGCTAATGAAAATCAAAACAAACAAAGAGAATAATGGACTTTATCTCTTTGTAATTGAGGGTTCCTTTAAGCTGGCAGAAAATGTACTGAAAAAAAGAGATGCTATTGGTATCTGGGATTTAAATGGCGAAGTCCTTCAGCTAAGGACAAATGAGCCATCTCAGTTGTTGTTAATTGAAGTTCCGATGGCCTAGAAGTGTATTTGTGTAAAGGTTTAAGGTGTAAAGTTTTAGGTGTTGGTCCTTAAACTTTGCACCCTCCACTTTAAACCATTTCAAATCAATATTAATCATATCCTGATTTTTACTAACTTGCGCTGCAAATCAACATATTATGCGGTGTACTTTGGTGTTTTTTATTTTACTGTTTTCCGGAATTGTAAATAGTCAGACTTCTTTCCCAGCTATAGGTGGTGAGGTGATAGACCGGGACAGCCGGCAGCCATTGGTGGGAGCTACGATATCCCTTACTGCTGATGATTACTTCAATGGGACGGTCACGGATGAGAGGGGTAGGTTTGAAGTAAAAAACGTACCACCGGGGCGCTATCGCATTGAGGTCTCTTACCTGGGATATGAAACCGAGAGCTTAAGCAATGTTCTACATACTAGCGCTCGGACACTGTCTTTGGATTTATCCTTACGAAGGACTTCAGTTGTTGCAGATGAGGTCGTAGTCAGACCCATCAAAACAGATAGTGATCCGGGAAATGAATTTGCCCTATTATCGGCTAGATCTTTTTCAGTAGAAGAAACACAACGGTATGCCGCATCCGTAAATGACCCCGGCAGGCTAGCGGTGGGTTTTCCCGGAG
>RECS01000124.1 GCA_007693915.1 Saprospirales bacterium | reverse complement strand
TTAGCCCTAAGGGGATTAATTTTCAAAATATACGATATATGGACTCAAATAATTGATTTTGAGGTGCTATTTTTATGGATGGAATTTATTTTGGACGGCTGTGAAATCATGATTCAGGTTTATCTGCTTGAAATAATGGTTGTATTTTTGTGAAGGTTATTTTTAAAATTAGATATAATTATGGTAGTTAATATTGAAAATGTCATTATTCAGTTGCTTAATATTCAAGAATTATTAAGCAAAAAACAAACCATTAAAGAGGAGTATGTTAATTTATTTGGGAATAATGATGAAAAGTTGGCTTCAGTGAATATTATTGCTAAGGATCTTGAAAAATCGTTTTCCGAAAATCAAAGTTTAGGTGGCAAATTGGATTTCTGTCTCTTTGAGTATTCATTTTCATCATATAAAAACTGGGTTAATATTATAGACCTAATTCATTTCCTTAAAGAAGAGGTAAGTTTTTATGATGAAATGAAAAGGAAAATATCTTCTCCATCTAGTGAAAAAGAAGTTAAAATTGTAAAAAAAGAAATCGAAAGTAGGCTTGATAGTTTTAGAGAACGCGCAGAAACGGAATTATCTAAAAATTAGCTCTTCATATGACCCCCTACACCGATAAATTTCATTTTGCTTTAAAGAATAATACATATATTGAAGTTTATATTAACTTTGCTTCAAATATGTAGGTGGCGAATGTCGAAAAAAGAAGTAAAAATTCTACCCGATTTAAAAACAAAGGAGCAGATTCCTGTTACCAAACCTTTGTTACCTCCCCTGGAGGAATACAAGGAGCTATTGGCAGATTCCCATGTCCGATTTTTGGAGATTCCGGAGGATCTAGAATACAATCACGTCTACTTTTCTGTGATTTTTCCATCAGAAAAAAGCTTGTTGGAAGCTGTGGATAAAATGGCTGAAAATGGAATATCTCCCCGAAGGTGTTTTTACCCTTCCTTGAGTAGCTTGAATTGTGAAAAATCCGACCAGATGGCCGTTGCAAAGGAAACTTATAGAAGGGTACTCTGTTTACATGCTTTTTATGAACTTCAAGACAAGCAATTTTATAATGTTGTTAAATGTATCGCTTAAAGCTAAAAATATAGTATGAATATTGGGAAAGTTATTAAAATTATTAAAGCTTTGGACTCTAATGCCAAGGTGTTTTTGCCTAAGGAAGATTTAAGTAGGGTTGATTTTCAGCCTGCGAGCATTAAGGCATTGATTCCATATGGCATTTATTATTTATTTGGAGAAATTAAGTTTTCAAATAATTTTTATCAATCTATAATTATAACGAATGATTATTTTAAAACAAAAAACTCTGCAATTGTTGTTGTTTTTAATCCAAAGTTAATACATTACAAATTATCTAGATATTTTGAATTACCTAAAAAAAATACAATTCATCCAACTGCTATTATTCATAAAAATGCTGAGATAGGTGATAATGTGCACATTGATGCTTATTCTGTTATCGGTTCATGTAGGATTGGTGCAAATTCTAGAATTATGAATAATGTTGTCATCGAGGATAATGTTGAATTAAAGAATGATGTTTTTATTGACAGTAATTCAGTAATAGGTGCAGCAGGAATGGCTTGGATATGGGATGAAAAAGGGAATCGTATTATTCAACCTCAAATTGGAGGTGTTATAATCAGCGAGAACGTTAGGATTGCAACAGGTGTTACTATTGTTAGGGGCTCTCTAAGTGAGAATACCTTTATTGGAGCTAATACAGTTATCGCTCATGGTTCCAAGATTGGGCATGGCTGCCAAATACATAAGAATGTTCATCTAGCTAACAATGTAAGTTTAGCTGGTAATGCTTACATTGAGGAAAATGTTTTTTTAGGGAGTGCTAGTGTTGTTTCTTCAAATATTAAGGTACCCAAAGGCTCAATTGTTGGAGCCGGAGCTGTTGTTACTAGAAGTTTTGAAGAGGAAAATATTACATTAGCTGGAGTGCCTGCAAAGATTATAAAAAGAGAGAATTTTAAAGTTAAACCAAAAGGCGTGCCACGTCCTTTTCAAAATTAATTAAAATGAATAGTAGTATATCGGTCAATGCGAAAATTGGTAAGAATGTCAAGATTGGTAATTTTTGTATAATTGAATCGGGTGCTAGGATTGGTGACAATACGACAATAGGCGATTATTGCGTTGTCCGCTCTAATGTTATTATTGGCGAAAATTGCAAGTTCACTGCCTATTGTGAAATCAGGGATAATGTTATAATTGGGGATAATACATCGATGGGTTCTAGATGCACAATTTCTGCTAATGCTGTGATAGGAAAAGGGGTTATTATAAAATATGGGTTTGTTCTAACAGATACTCCAAAGTTGTCTGAAAACGATTCGAAATTAGTAGGAAGTATAGGAGACAATGTTTTGATTGGAGCAAATGTAACACTTATGCCAGGAATTAACATTGGCAGAAATTCATTAATTGGTGCTAACTCCCAAGTTCGAAAAAATGTTCCTGAAAACGAAGTTTGGTATGGAATACCAGCTAAATTTTATAGAAAAATTATTTAGAAACTATAATGTAATATGTTTTTTTTTGATTTGTTCAAATTATTAGCAGCGATATCCTGTAGTGAATTTTTTAATTTAAAAATCTTTATTCTATAGTGAAATTAATTTATTCTACTTGTTGTAGATTCTTTAATTTTACAAAATAAAATGTTGTGTTGAGCATAATGTAAAATTAAACACTATTTATTTTATAATTATTACAAATATTCCGCTAATTTTAATTTTTAAAACCAGAATAATATTTCTTATAAAATCAATAATAATGCTCTTTTTGTTTCAAAAGCGTATTCATTTCAGTGATGCTGATTGGAAAATATGAATTGAAACCAGTGGCGTTTTTGTGCTTAGTGAAAATAACAAAATATTGAAACCAAAAGAAAGAATCCAATTAGCCCTTTTGTATGGATAAGATTAAAGGATACATTAACGATGAATATCTTCATCTGATGGAGAAAAAGATACAGAATGCCATTTTTCGCTCGTATGAATTGAAAAATAATGTATTGGATGCAATCCCTGAGCCGTTAGTTACTGTTCGAACTTCAACCTATCAACACTCAAAATACATAGAACAGTGCATTCAGGGTGTGCTTAACCAAAAAACTAGTTTTCCCGTTGAATATATAATAGGAGAAGACTTTAGTACAGATGGTACCAGAGAAATAGTTTGCTCCTATGCAAAAAAATATCCAGATAGGATACGAGTGGTCATATCTGATAGGAATGAAGGGGTAAGGGGAAATGGGTGGAGGTGCAAAGTTAGAGCCAGAGGTAAGTATATAGCTCTTTGTGAGGGTGACGATTATTGGTCGGATCCTCTTAAGTTACAGAAGCAAGTAGATTATTTGGAGCAGAATCCTAAAGCCCAATTTAGCTTTCACTTTAGCTCAATTTTGAAAGATGATCAAATTATCGGGAAGCGACCTAATTCTGGAGGTGGTGTTATTAAATTAGAAAACCTACTTTTTAGGAAGACTTATCCCACTATGTCTTTGGTTTTTAGAAGAACGGCTGCACTTTACATGGACCAAATCAGATTGTATAAGCAATTTTGCACCGGTGATTTTCTTTTAGTCCTTCTCCTAGCCTCCCGCGGTCCCGGCTACCTATTCCCTGAAGTAATGGGTGTTTATCGTGTACATCCAGGAGGAGTATATTCTCCATTGGGTGAAATTAAGAAATTAAAGATGGGCATCCAGAACCGCCGAGCTGCACTCGAGCACATACCCATGAATTTTAAGCAAAAAATGATTTGCAGGTTGATGATAATGCTTAGACAAGTCAAAATTTTGTGGCTAAAGCTGAAGGGTTTATTTAAGAAGGGATAAATTGTTTTGGATTTTTATTGATAAGCTGATATGGCACTTTATCATGATATTTAGTAGTCATAAAGACAAATTATTGTGGTGCAAAAAAAAATATTTTCTTACCGAATTAAATTAAGGAACTTTTTAATCTATTGACTAGGTTTTTCTTCTTATCGGGTTGTTCCGATTTAATTCTTTTCTATGCTTATAGTAGGTGCTAAAGGTCATGCTAAAGAGATCCTGCAAATTTTGGAAAAAGATTACTCCATTGAGCAATTCGTATTTTTCGATGGTCTTTCCTTGGAACAGAGTATGTTTTTTGACAGATACCATGTGTTGAATTGTACGAAACAGGTAAGCGAATATTTCTTAAAAGATAGACGCTTTGTACTTGCAGTGGGAGATCCCCTTTTAAGAGCTCGTTTTACAGCCCAATTTACCGATTTGGGCGGTGAATTGACAAGCGTTATTGCTAATTCCTCTTCCATTGGAATAAATAAAGTTATTCTTTGTGAAGGTTTAAACGTCATGAACAATGTCGTGATATATAACGACACCTATATTGGTAAGGGTACATTGTTAAACACTTCATGCTCTATACATCACGATGCTATCGTTGGAGATTTTTGCGAGATTTCCCCGGGAGCCAGAGTTCTGGGAAAGGCGATTGTTGGAAGTTTTTGCAGACTTGGTGCCAATAGCGTGGTCCTTCCAGATGTCGTCTTGGGTGATCGGGTAGTGGTAGGTGCAGGTGCCGTAGTTACCAAAAATCTACCCTCAGGCTGTGTAGCAGTTGGTGTCCCTGCTAAAGCGATTAAATTCCTTGAAACCGAAGACGAAATTCGCAATTAATGGCAACTGACAATCCAATGGTGAGTATCGCCATGATAACTTTTAATCATGAGAAATTTATTTCAGAGGCTATAGAAGGAGTGCTTAGACAAAAAACCGATTTTGCTATTGAATTACTTGTTGGTGAAGATGGTTCGGCTGATCGTACCCGTGAGCTTTGTCAAAAATATGCAGATTCTTTCCCCGAAAAAGTCAAGTTACTCCCGTTTTCCAATCGATTGGGCATGATGGACAATCTGCTCAATGTATTTAATAACTGTAGTGGAAAATATATTGCTTTTTGCGAGGGAGATGACTATTGGACGGATTCCCAAAAACTTCAAAAGCAATTCGACTTTATGGAGAGTAATCCAGATGTGTTCTATTCTTTTCATCAAAGTTCTATTTTAATGGGTGATAAAATTATTGGGAAAAGACCACTATCCGGTTCAGGATTTTTGAAAATGGAGGACTTATTGTACAGGAAGACTTATCCTTCTCTTTCACTTTTTTACAGGAATACAGATAATATTCATAGTGAATTTTCAAAACTGAGTCCTTTTTTTTTAACTGCAGATTTTCCGCTTGTCCTTCTGCTGGCTTCCAAAGGTAGGGGTTATCTTTTTCCTGATAATATGGGAGTGTATCGCTTGCATTCGGGGGGGATTTACTCGCAATTGTCCGAAATCAAAAAGCTTCAATCCGGTATCCAAAACCGCCGCGCTGCACTTCGTCATATCCCTATGAACTTTAGGCAGAAAATGATCTGTCGCTTGATGATATACCTAAGGTGGGCTAAGATTTTTTTATTAAAAATAAAGGGAAAGTAGACCGTATTTTGCAGCTTTGACCTTAAATGGTCAAAATTCTGCTTTTTATCAAAAGTGCTCTGAAAGTTCTGTGTATCTTTGCTTGAACTAATTTCATAATGTGTTTAAAGCAATTTTATTTAAGGAGTTAACAACTGCCATTGCAGAACAATCCCCGGATGGGAGTTTTCCTTCCGGTCAAAATGGCCCTTACTTTGATGAGGAGACCCCTGTGCGCAATACTGCCCATTGGTTATTTACCCTGGCTGCATGCTATGAAAGAGAAGCAGATGCACGCATTAAAGCGGCAGCAGAAAATGCCATTGATTACTTACTGTCTGAAAAGGCAAGACCCATGAATGCCGCTTTTTGGATAAGAAAAAATCCTGAAAAAGATTTCTGTAATGGTGTTATCGGTCAGGCATGGGTAATGGAAAGTTTAATCAAGGCAGCTGAGGTGTTTTCCAGAGAAGATTGCTACAAAGCAGCAGAGCAAGTTTTTTTACTACACCATTTTGATGAACAACTCTTTATCTGGAAACGGCTGAATGTAGATGGAAGCTGGAATAGTCCTGACCCTACCTTCAATCACCAATTGTGGATGGGGGCAATAGCAGCGCAACTGAGCCATACGGCAGAAGCCAGAGAAAAGTCCAAATCGTTTTTTAATCAAATAGGTACAAAAGTGCGCTTGTACGGAGATGGCATCATTCAGCATGTTTCACCGGTTACGAGATTATCCATTAGTATCAAAAATCCAAAAAAAGTGGTGGAAGGCATCCTCGGACAGGCTTACTATCATTTATCAAAGAGAAAACTGCGATTAAAGTCTTCGGGCTATCACGCCTTCAATTTATATGCTTTTTCTCTATATTACCATCAATTTTCGGATCATCCTTTTTGGGAATCGAGAAAATTCAGGAAAATGTTAAAGGTAACTGAAAGCAACCGCTTTCTCAAGGAGCAAATAGGGAATAAGTATTCCTATCCCTATAATCCAATGGGTCTGGAAATGGCATATGTGACAGAGACATTCGAACCCAATAAAAAGGAAAAAATTGAGTATTGGTTAAATAAGCAGTGGGAGTTTACCGGAGAAAAGGGCAAATCCATTATGACGCGTGATAGTGCTGATGAAAATACCGCAAGGGCCCGAATTTACGAGGCGAGCAGATTGAAAGGGGATTATCAGTTAGAAGAAAATTAAAGACCATAGATTTTTAGAAATGTAAAGTATGAAATATTCCATAATTGTTGCCACTTACAATCGTTTGGATGAATTGAAGGAATTGACACAAAGTCTTCAGAACTTAGATTTTTCTGCTGATGGTTTTGAATTGGTATTGGCAGACGATGGCTCAGAGGATGGAACCCGGGAGTTTATTGATGCAGCTGATTTTAATTTCAAAATCAATTATTTGCGACAGGAGAATAAGGGGCCTGGTGCTGCGAGAAATCTCGGTATGAGTAAGGCAAAGGGGGAGTATTTTTTATTTGTTGACTCTGATTGTACATTGCCTTCGGATTATCTGGAGCAAGTAGATCGCGCTTTGGAAGAAAACGAATACCACGCCTTTGGAGGTCCCGATACCTACAGGGAGGATTTTCCTCCATTACTTAAAGCCATTAACTATTCCATGACATCATTTATTGGTACAGGTGGTACGAGAGGTTCAAAAAAAAGCGTTACCAAGTTTTATCCGCGATCTTTTAATATGGGTATTCACCGCTCTGTTTACGAAAAAATTGGTGGGATGGGAGGTCTCCGCCACGGTCAGGACATGGATTTTTCCGCCCGCATATACAAAGCCGGGTTTAAAGTTGGTTTAATTCCTGAGGCTTATGTTTACCACAAAAGACGTACCAGCATAAAGCGTTTTTTCAAGCAGATATTCAATTGGGGTGTAGCCCGGATAAACTTGGGTAGAAAACATCCTGACCTTTTGAAGCCCATACACTTCGCACCTGCTGTCATTGTCTTGGGGAGTTTTTTGATTCTGTTGTTGGCACCCTTTTTTCTGTTGTTTCAAGGCTTACTTTACCTGATTCTAGTTACAGCTGTTATTTTAGCATTGTATGCCTTTATTGAAGCTTCGGCTATTTATAAAAACATAAAAGTTGGTGCCCTTTCAGTGGTGACCTTGTTCATTCAGATTTTTGCTTACGGGCTTGGTACGCTTAGTGGGGTATTACAGTGGATTAGCGGGAAAAACACCGCAAAAGGTTTTACGAAAAATTATTACAAATAAATCAAATTACAAGCCCCATAGGAGCGACATCTATTTAACTAACGAAACGCAAAAGGTGCCACCCCTATGGGGCTCGATCTGGGTAGGATTGTTTTCTACAAAGGTGTTGGCCCTACAGGCCTATTTAGATCATGCGTATTGAACGTATAAAAAGCTCCAGCGGAGCGCCACCTTTGTAGTAACTAAAAAACACCCATTGCCCCCCCCTCCACAATTAATTTTAATTTTATTTCTAATTTTTGAAAAATGTTTTTATTTTTAGTTTCTAAAAATTTAATTATGGCCAATTCATACACCCAAATTTACATTCAATTTATTTTTGCTGTAAAAAAAAGAGAAAATCTAATAAAGGAAGTAAATAGAGAATCCATAGAAAAATATATATGTGGAATCGTAAAACAAAAAAAGTCAAAGCCGATTGCAGTTTATTGTAATCCAGATCATACTCATTTACTGGTCGGCCTTAACCCAGATACATCTCCAGCAGATCTAATAGGTGCTGTCAAATCATCCTCGTCGAATTGGATAAATCAACAATCTTTTATGAAAGGAAAGTTTACATGGCAATTAGGATATGGGGCGTTTTCATATGGAAGATCTCAATTGGATGTGGTCGCCAAATACGTTTTAAATCAAAAGGAGCACCACAAAAAAAGATCTTTTAGAGAGGAATATTTAGATCTGTTAAACAAATTTGATGTTGATTATAATGAGGCTTATTTATTTGATTGGATATAAGATGATTAAATTTTTAATCATTTTTTTTCTATTAAACGAAAGAAAATAAACATAAGGTATAAAAAGTGCAATTTGGGTGTAACCTATATATTCACATTAGCCATAAAAGGTGCCACCCCTATGGGGCTCAATCTGGGTAGGATTGTTTTCTACAAAGGTGTAGGCCCTACAGGCCTATTTAGATCATCTGTATTGAACGTATCAAAAGCTCCATAGGAGCGCCACCTTTGTAGCAACCAGCAGGTTGAGAATAGAAGCTCCATAGGAGCGACATCTAAAAAGGACGAAATGCAAAAGGTGCCACCCCTATGGGGCTCGATCTGGGTAGGATCGGTTTCTACAAAGGTGTAGGCCCTACAGGCCTATTTAGATCATCTGTATTGAACGTATCAAAAGCTCCATAGGAGCGCCACCTTTGTAGCAACCAGCAGGTTGAGAATAGAAGCTCCATAGGAGCGACATCTAAAAAGGACGAAATGCAAAAGGTGCCACCCCTATGGGGCTCGATCTGGGTAGGATCGGTTTCTACAAAGGTGACAGCCCTATGGGCCTTTCTGCTAAAATTCTTGGTTTTATTTCCAATCATATAATGATTTTTTTACCTAATAAATTAACTTTGCCCTGTAGATAAACATAAAACGTGAAAAATATTCAACCACTTATTCAGAGAGCACTTCCACATATTGGTGCATTAATCTTTTTTTTCATACTTAATAGTCTGTTTTTTTATCCTCAATTCTCCGGCTTGGAAATAACACAGCACGATATTGCCGAATCTTATGGAAAAAATATAGAGGTGCGAGATCATTACAATGAGAACGGAAGGCAGGCCCTATGGTCCAACAATATCTTTGCCGGAATGCCCGCATTTTACAATGGAATGCAGTATAGCAACAATCTGAATATTGTTGAAAAACCGATGATGTTTTTTATGGGAAGGCCCATTGGATTTTTCATGGTTTATATGATTTGCACTTACCTTGCATTGTTGCTAATAGGACTGCGACCCTTGGAGTCATTAATTGGAGCGGTAGGCTACGGCTTTGCAACGAATAATATAATACTTTACGAGGCGGGTCACTTGTTCAAAAACGGCTCATTGATGTACAGTCCATTTATCATTGCCGGTACCATTATGATGCTGCGCAAAAAGTTGACAGCAGGAGCACTCATTTATGCCATAGGCCTTGGATTGAGTATTAAGTGGCATCACGTTCAGATGACCTACTATCTGTATTTATGTCTGGCAATTTTGGGTGTCATTTACCTGGTGAAATTCATAAAGGAAAACAATGCCAAGCAATTGGGTAAAGTACTTCTTTTTGCCGTCATAGCGACTGCTATAGGTTTGGCATCTGCCTCTAACCGATTGTTGACTACATGGGATTACTCATCAGAAACAATGAGGGGGGAACCTATTTTGGTGGAGAAGGCTGGACAGATGAGCTCTTCAAGTACCACCGAAGGACTGGACTGGGAATATGCGATGGGCTGGAGTAATAATACACTGGATGTGCTATCCGGTATTGTTCCCGGTATAGTTGGAGGAGGGTCCGGCGAGCGTATGGATTGGGGGAGTACCTACGATGCACTGAGAAGGGCAGGTCATCCGCCTGATGTAGACGGCACCTATGCACTTCCCATGTATTGGGGCGACCTCCCTTTTACCAGCGGCCCTATCTACTTTGGAGCCATCATGATGTTTTTGTTTGTACTCGCCATGTTTCTGGTAAAAGGTCCTATGAAATGGTGGTTGGTGGCATCCGTGGTATTTACCATCATGATATCCTATGGAAAAAATATGGAGTGGTTCAACCGGCTACTTTTCGAGTATGTGCCCATGTTTAATAAGTTTCGGACACCCAACTCAGTTTTGAGTATTACTACCATGTTGATTCCCATCCTTGGAGCTATGGGGTTACATGCCTGGTTTAAAGGAGGCTATGCTTCCTCACAAAAAATAAAATGGTTGTTGTATTCTACAGGGATTACCGGTGGATTTTGTCTGGTTTTGGCATTATTGGGACCGGGGATGTTTTCTTTCGCAGGTAGTGGAGATGCCGCATACGCACAGTCGGGATTACTTGATTTAATAGTAGAAGACAGAAAGGCAATGCTGAGAAGTGATGGTTTTAGGTCCTTTATTTTTATAGCCCTTGCAGCACTTGCATTGTGGTTAATGGAAAAAGGAAAGCTCAGTACTTTAATTGCTCTGAGTGCTATCCTGCTTTTCGTAGTCATCGACTTTTGGGGTGTCAATCGCCGTTATTTGAAGCCAAGTGACTTCACAGGAGACCGCCAAACCATTATTGATACTTATTATGCGGAACGCGAAGTGGATCGACAAATCAAGGCAAGACATGACAATAGGGGAGAGTACAGGGTGCTTGATCTTTCCATCAATACCTTTAACACCAACAGGGCATCTTTTCATCACAATACCATTGGTGGGTATAGTGCAGTGAAGTTACAGCGGATACAAGATATGATTGATTTGCACATTTCCAGAATGAATATAGATGTGCTCAATATGCTAAATACTACCTACATTATTGGTAGGGGAGAGGAGCTGCAGGTCAATCCGGATGCAATGGGATGGGTATGGTTGGTCAATGATATCCGAAGAGTGGACAGTCCCAGAGAGGAAATTGAAGCACTTAATGATTTTGATCCTGCTGCTACAGCTGTTGTGCTGGATAGTGAATTTGATAATTACACTGCGGGCTTGAATCCAACCGGTGAAGGTCGCATTGAGCGCACCGTTTATGATCTGGACAGATGGGTTTATGAGTACGAGGTGGTTGGTGATCAATTGGCTGTTTTCTCCGAAATATGGTACAAACCCGAAAAGGGATTAAAAGCTTTTGTCAATGGTGAGGAAGTGCCATTTATCAGAGCCAATTACTGCTTGAGAGCGATTAAAGTCCCTTCCGGTAGTGGTACGATAGAGTTTAGATTTGAACCGAGATCTTATATTGTGGGTAACGCCATTACACAACTGACCTCCGGCTTCCTTGTACTTGCGCTATTGGGATGGATGGGCTTTGTGTTTTACCAAAACAAGGACAATTTATTAGCTCCAATTGAGCCGAAACCTGCTAAAACTGAAGTAAAAAAGGTGCAGAAGACGAAGCGACGGAAGAAAAGTTAATGTAATCTTTTAGTTTAGAGTATTGATTTGAGTGAGATTTTACATGTCGTATTATCTACCTTAGGCCAGTTAATAATCCCCCTAAACACCAAACACATTCCCCAGAATTACTCGGGCTAAGCAAGCTTAAGCTGTAGGGTTTTCAAAACCCTGCAGGTTTGCAGCGCAGCCGAAGCCATAACTACCTCCCCCCTTTTTTGATGTTAAAAAAAATAACTATTTTTGCGGGGTTGTAAATCAATAAATTAACTTGATACTTTGAATTTTAGAGACTTTAAACTTGATCCCCAATTATTAGAGGGACTGGATGCTATGGGTTTTGAGAAGCCCACCCCCATTCAGGAAAAAGCTATTCCAATTATTTTGGAAAATAAAAACCTTATTGCATGTGCTCAAACCGGGACAGGAAAAACGGCAGCTTTCATTTTGCCGGTTCTGCATAAGTTGCTGCAGCATAAAAATAAGGGTGTAAATACGCTTGTGTTAGCTCCAACCAGAGAGTTGGCCATGCAAATCGATCAACAGATTGAAGGTTTTTCCTATTTCACCAATGCGACCTCTATTGCAGTATATGGCGGGGGAGATGGACAGACCTTTGTAGCACAGCAGAGAGCACTTAGGTCAGGTGCAGATATAGTTATTGCCACACCGGGGAGATTGATCTCCTTTTTGGGTAGTAAAAAGATCGATCTCAGCAACCTGGAACATCTCATTATGGATGAGGCGGATCGTATGCTTGATATGGGTTTTTACGACGACATTATGAAAATCATCTCTCAAATTCCCAAAAAGCGTCAGAACCTGCTTTTTTCAGCTACCATGCCGCCCAATATTCGAAAATTGGCTAAAAATATCATGGAGGATTACGAGGAAATCAGTATTGCCATAAGTAAGCCGGCCGAAGGTATCGTTCAACAAGCTTATTTGGCATACGATACCCAAAAGGATCAGCTCCTCGGTGGTATTTTGAAGAATAAGGATTTTAAATCCATCATTATTTTTGCTTCTACTAAAGAAAAGGTGAAAAACCTTAGTAGAAGGTTAAAAAATTCCGGAGAGGAAGTTCGACAGTTTCACTCTGACCTAGATCAAAAGGAACGGGAACAATTGATGCAAAAGTTTAAGGGGAAACAAGTTAGAATTTTGGTAGGTACGGACATTCTTTCCCGTGGGATTGATGTAGAAGGTATTGACTTAGTAGTAAATTACGATGTGCCTCCCGACCCTGAAGACTATGTTCATAGAATTGGACGTACAGCCAGAGCTGAATCTACCGGCACTGCTATCACTTTCATTAACGATAAGGATATTAAGCGTTTTAAAGAAATTGAAGGCTTAATTGAAAAGGAAGTTCCCAAGATAAGCTTACCGGATCATTTAGGTGAAGGACCTGCTTATGTGTTTAGTAGCCATAAAGGTAGGAGCTCAGGACAGGGTAGAGGAGGGAGGTCTAAAAATGAAAGAAAAAGCAATCATCAATCTAAGCACAGAAATAGAAGTTCCTCAAATCAAAAAAGTAGACCAGGTCGTAAAGACAGACGCAGCTAAAGTCCTTTTTTAGGCACTTAGCCATAAAATTGGGTTTTCTGTGGGGATACCTAAATACACATCTTATCTTTGCGATTCAAAAATAAACATCCTTGAAAACAAAAAAGATAAATAAAGAGAAGGTAAATGTCATAACCCTTGGTTGTTCGAAAAATCTGGTTGATTCTGAGAACCTAATTTCACAGTTGAAGGCAGGTAGTATTGAAGTTGAGCATGAAGAAAATGATTCAGATGCGGGTATTATTGTTGTGAATACCTGCGGTTTTATTGATTTGGCAAAAGAGGAATCCGTAAATACTATTCTGGAATATGCCGAACACAAGAAAGAGGGAAATATTGAAAAACTCTATGTCACCGGTTGCTTATCGGAAAGATATATGGATGACCTTATGGCAGAGATTCCGGAGGTAGATGGTTTTTTTGGAACACTGGATTTGCCTGCTCTTTTGAGTCGTTTCAAAGTTGATTATAGACATGATCTAATAGGGGAGCGGTCAATAACTACACCTCCTCACTATGCATATCTCAAAATATCTGAAGGGTGTAATCGTACTTGTAGCTTCTGTGCAATTCCATTAATGCGGGGCAAGCACCTTTCGCGTTCTATTGAATCTCTTGTGGAGGAAGCTCAGGGGCTTGCAAGAAGAGGTGTTAAAGAAATTATGCTGATAGCACAGGAATTGACCTATTACGGCCTTGACCTGTATAAAAAACGGATGTTACCTGAGTTGCTTGACCGCCTTGCTGAAGTTGATGGGATTGAATGGATTCGCCTGCATTACGCCTATCCCAATAAATTCCCCAGAGACATTTTTGACAGTATGAAAAAACACCCTGCTGTTTGTAATTATCTCGATATACCACTCCAACATGCTTCCAATTCCATGTTGAAAGCAATGAAAAGGCAAACAACTCGTGAAGAGATGACGGATTTGCTGCATTATGCGAGGGAGGTAATACCTGAGATTACACTGCGTACCACCATGATTGTAGGGTTTCCCGGAGAAACGGAGGAAGATTTTCAGCAATTGTGCGATTTTGTGCAAGAGATAAGGTTTGATAGACTGGGTGTTTTTAAGTATTCCCATGAGGAAGATACTACAGCGTATGAACTGACAGATGATGTACCAGCCGAAGTGAAAGATGAGAGGGCTGAACGACTGATGGATATTCAGCGAGAGATTTCCTTGGAAAAAAATATGTCAAAGGAGGGTAAAACCTTTAAAGTACTTTTTGACCGAAAAGAGGGAAGGTACTTTATTGGCAGGACAGAGGGAGATAGTCCTGAGGTGGACAATGAAGTATTAGTAGATGCACGTGAACAATTTGTGCGTCTTGGTGATTTTGCTTATGTAAAAATAACCGAGGCAACGGAATACGATCTCTTTGGAGAAATTGTCGGCACCTCAGAACATTAAATCATTATATGGATCCCGTACAGTTACTGAAATACCCACCCTATTTAGCTGTTGTAACTTTTTTAACAGGAATAGTTATTATTGGAGGAGGCCTTCTGATGAGCAGTTTTGCTCCAGTGCCTGAAAAGACTATTTTTATCTGGGGCATCTTTATCTCCATGATCCTCATATACACCATTTTTAATACCGTTTTCTTTTTTGCTATGGAAAACAATCCGGGATATTGGCCCATTTCTATATATTCCTTTCTCGGTTTGGCTACCTTATCCATCCTTACGGCATGGTTATTTACCGGTAATTCATTGTATCAGGTAGATGGTTTCAGGTCTATTTTAAGCATACTGGTAATAGGGTATTCCGTATTTATTGGCATAGGCTGGAGCATTAATAAAATTGCTACCTTAACCATGGAAAGAGATTCAGAAAAATTAAAAAGAGACAGTGATGAAATTGGACACAACTTACGCTAGGCTTTTTCTGATATTGAGTGGTATTGTATTTTTATCAGCTTCTTGTGCTACGCAGGTTCCCAATGATGAAAAAGTAGTTGATCCCGGATATGAACGCTTGATTTTTGGAAATATAGAACCACTGCAGATAGAACAATTAGAAAAAAGTGATGATTACTGGAAAGATAAATTAACCCCAAACCAATTTTACATTCTAAGACAGGAGGGCACTGAAAGACCCGGAACCGGGAAGTATAATAAATTTGAAGGTGAAGGTATTTTTGTCTGTGCGGCTTGTGATATGCCGCTATATCACGCTGATCACAAATATAATAGTGGTTGTGGATGGCCCAGTTTTTATCGACCTTTAGCCCCGGGACTAATAGAATACAGAGTAGATAATTCATTGTGGATGAAACGAATTGAAGTGGTCTGTATGCGCTGTAAAGGACATCAAGGACATATTTTTGAGGATGGCCCCCGACCTACAGGCTTAAGGTATTGTATAAATTCTGAAGCGATGAGATATGTACCAGTGGATAGTGCCGCCGCTTATCTCGAGTCATGGGATATTAATCCCGAATAGAGTTTTGGAGGTAAATACTATAGATAATTTTCTCTATTTTGACTTTTCTGGTCTATATTTTTTCATTTACAACACTTTTGATTCAAATTGTCTATTTATTTGATTTCATAAAAAGTAAAATCATTTTGATTGTTATTGAGTTAGTTTTGAAGAATAAAATTAAATTTGCTTTCAGGTAGTATTTGTTTGATTTAGAAAACACTCATCTAATATGGAAGATTTTAAGATTTTAGAATGTAATTCTATGGGCACTGAGGTTGAATTGACTGATTTTAGTGTTCGTCTTGCTGCGCATTTTATCGATGCTTTTATTTTGATCTTTGGATGGTATATAATCCATTTTTTATTTCTTTTGTTTTTTGTTTTAGCAAGTGCTTCTGAGGAAATGAAAATTATAGCTTCTTATCTAGGACTTTATATGTATATTATTGGGTTTCCGTTATTAGTTGTTCTTTATTTTGCACTATTTGAATCATCAAAATATCAAGGTGCTCTTGGTAAGATCCTTTTAAAAATAAAGGTGGTTGATAGAAAGGGTAAAAGACTTAGATTTGGTCAGGCGTTAGGACGAAGTCTTGGGAAAATTCTTTCTACCCTTATTCTTTTTATAGGCTACCTTATGGCATTGTGGACTGAAAATAAGCAAACATTACATGATTATCTATCAAGTACTTATGTTGTTAGCTCAAAAAGGTTGTGAGACTTACATGCTATTATGCATTCAGGAATAATTAAATTTTGTCTATAAGCTAACCCGCATTATTCACCAGGCGTAGATTTTACCCAAAATAACCTATGGAGAAGCCATAGGGAAAAAAAACCGCCCAAACCAAGCACCAAAGGTGCGCCATAAATAACCTATGGTGAAGCCATAGGGG
>RECS01000181.1 GCA_007693915.1 Saprospirales bacterium | reverse complement strand
AAAGGTACGGAGAGGAGCATACGGCTCTTCTGGCGACTTACAATACTTTCGGTCTGCGCTCAGTAATTCGGGAGCTGGGAAAGGTATTCGGTTTGCCCACTGCCGACATTGATCTCATAGCTGAGCAACCCGAAGCTATTGAAAAACACCACGACTACGGGCGACATATTTTGCATTATGCGCGCATCATGGATGGCATGCCCAACTACCTCTCCATACATGCGGGTGGGGTACTGATCAGCGAGCGATCGCTTTACTACCATACAGGACTTAAGCTCATGCCCAAGGGATTTCCCATCACCCACTTTGATATGCACGATGCAGAAGATATGGGTTTTCACAAGTACGACATACTATCTCAAAGGGGATTGGGACACATAAAAGACGCAGTGGATGTGATTTTTGAAAATAAAAAAATCCGTCTGGATGTAAGAGATGTAGCCCGTATCAAGGAAGATAGGCGCGTAAAAGAGCAACTCAAATCCGGTCACTGTATCGGTTGTTTTTATATAGAATCCCCCGCCATGAGGGGTTTGTTGCAAAAACTGCGCTGTGACAATTACGTACACCTGGTGGCTGCCAGTTCGATTATTAGGCCCGGAGTAGCCCAATCGGGTATGATGCGGGAATACATCAAAAGGTTTCACCATCCAGATGAAGTCGAGTATCTGCATCCCGTTTTTGAGGAACACTTATCAGAGACTTTTGGAGTAATGGTCTATCAGGAGGATGTGATGAAGGTAGTACACCATTTTGCAGGTTTGGATCTGGATGAATCGGATATACTCAGGCGCATCATGACCGGCAAGAAAAAAAGCGGAGACACTTTCAAAAGGCTGGAGGAAAAGTACTTCCGAAACTGTCGCGAACGCGGGTACAGCGACGAACTCAGCCGTGAAGTCTGGCGCATGGTCGAGAGCTTTAGTGGTTATTCATTTTGCAAGGCCCATTCCGCAAGCTTTGCCGTAGAGTCTTTTCAGTCCCTTTATCTCAAGGCCTACTATCCGCTGGAATTCATGGTGGCCGTCATCAATAATTTTGGCGGCTTTTATTCTACTGAGTTCTACGTACATGAAGCGCGTATGTGTGGAGCAAGGATCGAAGCTCCCTGTGTCAACAACAGCAACTTAATGACGACCATAAAAGGCGACACCATCTATCTGGGATTTATCCACATGAAGAATCTGGAGCGCAAGGCTGCTATAAATGTTTGTCGGGAGAGAAAAAACAGAGGACCATATGCGGGCATTGACGATTTTATGGCGAGGACCGGAATAGACTCAGAACAGTTGCAATTGCTCATACGCATCGGAGCATTTCGCTTTACGGGTAGAGGTAAATTTGAGCTGATGTGGGAAAAATGCCGCCTTCGATCTTTGACTATTTCCGCCCATGACCAAAATATCCTGTTTGATTGTCCTGAGGTGGAGCCACTGGAGTTAGAACTGCCCAAAGAGAGCAGATTAGAACAGTCCTATGACGAAATTGAACTCTTGGGTTTTCCACTCTGCTCTCCTTTTGAGTTACTGCAGGAGCAGCCCGTAGAAAACTATTGCGCTGCTGACCTACCCTCATTAGGTGGTAAAAAGATCAGTATTTGCGGCTATCTCGTCTGTGTAAAGCCCGTACGAACCATACACCGGCAACGGATGGCCTTTGTCACCTGGCTAGACAAGGACGGGCACTTCTTTGACAGCGTACACTTCCCCCAACAATGGCAGCAATTTCCCCTCCGCGGCCGCGCCTGCTATCGCATAGAAGGCAAAGTAACAGCGGATTTCGGGCTTTTCAGCGTGGAGGCTAGCCGCATTCAGAAGTTGGCTTACAGAAGTGATCCAAGATTTGGAGGATAATAAAGGGAGAAAACATTGGGCTCTACAATTTTGAAAAACAATATGACCCTAAGGGATTACTGTGAGAAACCGGCAAGACCATGAGACATGTAAAATTAAAAACTGCGAAAGACGTACCTAAAACCTCACTTCAACCCCCTCGACCTCTACTTCCCTCTCTTTGTCAAATGGAACCCCTGCCATTCTACACTTCAGAGATTGGACTAAGAGATCTTCCTTGCCTTTATCGACCTGTGTAATAATAATAGCCTGATTTGTAAAATCCTGTGAAATAATTTCAAAACCTTCAATGGATTTCAACTCTTCCATTAGTTTTCCCATGAGACCGTAATCAACGGCAATCTCAATTTTTGTTTGAGGAATAACGGTTTTTACTCCTGCTTCATCCAACGCCATAGCTGCTGATTCCCCATAGGCATTGATCAGCCCGGGAACGCCCAGTTTTGTACCTCCAAAATACCTGACTACCGCCACCAAGACATGGTTCAACTCTCTGCTCAAGAGTTGATTGTAAATAGGCATCCCTGCACTACCGGAAGGCTCTCCATCATCATTAATGCGATAGAATTCTGCTTTTTCTCCGAAGCGGTAGGCATAACAAACATGCCGGGCTTTGTGGTGTTTAGTTGACAGTTCTTCGAGTGCAGATTTGATTTCATCTTCACCATTCACTTCAAAGGCATATGCGAAGAACTTACTATTTCTGTCCTTAAAAAGTGCCTCAGCTTTTTTGCGAATTGTTTTGTAGGAATGCTTATTCATATCAGGTAACTCTGCTGAACAAAATTACAGAAATAATTGCCAAGACCAAACCTGCAGCTTTATATCTGGTTAATTGCTCCCTAAAAATCACCAATCCAAGGAGTGCTGCAAGACATAAAACACCGACATTATTAAGCGGAACAGCAACGGAACCATCCCAGCCACTTCCAAGTAATTTTAGTAAAAAATAAATGGAGAAAAAGTTTGGCAGACCAAGCCCCAAGCCGGCTATCAATGTCTTTTTCTTAAAAACAAAAAAGGAAAGACCGTCCCGGAATATCCCAAAAAGAAGACCTGTAATCAATGCGCCTGCAAATATCCCGGTGATCAAATCTAAATTAGCGGAAGTAGTAATACGAGCGGCTTCAATATGAAACAAGGTGGTTTCAATTATTCCATTCACTAAAAAAAGGCCAATGGGAAGCAAAAACACCCAAGTAGGTCGCCCATCTAATTTTGGTATAGGTCGTTTAAATGGCAGATTAATCAAGACAACAGCAGTTACCGCCAATACTATAGCCAGGAACTTAGTCAGCCCAAAGGACTCATTAAAGACAATAATCGCATAAATCACGGTCAGTACCATTGAAGTCCGTTGCAAAATAGAGGTTACCGTCAACCCAAAATACTGTACGGTTTGCGCTGCAACATAAAAGCCAAAAACAAAAAACACCCCCAAAAACACCATATACGGCAAATAGGGCTCACCAACTGCCGTTACCAATGGAACACTTGAGGTGAATACGGTACCCATCACCACACATACCAAATAATTAAAAATAATTGCTTTGTAAGTATCCACTTTAAACTGAGCGAAATACTTGAACACCACAAGTATGGTCGTGTTAAAGAAAATAGAGGCAAGAAGTATTAGTACTACAGTCATCCGGTTTTACAGGTAAAAGTTACGAGATACGAATTTCAAGATATATAAGAGTTACGAGTTACAAACTGCTCAAAATCTTAATTTTCCGCGCAAATATAAGTTTAAAAATCAGCTTTTTAATCTCTTAAAAAGAGAGTGTATTTTGAGGATAACAAATTTCGAGCATTTTCAATTTAGCCGACAGTTTGGCTTTGCAGTAGAAATTTTGTGAATAATCCGGGTTAAGCATTGTTCATTTTTTTCTTGAGGGTAATTTGTGTCTTCCCAAGCATCTTACAAAGTTCCTGACTATCCTCAAAGTACCTATTGAAATCTTCATCAGATATATTCGGTGAAATGAAGTAATTTTAACCTGTAAGAAGTTTCTCCGGCCTACTTGTAAGCTATACTGATTTTTGACAAAAAATCTTTCGTAGATTAAGTTAAGCTCATACAGCTTCACCCATATTTGCACCAATTAAAGTTCCTGATTTCCAAATCTGTTTTGAAATGACCAATTCCTGTTTCCTTGAAGTTAGAAACTTATAAAGCTTTATCATCTTTACCGCAAAAGCAAATGACTTCTCCTGCATGACACTCTACTTACTCAAAGCTTTTTTATATTTTAAAATTCAAAAATAAAAAACAAACCTACATTAAGAATGCAAATTTTGAACCTTGAGCCACCCACCTCGCAACTTAACTCTCGTACCTTAAACCTTGCCCCTTAAAATCAACTAGTCCGAAACAAAAACAAACCCCAACCAAATACTCAAAAACAAAAAAGAAGGCATATGGTAGTTCAATGGAGAGTCAAACAGCATAACGATGAGCATAACAAGCCAGATCGATAATACAGCTGCTTGGGCAGGTCTACTTTTCATTCTTTTCCATGCGTACCAGCCACTGAGTAGAAAGAATAACGTAAACAAGAAAAAGGCTGGAAGCCCACCAACCACGCCAAAGAACAGAAACTGCTGATTGGTGTGAACCGGAAGATCTATACCGGATTCCTCGTAGGAATTTTCCATAGCACTAACGTACCCCCCCAGACCAAATCCGTAAAGTGGACTTTCTTTGATTAATTTAACATTGTGGCGCCAGGACATCAATCTCAAAATCACGGTATGTTGTGACATGGATTCATGGTCTGTGGGATTTTGTTGATATTCACTCCACTCCCATTGAATCTGTGCATAGCGGGGGGAGCGTATAACCAACACCACTAAAATACATACTGCCAATAAGCTGCTGCCGACGATAAGATACTTTCTGAAATTGACTTTTCCACGGGTGAGGTCCACTTTGTTTTTTCCAATAAAAAAATAAAAATAACCTATCATTACAGCGACAGAAAATGCCAACTGTGCTCCCCTCGCTCCAAGCATTACTAACAATGGAATCAACAATAAAAAAAACCAATGGATGGCGCTAAGCTTATTCTCTTTCAACCATAAAAACAGTAGTGCCAACAAGCAAAAAGCGGTCAAATAACCAAAATACAATCGATCTAAAAATGGACTATATGCACCAAACTTCAGATAATTTCTAGGTTCTGTAAGCTCTTTAAAAATAAAAGTATAGCCATCCCCAAGGGGTATTTGATCAGGAAAAATAAAAAACCAGAAAGTCGGTAATGCAGCAGCAGAACAAGAAATAACTGCCGCCTGAATTATCCTTTGAAGGTTGCTTTGGACAAGATCGGCATTGACAACAATGATTATGAAAAGCACCAAAAGGGGACTAAATCTTCGCAATCTCTTTATTGACTCACTCATATCCTCGCTCCAGAAAACAGAAAGTCCTAACCACAAAATAAAAAACAAAAAAACTAAGACTAAGCCCCTATCTAAATCCTGAATCCGATCAACCACCTTTTTTTTATTAAAAAGGAAAAACCTTAGAAGGGATAAGGCTAATAATCCTACCATTCCAATAGAAACAGCAGGTTTAAAAAATGCTATCAGCAATGCGACCACAAGCATCATGATCACAATTGTTTTTTCAAGATAAAATCTGATTCTCGTTTGTTGCATTTTCAAAAAAAAATTGACGATACTCATTAAAATGCTCAAGTCTCAACCCTCAAAGATGGGACAAAATTAAAATAACTTCTACCTTTGTCCTTATAAAGCAGAAAAAACACTTATGGAATTCGAAAGAGCTGAGCAGCTACTTACAGAAATCAAAGAGGCAAAACCTCAAAATACTGAAGAACTAGAGGCATTCAGGATAAAATACCTCGGTTCAAAAAACATCATTAAGCCACTTTTTTCTCTAATGGGAAAAATAGACCCCCAATTGAGGAAAGACTACGGGCTAATGCTCAATAAAGTAAAAACTACCGCTGAGGAAAAGTACCGGCAACTAAAAATAGAATTGGCTGATGAGCAACAAACAGAAAGTCGAAAAGGCATTGACTTAACGGCTCCTCCGCCACCCTCACATAAAGGATCGCGGCATCCGGTGGATATTGTAATGAATAGAGTGATTCGCATTTTCAGCAAAATCGGATTTGCTTTGGCAGAAGACAGGGAAATCGAGGATGATTGGCATAATTTCACTGCGATGAATACTCCAGAAGATCATCCCGCCCGAGATATGCAGGACACTTACTATCTTCGAGATTTTAAAAACCTGCTTCTCAGAACTCACACCAGCAGCGTACAGGCAAGGGTAATGACTTCTCAAAAACCTCCTATTCGCATCATTGCACCGGGCAGGGTATATAGGAACGAAACCATCTCTGCGCGCTCCCACTGTCAATTTCACCAAGTAGAAGGACTTTATATCGACAAAAATGTTTCTTTTGCAGACCTAAAACAAACACTACTCTATTACGCCAGAGAGATGTACGGACCTGATGCCAAAATCAGATTGCGCCCATCCTATTTCCCCTTTACTGAACCGAGTGCTGAGGTAGATGTTTATTGGGGACTGGAAAGTGAAACAGATCACAGGATCACAAAAGGTACAGGCTGGTTAGAGATTATGGGTTGCGGAATGGTTGATCCTCAAGTGCTCACCAATTGCGGAATTGATCCGGAAGTTTATAGTGGTTTTGCATTTGGTATGGGGATCGAGCGTCAGGCATTACTTACCTACAGAATTGAAGACATTCGTTGGCTGTTTGAAAACGACATTAGGTTCTTGAGACAATTCCACTCTGCCATTTAAAGAAACTATCAACATTATGAAACCTTCTTTACCAAAAGGAACAAGGGACTTTGGACCCTTGCAAATACGTAAGCGAAATTACATTTTTGAGATTATTAGAAATACTTTTGAAATCTATGGCTATCAGCCCATTGAGACGCCAGCTATGGAAAACCTATCCACCCTTACCGGAAAATACGGAGACGAGGGCGATCAGCTCCTTTTTAAAATTCTGAACAATGGAGATTATCTAGCAAAGGCCGATACAGGGGCTCTTGCAGAAAAAGATAGTAAAAAACTATTGTCGAGTATCAGCAAAAGAGGACTACGTTATGACCTCACTGTTCCCTTTGCTCGCTTTTTGTCCATGAACCGAAATGAATTGAGCTTCCCTTTTAAGAGATATCAAATCCAGCCTGTTTGGCGTGCAGATCGTCCACAAAAAGGGCGTTTTCAAGAATTTTATCAATGTGATGCCGACATTGCAGGAAGTACTTCTTTGGTCTATGAAGCCGAGTTGATCGAGATATATGACAAGGTCTTCGCAGCTCTCGGCTTGAATGTAAAAATCAGACTAAACCACAGAAAGCTCCTACAAGCATTTGCAGAGCACGGAGGTTTAGCAGATCGATTCAGCGAATTCACCACTGCCCTTGACAAATGGGACAAAACGGGTGAACAAGGATTCAGGGAAGATCTTAAAAATTTGGGCGCGTCATTAGATAAAATTGACTTACTGATTGACCTCATCAACAGCTCAGTAGATAATGAAAGTGAATTACAAACTTTAGCACAATACGAAATCGGAAGAGCCGGACTGGACGAAATAGCTAAAGTGCGCTCTTTTCTCGATACCGAGCACATTCAAAATAAAGTGGTGGTTGACCTCACCCTTGCGAGGGGGCTGAGCTACTACACCGGATGTGTACTCGAGGTAGAATCTAAAGATGCCAAAATGGGAAGTATAGGAGGAGGCGGCAGATATGATGACCTTACCGGGGTATTTGGTTTTCAAGGAATTAGTGGCGTGGGTATTTCATTTGGTGCGGAGCGTATATATGAAATCATGGAAGAGCTTCAACTTTTTCCGGAATTGAAACCTTCTGCTACGCAGGTTCTGTTTTTGTCTTTTGATAAAGAGGATCTGCTGTATTCTAAAAAATGGCAATCTGCCCTTATCCGCAACAATATTGCTGCTGAGATATACCCTGAACCTGCCAAGTTGAAAAAGCAATTTAAATATGCAGAAGGTACCGGCGTCCCTTTTGTCGCCATAGTTGGCAAAAATGAGCGAGAAAACAATAGCGTACAACTTAAGGATCAGAATACCGGTGAGCAGCAGGAGGTAAATTTAGAGCAGTTGATAGACCTATTAGGTTGAAAATTGTTTTTTAGGCTGGCATTGAAAAAGGCAAACTGTAAAAGGACAAAAGGATTGATTTTGTAACTTGAGTTACTAAAGCCTTAAACTGGATCAGAAAAAAAATAAAGGATTGCTCATAATCGGATTAAAGCTGTAATAACTAAAGCACTATGTCCGGGCAGTAAATATAAAGATCATCTCTAATTACACCCCAAACGAATAAAGCTTTTAAGAATGGACTTTAGGATACAAAAGGGAAATCAAAGCTTACGACCCATGAAATAGAAAAATAATTTCTCTTACAGCTTGTCGGGGAAGTCACTTTCTATTCTGCACACTAAAACGAACTCACCTGTACTCCATTCTCATTTAACTTAATTACGCACTCTCCCACTAAGCTGTTGCAATTCGCAGTCAAACCCTTCCAATTTAATCCATAATGAGCAATGAAAGCAAGTCCGTCATCATCTTTTTTAACAGAAAAAATAAAATCTTCTTGACCCGGCCTAATCCTGATTAATTCATTGGTAGACTCCCGTATTCCATCCTGATTTATAGAATAAGTCTTTTCACCGGAACCATCAAATTCCAGTTTATCCCACGAGCACCCCTTTTTACATTGCATATAGACCATATCATCCTCCATGGTGAAATGAATCAGCAGTTTTTGATCGCCTTCATTGGTTTTCTCAGGGACGGAAAAAGCGTAAAGTCCGAAAACAAGCAGTAGAACGGAAAGATTAAAAAGTGTCTTCATTATTATATATTTAGCTGCTAAGATAAAAATAAATACCTAAGAAAACAACTTTTTTAACAAATACCAAGATTTGTCCGCTCACTATATACATGAAAAAAAATTAAAACTTTATGCAACAAAACTAAAAGAGCAGGTTTGCTTGTTCGGCAAATGACTGTAATTGAGTCATTTAAACAAAAAAGCTAAAAATTTGGGATATACCATACTATTATTATATCAATTATTAAAAAAATGAATTGGTTGGTGCTAAGTCAATTGAACAAGTTAAAATTTTTATGCAACTAAATGTATGTTGTTGATTTTTAAACAATTTTAAACAAACAAAACATTCTTTGCGTGACTTTTCGTTACTTTGCGTCTTTACGTGACTTTGCGTCTTTGCGTGAATTAAAGCCTCTAATAACTTCCAATTTTTTGTCATGTACTCAGGTCCGCTCCGAAAACCCTTTCCATTTCCATTACCATTAGCTTTAAAATCCAATAACTTCATTTCAAGGCAAAATCTTTCCTAATTAGAATGACCGCATCCAAACGTTGCAAAAAACTTTTTTTAACTTGACGATCAAAATTTACATACATTTAACACCAACCAACCTTACTTTTTAGAATGTTTTAACATTGTTATTTTTATAACATTTAAACATCTCTTAAACAATAGATTATACTAATCATTCCCATATGTTTTTCAAACAACCACCATCATTTAAATTGCCCACTAAAAACAACTTCAAAGGTTAATCTGTTAGGAACCCGTTAATCAAAAAAAAATAATATGAAAAACACAATGATTTGGTTGAGTAGCCTTTTACTGATTGGAGCTCTTTTTACCTTCACAGCTTGTGGAGATGATGATGACAATGGTGCCGTTGTACAAGATATTGTCAGTTTTGCAGAAAACAGTGAGAATTACACCATCTTAGCGGAAGCCTTGAAGACTGTAAATCTAGATGGAGTGTTACGCGGTGCCGGTCCTTTTACGGTATTTGCACCAGACAATGCTGCCTTTGTAGCTCTGTTAGAAAGCAATGGCGATTGGAATGGATTAGGAGATATTCCTTCCGATGTCCTAACCGCAGTACTGACAAATCACGTATTAGGTGGTGAAGTGAGGTCTTCAGACCTACAGGACGCCTACTACACAACTCTTAGCTCAACTGATTATGACGGAGCTGTAACTACTCTTTATCTCAATCTCGATGACGGGGTGACATTAAATGGAGGACCATCAGTAGTTGCTCCCGATGTAGAAGTAAGTAATGGAGTAATCCACGGTATAGATGCAGTAATTGGACTACCTACAGTTGTAACATTTGCCACTAGCAATCCTGCCCTATCTTCATTAGTTGCGGCACTTACACGTGAAGATTTAAGTACTGACTTCGTAGCTGCATTAAGTGGGGACGGACCTTTTACGGTATTTGCGCCCACGAATCAGGCCTTTCAGAATCTCCTTAACAGCAATGATGAGTGGACCACACTAAATGATGTTCCGGCGGCATTACTTGAGACTGTGCTGACTTATCACGTTAGTACTGCTGGCAATGTACGTTCAACAGATTTAACTGATGGCATGGCTGTACCTACTTTAGCAGGCGAAGATCTAACTGTTAATCTTTCGGGGGAAAGCCCGGTTATTGAGGGAGGTAGCAGTTCGGCACAGGTAGTATTAGCGAATATCCAGGGGGTAAATGGTGTAGTGCATGTAATTGACACAGTGCTTCTTCCATAGTGAATTAAGTAATGAAGAAATTCTCAACCGAATCCGTGTAAGTAACGGATTCGGTTTTTTTTTTGATATTTTTGAGCCCAGTCCGAAAACCCCTTTTTATTTGACTGATCCAACAAATAATCTAAGGTACTCGTAGAAAAACTTTTGGAAATATTCAGAAAAGAGGGTTTGGGATAATATCTGAGTCCATTTACCTTTATTCAAATTAATATGCCCCCCTTTAATACGAGATTGTTTTTCATAACACAGCCGGAATTTCCAAACAAATCACAATTACCTATTTTACTCAAAAAAGTATCGGCAAAAATCAATTTTCGCAAAAATTATCAACAGTCTACTTTCCCCCTTTCTTAGCCCAACTATCTCTTAATCCAACTGTCATGTTGAAAACTAATTCATCTGAAGCTGCATTTTTATCCCTCACGAAATACCCCTTTCTCATAAATTGAAAATGATCTTTACTGCCTGCTTCAGCAAGGGCCGGTTCGACTTTCACACCTTCAACAACATTAAGGCTATCCTCATTCACGAGATCAAGGAAATCCACCTTCTTATCAGCAAGTGGTTCGGCTACTTTAAATAGGCGATCATACATATTAACCTTGGCTTCCATGGCGTCTGCTGCATTTACCCAATGCAGGGTTCCTTTTGCTTTGATACCGGAGGTATCACTTCCACTTTTAGACTCGGGAAAATATCTGGCATGCACTTCAATTAACTCTCCGTTATCGTCTTTTTTGAAGCCGCTACATTCAAGTATATATGCGTGTTTCAACCTCACAAATCGTCCCGGTGCCATTCGGAAAAACTTCTTAGGCGGATCCTCCATAAAGTCTTCGCGCTCAATATACAGTTCACGACCAAAGGTAATTTTTCTTTCTCCGGCTGTTTCGTCCTCAGGATTGTTTTCAGCTAAAAGGTTCTCATGTTGATCTTCAGGATAGTTTTCAATAATCAGCTTAACAGGATCCAAAACAGCCATTCTTCTTAGTGAAACCTTGTTCAGGTCTTCACGGACACAAAACTCAAGCAAAGACATATCTATCACATTATCTCTCTTAGCTATTCCTACTCTATCGCAGAAATTGCGAATAGCTGCCGCCGTATACCCTCTGTTTCTCATCCCTGAAATAGTAGGCATTCTGGGATCGCTCCAGGATTCCACCACCCCATTTTCCACCAATTGAGCGAGTTTTCTCTTGCTCATCACTGTGTAATTCAAATTGAGTCGGGCAAATTCTATCTGTCTCGAGGGGTAAATGCCCAATTGCTCAATCAACCAATTGTACAATGGTCTATGATTTTCAAACTCAAGGGTACATAGGGAGTGAGTAATTTCCTCAATAGAATCGGATTGTCCATGAGCAAAGTCATACATTGGATAAATATTCCATTCATTTCCCGTACGGTGATGAGCCATTCTTTTTATCCTGTATATAACCGGATCCCTCATGTGCATATTGGGCTGAGACATATCGATCTTGGCTCTCAAAACCTTACTGCCTTCAGCAAACTCACCGTTTTTCATTCCTTCAAAAAGTCGCAAGTTCTCCTCAACAGAGCGCTCTCTGAATGGACTGTTAGTACCGGGCACTTCAACCGTTCCTTTTCCTGCAAGTATTTCATCAGGAGTTGAATCATCCACATAAGCCAAATCTCGTTTAATCAAATCCTTCGCAAACTCATACAGTTTACCAAAATAATCAGAGGTAAAATACTCCCTATCCTCCCAATCGTATCCCAGCCACCTGATATCTCTTTTTATGGATTCGACAAATTCTATGCTTTCAGTATCCGGATTGGTGTCATCAAACCGCAGATTAGTCTTACCCTTATATTTTTGGGTCAATCCAAAGTTCAAGACGATAGATTTGGCATGGCCAATATGCAAATAGCCATTAGGCTCCGGAGGGAATCTGGTAATTATCCCATTGGGGAATTTCCCATCCGCCAGATCTTTTTCTATTATTTGCTCGATAAAATTTTTCGATTCTCTTTTTTCCATCAATTCATTTTTTTTCAAAAGTTTACACTTGCAGAAAATTCTCTTTACATCCTTTCCGGCATTGATATGCCCAATAGATCCATCCCATCTTCCAATACAGCTGCTACTGCACTTGATAATTTAAGCCTGAAATTTTTTGCATAAGCTGACTCTGCACGAACAATATGATGTTCGTGATAAAAGCGGTGATATGTCTTTGCAAGTTGATATAAAAAATTAGCGAGATGAGAAGGGTCGTGATCTACAGCTGAGGTCTCCACTACTTTGCTGTAATCCAGCATAAGTATTAGTAGTTCTTTTTCCTCTGCATTAATTTCTAAATAATCAGCAATATCAGCATTTAATTCCTCATCTACTTTTCTCAGGATTGATCTGATTCGCACAAATGCATTCTGAACATATGGCCCTGTATGACCCTGCATCTCCAAAGACTCTTCGGGATCGAAAAGCATTCGCTTTCTGGGATTCACTCTAAGCAGGTGATACTTCAAAGCCCCCATGGCAATGCGCCTAATATTTTCAGCCTTCTCCTCTTCGGATAATCCATCCATGCCCTCCCTTTCCTCCACACTTTTGGTCGCAGTTGCTATTACTTCGGCTATAAGGTCATCTGCATCTACTACATTACCTTCTCGACTCTTCATTTTACCTGAGGGCAAATCCACCATACCATAGGATAAATGAAATAAACCCTCAGCATAAGACTCTCCAAGCTTCTTCAAGACTTCAAAAAGCATCTTAAAATGATAATCCTGCTCATTACCAACTACATAGGTCATTTGATTCATACCAAAATCTTCGTGTCGTATTCTCGCAGTCCCTAAATCCTGAGTGATATAAACAGAAGTCCCGTCCCCCCTTAACAAAAGCTTCTCATCCATGCCGACATCAGTCAAATCGACCCATACTGAGCCATCCTCTTTTTTATAAAAAAGTCCATGATTCAACCCCTGCTCCACCAAATTTTTACCCAACTGATAAGTATCGGATTCGTAATAAGTTTTATCGAAATCCACACCTAGCTTTTTGTAGGTTTCGTCAAAACCGGCATACACCCATGAATTCATCTTTTTCCATAGCGCTATGGTTTCCGGCTCACCCTTTTCCCAGTCGATCAGCATTTTTCTTACTTCCGCACCCAGACTGGAGAACTCGTTGAAGTATTGATTTTTGTAATTTTTGAAAAAAGCTTCCCTCTCATCTTCCTTTTTCCCTTTCTCCCTAAAAACTTGATCAGCATCCTCTGTTTCTTGCCAGGCTGCATATTCCTCGGAAAGCGCCCGATCAAAAATCACGTAGTACTTTCCAATCAAATGATCCCCTTTTAAGTCGGAGCTTTCAGGAGTCTCGCCCTTAGCAAATTTTTTCCAAGCCAACATACTCTTACATATTGCCACTCCTCTATCGTTTACGATCTGAGTCTTGATTACCTCATGTCCACACCTCGCCTTTATTTTTGACAGCGACCAACCCAACAAGATATTTCGAATGTGCCCTAAATGGAGGGGCTTATTGGTATTTGGAGATGAGTATTCTAAAACCAGTTTGCCTTTATTGTCCTGATGCTGAAAATGCTGATAAATATCACCAAAACTGAGAAGTGTATCGCGCCAAAATTGAAGAGAGAGCGTAATATTAAGAAAACCCTTTACAACATTGTAGGCATCCACATAATCTGAATTTAAAAGTAGATAATCCCCTAACTCTTTTCCGAAGTCCTCAGGCTTTTTCTTCGCTTTGGCTGATAATGGAAAAACGACCAGGGTAAAATTCCCCTCAAATTCCTTTCTTGTCGGTTGAAAAGAATAGTCTTTCGGCTGAGTTTCCAGACTGTACTCATCCTCAAGATATGCAGACAGCAAAGAAGTCGTATGACTGTAAAATTGCATGAACTAATTTTTCTTAAAATAAAGTTGCAAAAATAGAACTATGCACTCAGAGTTAATAACTATTTGAGGGGAATCTACCGAGCTTGGCCAAAACTGGGAGGATTTTCATAACTTGTTTCTGACTGGTAGCTGATACCTTGTGAATATGGCTTGTGGCTGATAGTTGATGGATCGTGGGGTATGGTGCCGCCATTTTAATGTGCCCCCCCTGAGTTGGGGGGCGAGTTGGCGGAGCTTGTAGGTTTATCATAGATGTAAACTTATCCCGTAGGGACTAAATATCGGTAGTAGATAGATATCTCCTTCGTTTAAGTGCCGTAAGTACTTTGTATGCTATTTTTTACAATCTATTTTTGGCATTAAATATGAAAAATAGTTTTAAATTTGTAAAATATGAAATTTAACCTACCTAAAAAACTGAAAATGTTACTTCGCAAAACATAGTCATTAAAACCCTAAAAAAAATCAGAAACCACTATTCAAAACAATCTTTACCTTTGGGCTGTAGTTTAGAGAAAGAAAAAAGAATTACCACCATGCACGACATCGAGCCTTTCTACATGTGGCGGGACGATTATATCGCTTCCGAAGACCGAAACTCCCCTTTTTTTAAGAGGGAGAATAGCGAGTTTTTCTTCGAGAACAAAATCTATAATTACTACATCCACCCTCAATGGGATCCCTTTGGTTCGCCTACACTATATACAAAGGTATTGTTTGTGGATTACGACGAAGGTTATGCCATATTGGAAATGATGGGCGAATGGAATGATTGTTTACAGAATGACATCATGTTCCTCAAAAGAAACATAGTGGAACCCATGATGGAGAGTGGAATCCACCGCTTTGTATTACTCTGCGAAAACGTACTGAACTTTCATGCAGATGACGACTGCTACTATGAAGAGTGGAATGAGGAATTAATAGAAGAAGGAGGCTGGGTGGCACTCGTCAATACATTGAAACACGTGGAGGAAGAAATGAAAAACTCGCATCTCGACTACTTTATGTCTTTCGGATATCCCTTGAATGAGATGAACTGGAGAAAACTAAAACCTGAGCAGCTGGTAAAGCTGATAGAGGCAACAATTTTTAAATTAACTAAAAAACTACAGTAATGGAACATCGCTCCGGTTTTGTGAATATCATCGGCAAACCCAATGTTGGAAAATCTACCCTACTCAATGCTTTGGTTGGGGAAAAAATGTCCATCATCAACAATAAGCCTCAAACTACCCGTCACAGGATTTTTGCCATAATGAATGGTCCCGATTTTCAGATTGTGTTTAGTGACACACCCGGTCTGATACAGAAGCCTTTTTACAAAATGCAGACGGCAATGAACAAGTTTGCTTACTCCACCTTTGAGGATGCTGATCTTTTTCTCGTAGTGACTGATGGAGGTCTGCCGGAAGAAATCCCAGAAACAGCCTTGCACAAATTGAAAGTCACGGAAACCCCAAAGTTATTAATTGTCAACAAAGCAGATCAACTGGATGACAAAGCCATCGAAAACGCCATTTTTGAGTGGGAGAAAGAGGTAAAATTCAATCGTACCATTATTATTTCCGCCCTTCATAAAATCAACACAGGCCTAGTTTTGGACGCCATTATTAATTTGCTGCCTCAAGGCCCTGTTTATTACCCCAAAGATCAAATCACCAGCCATACAGAAAGATTTTTTGTCAGTGAAATTATCCGCAACAATATCCTCAGTCTATACCATCAGGAAATCCCCTACTCCACCGAGGTAGTGGTCACCTCCTTCAAAGAGGAAGAAGAAAAGAATCTGGTCAAAATTGCTGCTGAAATTTTTGTTTCCAGGAAAACGCAAAAGCCTATCCTCATTGGCAAGGGCGGCAGTTCAATTAAAAAACTCGGCATCCATTCCCGAAAAGAGATTGAAGAATTCCTGGATCGAAGAGTTTACCTCGAACTTTTTGTCAAAGTAAAAGAAGATTGGCGAGACGATGAGGGCATGTTAAAACAATTTGGATATCAGTGAATTTGTTGATTTGTGATTTATGATTTATGATTTGTGATTTATGATTTATGATTTATGATTTTTGATTTATGATTTGAGTCATTATACCTATGGCTGCTCGGCAGCGGTAGCACGGTATCCGTAACTACT
>RECS01000071.1 GCA_007693915.1 Saprospirales bacterium | reverse complement strand
TTGAGTGGAGGTGAAAAACGTCGCTTGTATTTGCTTTCTATCTTGATTCAGAATCCCAATTTTTTGATACTCGATGAGCCCACTAATGATTTAGACATTGTTACTTTAAATGTACTGGAGGATTATTTACTCGATTTTCCGGGTTGTTTATTAATTGTTTCGCACGATCGTTTTTTTATGGATAAGATTATTGATCATCTTTTTGTTTTTGAGGGGAATGAAAGGTTAATTGATTTTCCCGGAAGTTATACAGATTACAGAAATTGGCAGGATGAGAAGTTGCAGTCAGATCGAAATAAGTTACAATCAGAGCAAAAAGCTTCAAAAGCTACCTCAGCTCCACAGCAATTGTCTCAAAGTGAAGACAGAGAAAAGAAAAAAGAAATAAAACGACTAGAGAAAAAAATACAGAATCTAGAGACAGAGAAAACCGGAATCCTTGGAAAATTTGAGCAGCAGAGTATTCCCGTAGACGAAATAGGGGAGTGGTCTGCAAAGCTTGACAATATCAAAAACCAAATTGAAGCACTGGAGGAAGAATGGATGGAACTAGTTGGCTAGAATAAAATTCCTGCGTTCCAAATTATGCTATTTTTCCTAAGATTGCAATTTCAATACCTTTGGTACGTTTTTTGTTTGTCTTAGCAAATAATCATCGATCCCATTTTAATGAAAAACACTATCCTTTTTTGCTTTATTCTGGTCTTTAGCTCAGCTGATATATTCGGTCAAACCCCAAAGTATGTCAATGAATTTCTCAATATTGGGGTTGGAGCACGTTCACACGGTATGGGTGGTGCAATGGTTGCACATGTTTCAGATAATACCGCTGCTTATTGGAATGCCGGTGGTCTTGCATTCAATCAGGCAGATTTTCAAATAGCTGCGATGCATGCCGAATGGTTCGGAGGAATAGTGAATTACGATTATTTAAGCGTGGGTAAATCCCTGAACTCTAATGGAACAAGAAGTTATGGTTCCTTCAGCCTCATCAGACTTGGAGTTGATCAAATACAAAATACCCTTAGACTTTATGCACCGGATGGCACAATAGACTACAATCGAATAGAACGCTTTTCTGTTAGTGATTACGCCGGTTTGCTTTCCTATGCGAAAGTCCTACGTGATGAGCGTTTTGGGGTGGGTGGTAATGTGAAAATAATCCACCGTTCTGCTGGTCAGTTTGCCAATGCATGGGGTTTTGGTTTAGATTTTGGAGCTACATTTAGATCCGACAATTGGAGTTTTGGAATTATGGCAAGGGATATTACTACTACTTATAACAGTTGGTCTTTTTCCTTTTCAGAAGAAGAAAAAGCCATTTTGCAACAAACCAATAATCAGGTGCCTGAGAGTTCTACTGAAATTGCTCTTCCGCAAATTATTCTTGGTGTGAGTTGGTACAGGGATATCAATGAAAATTTTTCTATCCTTTTGGCAACAGACTTCCACTTTACCACGGACGGACAGAGAAATACCCTAGTAAACAACTCTAGTTTTAGTATGGATCCACGAATAGGATTTGAAGCAGGTTATAAAGACATTGTCTTTTTACGTGGAGGTGTATATAATTTCCAAAAAGTACTGGAAGACATTAATGGCGATAGTGATGTATGGAAAGTACAGCCCAATGCTGGCATTGGGCTAAAAATTGGAAGTGTACGAATCGATTATGCTCTCGGCAATCTGGGGCAGGTATCTGAAGTTGAGGTATCCCATCTTTTTTCTTTGGCTTTAGATATTAATCTCCGGAATTCCGGTACATAATACACCTTTCCTATCCTTTGCTTATTTTCCTTCTAACAATTCTTAAATAAATGGAATACTCCGACCTCCCTATTCGCCTTTCAGAGGCTTTAAGTGGAGACTTACCCGGTTTTGAAGCACATAAAATAATGGGTGTTGCAGGTCACTACCGAAGACAACAACCTGCCTCAGACTGCAGTAAAGCTGGAGTGTTGGCACTTTTTTATCATCTAAATGGAAGTTGGAAATTGATTTTTATCAGGAGAAGTAATCGCTACCAAGATGATCGTCACAAAGGACAGATTGGTTTTCCTGGGGGAAAATATGAGGAACAGGACGAAAATCTGATGAAAACTGCTCTTAGGGAGGCAAATGAGGAAATAGGCGTTGAGCCGAATCGGATAGACGTTCTTGGGAAATTGTCAAAACTCTATATTCCAGTCAGTAATTTCCTTGTTCATCCTTATGTAGGAGTGCTTGATGGCGTTCCGCAATTTAGGCTACAACCCACAGAAGTGGATGATGTTCTTACACCTGATTTTCATATTTTTTTTGATAAAAAAAACATGAAAACTACAGATATCCCAATTGATATAGGAATTTATCTCAGAAATGTGCCCTATTTCGACATAAATGGTCAGGTATTGTGGGGTGCCACAGCCATGATTCTATCTGAATTGTTATGGGTTTTAGAAAGCTGAAATTTTCCTCGATTTTAGATAGACCATTTTGATCGCTACAATTAAGATAAGAGAGTAAGTTAAGAAAGCACACTTGTTAAGGTTTTAAGAAATAGGAACCACCATAAATTTAATGTTCGCTCTTTTATTTACCTCTGCCTTACAATTACATATACGAGTTAGAATAAGCGAAATCAGGTTAATAGGTATTCAAATTGTAATCCTATTCAATCCTTTGTAAATAGTTGTTCATTTAATTGGTAGGCTAGTTTGATTTTCGATTAGGTATTTGACTTGTAATAATCTTACTCAGCCTAAAACAAAATCTGATAAACAACTCTCAATAAAAGGGTCAGGCCAAAACCACCCAGAACCAAACCTGCTATTTTTCGTACCAGAAGTAAAACCTTGTTGGTAAGGTAGGCACTAATCCTTTTTGCCAAAGCTACTTTTATCACATCTGTAATAATTATTGTCCCCATGAGTCCACCAAAAAACGGCATGGCGTCGCTCAAATCAAGCTGCAGACTTTCAGAAATTACAGAGGTTATGCCTATCCAAAACAAGATCGTTCCCGGATTTAATGTGTTCATAAAGAAGCCCAAAGACCAATATCCGAGATAAGTGGTGCCGCTTTGGGGTTTTCTTATTTCTCCCTTTCTTGCAGGTACTTTCCCATAAAATATGAGTCCCAGTCCAAATGCTAATAGGATGATGCCACCAATCAGTCCTATATAAACTTCAAAGTTATCTGCATCAGATAAGCCTAGTAAAAAGGAAATGGCATAGCTGATTACAAAAATGTATAAAAAATCACTTGTCCAAAAACCTGAAGCCACTGTTATTCCTGCCCTAAAACCTCTTTCAATGCCAGTTTGAACAAGCGTTATGAAAATGGGCCCAGTCATAATTGAGAGGGTAAGGCCTAATAAGATTCCAGTAAAAATCAAATCCATATTGATCTAAGCAATGTCATCAACCGTTAGTTGACTTTAGTTCGGAGCATAAAGATATAAATTAAGATCTTTCTAAAAAATCTATTGTTCTAATTCATTGCTGTAATTTTCTTTGCAGATTATTATACCGGCGTTTTTGCAAAGATTTATAG
>RECS01000119.1 GCA_007693915.1 Saprospirales bacterium | reverse complement strand
GTGGTTTATCAATATTGCAGATTTAAAGATTCATAATGGTATTCCCGGAAGCCCCTTATCAATATTCTAAAAACTAAAAAAACTATGTGACTATGTGGTTTATCAATATTGCAGATTTAAAGATTCATAATGGTATTCCCGGAAGCCCCCTTATCAATATTTAAAAAACTAAAAAACCTATCTGACTATGTGGTTTATCAAGAATAGTATTAAAAATGAAAAATGGGGTTTACTCCTTACCCCAACCCAGCTATTAAATTGATTGTACTCGGCGCATAGCTAATTCTAAAACAAGCTAATAGACACGAAAGTATTTCTCTATTTTATTAAATCATACTTTACTCAAATTTTTTTGGTTGAAAAATCCACAAAATGGATTGGGACAGGCAAGGGACCCATTAAAATATATGGGGCAGGCATCAATATTCAATTTAAGAATTTCCCATTATTCAATATGGATTTGATTTATAATCATTATTCTTAAGCTTTGAATACTTCTTAAATCAAATATCGCCTCGTCAAGTCACAGCCCATTGACGAGACAAGATTAATGGGTGTTCGGTGTTCAATTTTCTCGGGGGCAAGTCAGGTCGATTGATTATAAATCTGCCTAGCTAATCAACAAAAGTAATTATCCTTATAAATTTAGTTAGTTTGAATCAATAGCCATCTAATTTTTATATTATTGTTTAATAGCCTAATTCCATAAATCGACTTGGATATGGTATTTCGAAACCAGACCAAACACTCAAGCCAAAAACGCTCAAATCAGTTACCTTCTAAATTTTATTACCTTATTGTCTTATTCCAAAAAATTAAAACAAGCTGAGCTGTTCTCCATTATCATCCGGCGAAATACAACCCGCATCATTATTTCTTACAGAATTAACACGTTTTGAAACTCGGTAAACTTTATTTAAAGGTAAAATCGCTGTATCAATAAATTTATTCCAATCATTTTCACTTGAAAAAGGCTCATTCAACCAGTGATCAAAAGTACTGGATAAAAGAGCTAGCGGCATGCGATCGTGTATTTGTTCGAGTTCTTTCACGGCAGGGCGAGTAATCAGGCTCACTGTGCGCAATAATGATCCGTCAACCTCTTGTTTCTCCTCCCAGATAGCAGCAACGCCAAAAGGTGCTTTATCAGCTTTACCAATTCTCCAGGGTAGTTTTTCCTTTCCTTGCCATTCATAGTATCCATCAATTGCGACAATACACCGTCTTCTTCTGAACGAATTTTTGTAAGCCGGTTTTTCTCTAATAGTTTCAGCCCTTGCATTTATCATTTTATAGCCGATTTTCACATCTTTCGCCCAGAACGGCACCAGTCCCCACCTAAGTAAAACCAATGACTTGTCTTCATCTTTGACTAAAGCGGGTAGGTAGTGGGTTGGAGCCAGATTATAATTGGGAAAAAAATTATTCCAGGAACTCGCTACCTCATTTTCAAACCTGAGTCCAAAGAGTTTTTCTACATTTTTAATACCACTGACTAAAGTCGCTCTGCCGCACATATCATTTATTTTCCGATAGAATTTAGATACAAAACTTAAAAAAAAAATCCAAAATTTTCGCTTAAATAAAAAAGTTTTTTATACTTTCGAAGAATATCTCATATTTACTGGGTACATTTCTTTAGCTGAATACACACTTATAACAGAGGAGCCAATGCTTTGGACAGAGATTGAGCAATACATTAATGATATAAAATCCGGAGGCAGTCTGAAGGACAAAGCAACGAAAAAACTGTATTTATATCTAAAAGGATCCGGTTGTGAAAAAATAATTTACAGTCAGATTAATTACAGGAATACCAATGTAGAGGATGCACAGGATTTATTTCATGAAGCTTTTATTATTCTCATGGAAAAATTAGAACAAGGAGAACATCAAGAACAATTTAGTATACGGAATTACTTGTTAGGAATTGCTAAAAATCTTTGGAAGAACAAATTAATAAGCAAGCAAAGAGAACACATAACTGACGATTTTTCAGCTTTTGAGGATTGGGAATCAGTTTCTTGTGAAGGCGATTTTCTCGCTGATGAAAAAAAGAGCTTGGTAAATGGCATATTGGAAACCATAGATGAAAAATGTAAAAAGATTCTCTTGCTTTGGATGAATTCTTATAAAATGGAAGAGATAGCTACAAGGCTCGAATTAAGTTCAGAGAAAATTGCGCGCAAATACCGATACAGATGTCATAAGAAATTGATGCAACAACTGAAAAATCAACCTGCCTTGATGCAGGAATTAAGTAATTAAAAATCATGAAGAGTAAAGAAATTCAGCAGATAGAACAATTCCTCAAAGGTGAGCTCACAGGAACTGACCTTAAGGACTTCATGAATCGCTTACAAACCGATGAAAAGCTGCGAGTCTCTGTAGATGCATACAAAACCTCTATAGTGATTTTAAAAGAAATTAAAAGGGAAGATCTCAGAAAAAAACTACAATCGTGGGACGGAGAAGAAGAGATAAAAGACAAGAAAACAGCAGGTCAAACTGGGCGTATTTTTCCTTTGGGTAGAAACAAAATGCAATTTAGTATAGCAGCTGGTTTTTTACTGGTCGTAGCTGTGGCAGGTATGCTATTCATTTATATTCCACATTCGGCATCTTCCACCTTTGCCCAACTACAAACACCGGCATTACTTGCTCCGGAAAGGAGTGTAAGCAATGCAGAGTTCAGTGAATTAAATCAATTAGAAAGCTTCCACTTCAATGCTCAGTACCAAACACTTATCGAAGCTGGATTGGATTTGCAATTTGAAGACACCAAGGCTGAAATCAACCGAAAGTTGATGATCGCTGACGCCTACTACCGTCTTGACAATCAATCTGAGGCCCTTATCTTTTACAATAGTATCCGGCAAATGGATGGAGTTGATCAATGGTACAACAACGAGGCAGAGTGGCGATCACTAATGATCCAATTGGAATCATCTCCATTCTCCACCGAATTACATCAACAACTTTTAGCGATAGCTGAGACCCCCAATCACTTATACAACGCTAAAGCCCGGGAACTTTTGGAAGAAACCGACAAAGGTGTCTTCAGATGGGCAAAAATTTTGAGATGGCTTGAGTGATTTATGGAATTTTGGTGTAGGCTCCAGCATTAAATTATCTCACCACATTTCGCTGAGTCACTTTACAAAACCTCAAGCCTTCTCCAGAGCACACCTTAAAGAACCATCAATCTATGTTTTGCAGTTTGATTATATGTCTATGTGGTTCAATCATATGTCAAATTCAATCCTTAATCAATTAAGAATATGAAATTACGAATTACGAAAATAATCCACAACAATCTGAAATCTTCAATCCGAAATCATCAATCCGCAATCTTCAATCCGAAATCATCAATCCATCACCACCATCCTCTCCACCCCAAAACTCCCATCGCGCATCCTCACCCTCACCACATAAACCCCCGCACCAAACCCACTGAGATCGAGATAATACTCTGGCAAACCGGGCTGCATACGACTGCGGTACACCTCCCTGCCCGACATATCGTAGAGCGTG
>RECS01000009.1 GCA_007693915.1 Saprospirales bacterium | reverse complement strand
CTCCTAAAAATTGTCGCAAATGCTATGAAAAAGTGGGCGATGGATAAGGGAGCAACGCATTATGCGCATTGGTTTCAACCACTAACCGGAAAGACTGCAGAAAAGCATGATTCTTTTTTTACGCTTGATCAAGATGGAAATCCTATAGAAGAATTTAGTGTGAATTCTTTGACACAGCAGGAGCCAGATGGCTCTAGCTTTCCCGGTGGAGGATTGAGATCTACTTTTGAAGCTCGAGGCTATACCGCATGGGATCCCACCTCTCCTGCATTTATTCTTGAGGTAGGTAAGGGAAAAACGCTTTGTATTCCAACTATTTTTGTCACCTATGGTGGCGAAGCTATGGATTACAAGTTACCATTATTGAAATCCACATCTTTTTTGGAAAAAGCTGCTATTGATGTATGCAGGTTTTTTGACCCCAATGTAAACAGGGTTACTGTTACCTTGGGTTGGGAACAAGAGTACTTTATCGTTGATGAATCCACTTTTTATACAAGACCCGATTTAATGCTTTGTGGCAGAACCCTTGTAGGGAAATATTCTCCAAAAGGGCAGCAATTGGACGATCATTATTTTGGTTCGATACCAGAGCGTGTGTATAAATTTATGCGTGATCTTGAAACTGAGTGCCATAAACTTGGGATTCCTGTCAGAACCAGACATAATGAGGTTGGTCCCGGGCAGTATGAATTGGCGCCTATGTTTGAAGAAGTGAATATAGCTACAGATCACAATCAGCTTTTGATGGATGTAATGGACAGGGTAGCCCAACGCCATCGATTAAAAGTTTTATTGCATGAAAAACCATTTGAAGGAGTAAATGGAAGTGGAAAGCACAACAATTGGTCCATGTCAACCAATACAGGTGTCAATTTACTCTCTCCGGGAAAGGTGCCCGGAAAAAACCTTAGGTTTTTAACTTTTTTTGTATCAACCATACATGCCGTTTGGAAATATGCTGACCTCTTGAGGGCAAGTATTGCCTCTCATTCTAATGATCATCGTTTGGGAGCAAATGAGGCACCACCTGCCATTGTTTCCGTTTTTATTGGTAGTACTCTAAAAAAGGTGTTGGATGATATTGAAAATGATGTAAATATCGACGAAGACGGAGTTGAAATAGTTTTGAATCTGCTAAAGAAAATACCCAATCTTGATATAGACAATACCGATAGAAACCGAACCTCTCCTTTTGCTTTTACAGGAAATAAGTTTGAGATCAGAATGGTTGGGTCCTTGAGAAATTGCGCTGCGCCAATGACGGTAATGAATTCTATCGTTGGACAGCAGTTAGTGGAATTCAGGGATTCAGTCAATAAGGCTGTTGAGGAGGAGGGGATGGATAGAAATACAGCAGTTCTTAGTCAAATTAAAGAATATATCAAGGCGAGTCGTCCAATTTTATTTGAAGGTGATGGATACTCAGATGAATGGAAGGAAGAAGCAGCGAGAAGAGGGTTAAATAACATCACGGCGACACCTGAATCTTTGATGACTTATACCTCGAAAGAAACTATTGATCTGTTCAGTAAAGCCGAAGTCCTTACCGAAAGAGAGTTGGAAGCACATCAGGAAGTTTTATTAGAAAATTACAGCATAAGCCTTCAGATTGAATCCCGAACACTAGGTGAAATGATGTTCAATCAGGTTATTCCTGCTGCAATTAAGTATCAGAACATTGTTGCAGACAATATTCAGAAGATGCAGCAGATAGGTTATGCTGATGACGACCTTGAATCACAGCGGGATATTCTAAGTAGACTCAATAATTGCATTAAGGAGATAACCACGGACGTCAGAAAAATGACAGAATTGAGAAGGGCTTCAAATAAAATTGAAAATAGTTTTGATAGGGCAAATTCTTATTGCACCAGAGTTAAGCCTCTGTTGAATTCCATCCGAATCAATTCTGATCGACTTGAATACCTGATCGATAATGAGTTTTGGCCTTTTGCAAAGTACAGAGAACTGATGTTCATTAAGTAAACAATAAGTTCCTCCAAAAAAAATAATCATGGTGAATATACTGTTGGTGGAGGATGATAAGAGGTTGGCTAAACTGATCTCTCAAGGATTGCGCAATAAGGGTTACAATGTGGATGTAGCCCTGGATGGAGATGAGGGAAAAACAGAGCATTGACAGAGCCTTGGGATATTGTTATTTCGGATATAATTTTGCCAGGTACAGGTGGTCTTGAATTGTGCAGAGAATTAAGAGGCCGCAAGCCTAATATTCCCATTCTGATGCTTACTGCCTTAGGAACAACTGATGATAAACTGGAGGGCTTTGATGCCGGTGCAGATGATTATTTGGTAAAACCTTTTGAATTTCGCGAGTTGTACGCGCGAGTCAAGGTCCTTTTGAAAAGAGGCGGAAAAAAGTTTGAAAACGGAGTCCAAATATTGAAATTTGGAGGTATTTCAATGGATACCTCCGGAAAAACAGTAAGTCGGGATGGGGTGGATATAGACCTGACTCCAAAGGAATTCAATTTATTGGAATATATGTTACGGAACCCAAAAAGGGTATTGAGTCGGGAAGAAATAGCCAAAGAAGTATGGGATACTCATTTTGATACGGGAACCAATTTTATTGATGTTTACATTAATTATCTCAGGAAAAAGATAGACAAACCGTTTGACCAAAAATTAATTCATACTAAATCCGGTATGGGGTTTGTTTTAAGAGATTAACACAATTAAAAGTCCATGCACATCAGGACAAAATTGAGTTTATTGTTTACTGCTCTTACCGGAGCGATATTACTACTTTTTTCCCTGTTTATTTACTTCGATGCTGAGAGCGAAAGAGAAAACGAGTTCTTCAGGTCTCTGGTAAAGGAGGCTGTAACTAAGGCCAATCTTATTTTAGATGCTAAAGTGGACCCTGAAACGCTACAGACCATTTATATGGAAAACAGAGAAATTTTGAGAGAAGTTGAGGTAGCTATTTACGACCTTGATTTTAATCTCTTATATCACGATGCGGTGGAAATAGATATTGTAAAGGAGACTGAAGAGATGATTGATGAGATTGTAAACGAAGGAGAAATTTCCTTTACACAAAATGGCTGGCAAGTTATTGGTGTGTTGTTTTACTATGAGGATGAACCTTTTGTTATTACTGCAGCTTCTCATGATAAGCTGGGATACAGAAAATTAAACCGAATGCGCAATACCCTGTTTTTTAGCTGGGTGGTTGCAATAGGTATCTTTTACTTCATTGGAGTTTTCTTTTCCCGCCATGCACTCTTGCCTTTTGCCAACATCAATAAAAAGATAAATGAAATTACAGCTACCAATCTGGATTTGAGATTAGAAAAAGGGAAAACAAATGACGAATTGACTCAACTTACTGCCAATTTTAATGCAATGTTGGATCGCCTGGAGAAATCTTTCTCCTCTCAAAAAGACTTCATACATGCCATATCACACGAAATCAGAACACCACTTGCAGCAATCATTGCGGAAATTGAGTTGGGATTAGAAAAGGAAGAGCTAGGTAAAAAAGACCATAAAATGCTGAATCGCAT
>RECS01000088.1 GCA_007693915.1 Saprospirales bacterium | reverse complement strand
TTTAATTAAAACATATAAAAAAAATAAATAAAATTATATTTTGTATAAAAGGCGTAAATTTAAAAATTACAAATTAAAAATACTAATGGTATAAGTAAGAAAAATTAAATTTACTTTTGATAATTGTTTAATAAATAAAGATTTTTTTTTGTAAGAACTTTATGACTAATAGATGACATTTCGATAAAAATATTTATGATGATTTCTTTTTTCTTTTTGTCTTAATATCAAAATTATTCTGAACTTAATGATAGACTTTTAATCTTGCATCGTAGAAAGGTTTTAGTATTATTTTCCGCTTTTCTCAAAAAAGTAATAGATACGCAACAAAAATTACCAGACCCATCATTAAATTGCTGTGTTCCCACCTAATTAACGTCCCAATTAACTGTGTTCCCAATGAGTTGACGAATTGGCGGATTGACTGGTTGGGTATTGAGGTGGCGCGACAGAAGCCACAAACTCACTTCAAACTCGAAACGGCTTGATAAAAATGGTCGTATTCCTCTCTCTTTTTCATTACCATTTCTACATATTCATTCCAGGGGATGAGATCCGTATCGTGGTTTTTTACTATTGTGTTTTTAAGGTTTCTGGCCAGTAGCTCACCATCTATTTTTCGTTTTCCAAAATAAACCGCCATAGCCAATGCATTATTAACGAGCCCAATGATTTCTGCAGTGCTTAATGTTGATGCTGGCCTTTTGAGGCTAAGTTTTCCATCCATAGTTTTACCGTCTCGCAATTCTTTGAAAATAGTAATAACCCTTTTAATTTCTTCTATGCTGCTTTTATCTGCTTTTTTGTCTCTTTGGGCCATAAGATCAGGTGCTATTCTGCTCCTGACTATTTCAAGTTCCATTTCTATTGTTGCAGGTAGAGGTAAGACCACTGTATTGAATCTTCTTTTTAAGGCAGAAGACATCTCGTGTATGCCTTTATCCCTGTCATTCGCAGTAGCTATTATATTGAATCCGCTTATGGCATTAGATTCCTCATCAAGTTCAGGTATCGGCATGCTTTTTTCTGAAAGAAGGGTAATCAAAGCATCTTGAATCTCGAATGGCATACGGGTGAGCTCCTCAATCCTAACTATAGAACCCGTTTCCATCCCGCGCATAATAGGGGAGGGTACAAGGGCTTCCGGTACAGGACCTTTAGCTAAAAGGATAGGATAATTCCAACCGTAAAGTAACTGCTCTTCATGGGTTCCGGCTGTTCCCTGAACCAATAATCTTGAACTTCCGCTTATGGCAGCTGCAAGATTTTCTGATACCCAGGTTTTAGCAGTGCCCGGAATGCCAGTCAACAAAAGCGCTCTGTCAGTAGCGAGAGTGGCTACGGCAATCTCTATCAAAGATCGTTGTCCGAAATACTTTGGGCTGATTTTTGTTCCATCCTCTAATTCAGTGCCCATAATAAAGTCCACTACCTTTTTAGGGGAAAGTCGCCAATTAGGAGGCTTGGGATATTGATCCGTTTTTATTAGTGCTGTAAGTTCTTTTTTAAAAAGCAATTCGGCTGGTTTGCGCAATGCTTCATTATTTTTTTTCATCTCTTGTATATCTCTTTTTTTCTCGCTCAAAATCTTTTCTCATTTCCAGTCGAAATTTCCATGACGCGATTAATTTATCCAAATCTTTTTCCAATGGGTCATAAAGGATATCATTTTTGTAATTCTCCAGTTTAGAAAGGTGAAGTGGATTTGCTTGTAAAGATAACTTTCCTGTTAGGAATGACATTAATTTCACACCGTCTTCACTCATTAATGTTTTGGAGTCACTATCTTTTATTTTAATAATCAGTTCTATGGTAAAACTATCCGGTATAAAAGCTCTATAATGTTTCATTAGAAGGGAATAGACTTTCCATTTTAAACTTTCCGAGGAAAAATGCAAACTGCTGATTGTCGTTTTTATAAATTCCCAACTCAGATCAATATGATGGATGGCTGAGTTTACTTTTTCTAATTCTTTGATTAGTGCCTTAGCATCCATTTTTTCTGAAATGTTTTTTATAATCGCTGAATTTTGAAAATATAGCGCATTTTGAAGCCAGGCAGGAGTAAAATTAACAGAAAATATTTCTAATCCAAAGTCTGTGAATGTATCAAAAAGGATAGAAATGTCAGTATATGAAATTAAAAAGAAAATCCATTCTTCCTCAGAGTTGATTCCGCAACTGGACATACCTTCGTGGCTCCATTTAGTCCATTTGTTTTCCGAATTATTCGAGTCAATCCACAAAGAAATTTGTTCAACAGCTGCAATTTGAGCAGGTGAATTGTCAATAGATAACTGTAATTCCAGAAACTGTCTGTTCCATTTTTTCGATGCTGACCTATAAAGACTTTCATTAGATGCCGGCATTAAAAACTTTTGCTTTTGGCTAAGGTTCTCCAGAAAGGCTCTTTTACTTTTGATGTCTTCTAATTGGTATAACTTTTGGTAAATTGATTCTCTGTATTCCTTGGATTCAATATTTAAAAACATCTGAAGTAACAGGTCCTCAACCTCATTCAGTTCACCACCATGGTTTTTAAATACACTAGGATGAATCCAACCGAGTTGAATCATTTTATCACTAGTTTCCGCGCAGCAATGATTGAGGATAACCGCTTTCTCATGAGCTTTACTTGTCTTCTGAAAAAGATAGTATGCGATTATAGGATGGAGAGGTGTTTTATAAGTCCGACATAGGTGTAGGTATTCCTTGAGGAAGTCAGTATTTTTGTTTTTGTTTAATGCTAAGCCTTTTTGTAAAGGTGAAAAGAAAACATTATTGGAAGTTAGATTTTTTTCAATCTCCTTATTTTCAATACAAAAATTTAATGCTATCAAATCATTGATAAACATTTCAACAGGATGTAATAGTCCCTTTTCTATCTTTGCAGATCGATCGTGGTTTTCCTTTTTTTTTACCAGATAAAGCCCATTTATCAGGGTTTCTATATCGTCTTTCGATAGTTGCATTCAACAAAAGTAAAAAATCTCTGCATGATTAGGTATATGTTTTTTTGCTTCATTTAGCTGTTCTGGGGAGGATATGGCAACAATCAATTGAAACGCAACAGGCAATCCTTGCATTATCACTTCACTTTTGATGGTCTTTCCATAGATGTCGTGATCGATTTTGTTTTGATTTCCACTAACCCAATAGAAGTCAGTGGTATCAGCAAGGATAATTTTGGCCAACTTTTTTCCTTTGGGACCTGCTCCGTAAAGAACAAGAGACTTCTCCCGTGCTCTGTCCAATTCTAAAAATCTTTTCCACTTTAGCTTAAAAAATGTTACATCGCGATATTGCTGTAAGTTTCTGGATGCACGTTCAGGGTGATCCCTCCAATGGAGAACTACTTCAGGAATAGCTAAAACCTTTATATCATGGGAGTAGATTCGGAAAACAAAATCATAATCTTCAGGATAAACTAATCCTGAAAATCCACCGATTTCTTTAAAATCGTTTCTGAACATCATCCAAGATGGTGAGGCGATAACACATTCTTTATAAATTTCTTTAAAGTGACAGTTGTTTTCAGATAGTTGGTTGAGCCAATTGGCGTAATTTAGAAAACCCTGCTGTAATTTTTTATCGCTAGAAAAATACTTGACTTTCCCTGTTATCAAATGACCATGTCCAGATTGTTTCAATAAACGGAATTGATTTTCATAGCGATTAATTGGCAATAAATCATCCGCATCCATTCTGCTGACCATTTCACCTGAAGCTAATGATTCTGCTGTCTGTAGTGCGTCAATTATTCCTTTACCTCTGTTTTCAAAAACCTTTATTCGTTTGTCTTTTTGAGCATAATAATTCAGAATACCTGAACTGTCATCTAAAGAATGGTCATCTACGCTGATTAATTCCCAATTGGTGTATGATTGATTAATAATAGATTCAAGAGTTTCTGCTAAAAAAAGAACCGCATTTTTTACCGGCATTAGAATGGAGATTAATCCTTCTTCACTTTTTTTACTTTTCACTTTTTAGAGGTGTTTTAAAAAAAAGCCCGGTAAGATTAAATTCTGACCGGGCTGGTTTTTCTTTTAAAAAACTAATTATTCTGATATTTCCTCATATCCCTGAACAAGCAGTGATATTTCATTATTCAGCAACTCGATAAACCCTTTTTCTACTTTAAATTTGAATTCATCAGTTTTAGTGCGCACCCTTACTTCTCCATGAGCAAGAGAGCTAACTATAGGGGCGTGATTATTGAGTAGTTCAAATGAACCACCAGAACCTGGGACTTTTATTGAAGTAACTTCGCCATTGAAGATTTCACGATCCGGTGAGAGAACAATTAATTTCATTTTTGTTATTTTTAGCTATTGGATAATTATAAAGAAGCAAGCATTTTTTCACCTGTCTCAATTACGTCATCAATAGATCCCTTTAAGTTAAAAGCAGCTTCCGGGTACTTATCTAATTCACCATCAATGATCATATTGAATCCTCTGATGGTTTCTTCGATTGGCACTAGAACTCCAGGAATGCCGGTAAATTGCTCCGCAACGTGGAAAGGCTGAGAGAGGAATCTCTGAACTCTTCTAGCACGGTGAACTACCAATTTATCCTCCTCAGAAAGTTCTTCCATACCCAGGATAGCGATGATGTCCTGAAGTTCATTGTATCGCTGTAGTATGTTTTTTACTCTTTCAGCCGTGTCATAGTGTTCTTTACCGATAATAGCCGGATCGAGGATTCTTGAAGTTGAATCCAGAGGATCCACAGCAGGGTAAATACCCAATGAAGCAATTTTACGACTCAATACTGTTGTAGCATCCAGGTGGGCAAAGGTGGTAGCCGGTGCGGGGTCAGTCAAGTCATCCGCTGGAACATAAACTGCCTGGACAGAAGTAATAGATCCTCTTTTTGTTGATGTAATTCTCTCCTGCATGGCTCCCATTTCAGATGCCAGTGTAGGTTGGTAACCTACCGCTGAAGGCATACGACCTAAAAGAGCTGATACCTCAGAGCCCGCTTGAGTAAATCGGAAGATATTATCGATAAAGAAAAGTATATCTTTTCCACCGTTAGGGTCAGTCATATCACCATCTCTGTAATACTCAGCAATAGAAAGACCTGAAAGAGCAACTCTTTGACGTGCGCCTGGAGGCTCGTTCATTTGACCGAACACGAAAGTGGCTTTTGATTCTTTGAGTTTTTGCATATCTACTTTTGACAAGTCCCAACCACCTTCTTCCATTGATTCCATGAATTCGGGACCGTAATTGATGATACCGGCTTCAAGCATCTCTCTCAAAAGGTCATTACCCTCTCTTGTTCTTTCTCCAACCCCGGCAAAAACCGAGATACCATCATATCCTTTTGCGATGTTATTGATTAACTCCTGAATCAAAACTGTTTTTCCAACACCTGCACCTCCGAAAAGACCAATTTTACCACCTTTTTGATAAGGCTCGATCAGGTCGATTACTTTAATACCGGTGTAAAGTACTTCGGTTTCAGTTGAGAGGTTCTCGTAGGCGGGTGGTTTCTGGTGGATAGAATAAGCATTCTTACCTTTTTCAACTGCTCCGATACCGTCAATAGGTTCTCCAACTACGTTAAAAAGACGTCCTTTGATTGCTTCGCCTGTAGGCATTGAAATGGACTCGCCAAGATCAACTATTTTATCGCCCCTTACCAGTCCATCTGTTGAGTCCATCGCTACTGTTCTGACACTGTCTTCTCCTAAGTGCTGTTGAACTTCTAGGATGAGATCTTCTTTTCCCTCGCGCCTTACTGCAAGTGCATTTAGAATATCCGGCACCTTATTGTCCTCTCCGGAAAAACTAACGTCCACAACCGGACCAATAATTTGTGTAATTCTACCTGTTAAAGCCATATCTATTTATCTTCTATGATGGATTTTTAAAAAACGGTGCAAAGATAATGCTTTATTTGTATGCAACAACAAATTGGGTTATCTTTAGGAAAAAATATATTTACTTTAAATTCATATGACAAAACTAATGAGTTTTAGGAGAGTGATATTTTGCAAATTACTTTTTTGAGCTGAATTTTGTTCAGTACTATAAACTTATCCTATCTTTATTTTTTTTACTCTTTAATGAAGCTGTGAAAATTAAAATATTCAACCCCAGAGTATAAATATTTAAAAATGAAACGTTTTTTTTATAGCGATGGTGAAAATCAATTTGGTCCGTTTACTATCGAAGAGTTAAAGGAAAAACCGATTAAGCCCGATACGCTTATCTGGTATCAAGGTCTGGAGGAATGGACAGCTGCCTCTGACGCTGCACTCATAAAGGAGGAATTAGGTTTTGTTAAAAAGCCTGTTGTTGAATTGAGTGACGAGGAACTTGAGCAGCAAATGCAGGAGATGATCCCAGCCTCAATTCCGGAAAGTAAGCTCGATGGGCATTTCAAAAAAATGCCATATCCCTGGTTAGTAGAATCCATTCTGCTTACTATTTTTTGTTGTCAGCCTCTTGGTATTGTAGCAATTATATACGCAGCTCAGGTTGAATCGAAATTTACCAAGGGTGATTATGAAGGGGCAAAAAAGGCATCAGATAATGCAGCATTGTTTACTAAAATTGGCTTGTTTTTAACAGCTGGTTTTGTCCTTTTCTATTTTATAATAGCCTTAGGTGCTGGAATGTAATAGCTAAAAATGGGAAAAATTTTAATCGGAATGAGTCTAATTTTGGTCTTAGGTTATCTGATTGTTCTATCTTATGTAGGAATTGATTCGGAGATTGGAGCCATCAATTGTCCACTCTATTCATATACTGGGCTAGAATGTGCAGGTTGTGGTTCGCAAAGGGCTTTCTTACATCTTTTAAGCTTTGAATATCGAGAAGCTTTTTTGCAAAATCCCATTTTATTTATTTTGTTGCCATATCTAATATTGGGATTTGTTTTTTTCTATTTCAAAAGAGTTTGGAGTATGTTGCCAGAACGCCTTGGGATAGTACTTTTTAGCAGCAAGGCGGCTTTTGTTGTTTTGTTTATATTAATTCTGTGGACCATTGTCAGAAATATTTAACTTTGCGTTTCAAACATTAATTTGAGTACTTCTACATACCATATTAAAACGGAGGAATTTGAAGGTCCTTTTGACCTGATTCTATTTTTCATTCAGCGGGATGAATTAGATATTCATGATATCCCCATTGCAAAAATCACTGATGACTTTTTGGCTTACATTCGTTTATTGGAGGAAATGGATATCGACTTAGCCAGCGAATTTATTCTTGTAGCTGCCACCCTAGTTAGAATTAAGTCCAAAATGCTGCTTCCAAGAAAAGAACTGGATGAGTTCGGTGAAGAGATTGATCCCCGAAAGGACTTTATGCAGCAAATTATTGAATACAAACGATTTAAGGAAGTTGTTGGGGAGTTTGAAGTTCTTGAAGAGATTCAAATGAAAAGGTTTGGCAGAGGAAATGCAGCTTCAGAACTGAATACCTTGGCGCAGAAAGCTTTAGTTGACGCTGAAATGGAATCTATCAGTTTGTTTAAATTGATGGAAACTTTTCATCGACTTCAAAAAGATTTTGACCTCAGGGGAAAGAGGGTAGTGCACAAGGTTTACAAATACCCGTACACTTCAAATGGGCAAATGCAGTTCCTGAAAAACAAATTGGGGAAGAGTAAAAAAATCAATTTCAATGACTTGGTCATGGGGATGCAGGATAGAATAGAGGCTATTTTTACTTTCCTTGCAATTCTTGAAATGCTCAATCAGAAAATACTGAGGTTGACTTCGGGCTCAGGGGTGAATGACTTTTTTATTGAAAAAGGCAAGGCTTATTCTGAGAGCTAAGTTAAAATTAAGTTTACTAATTCAGGAATTTCTTTATTTTGTTCTTGGCACAGTGCTGTTCTTTTGTCAGAATGAATGGTGTTTTCAGTAGAAGGCATTTTTGTCTTTATTAATGAAAACAATCTTTGTTTTTCACTTTTAGAAAGTTGATTAAAACTCCTTTTTAACGATGGTAAGATTTTTCGGAATTCGCTTTCTTCTAGCTCACCAACAAAAGTTTCGAGCAGTTTAACGGTTTCGGTTTCATATAAAATACCCAGAACTCCAAATGATAAAAACCCTTCTAACCATTGGGCTTTTTCAATGGGTTCTTTATTGCCTCGCAGGGCATAGGATACTCTTGGACTAGCTATTTCCCGACTGATCAATCCATTATCCAACGAAAGTCGTAATGTGGCCCCTTTTAGTATTGGATGAACAAAATCACTTTGATCCAAATGGGATAGTAATTGTAACCACATTTTATTTGTATTAGTTTTATCCAATATTCCACAGATATTCCTTAGTAGAGTTAATTCCTCTAGGGATTCTCTAGCTTTTTTTTCATCAATATGAATACATTGAGAGGGGAATATTCCAAAAACTCGAGGAAGTAGGTCCTCAAGGATATTGAGTAATTTATCAGGTGGGAAATTTCTGAGGTTGCCATATTTAGACCCTAGTACCAACTGTCTGCAAAGTGGAATTAATTGTGAATTATCCAGTGAATTGATGGCTAGTCGGTTTAGTATTTTAAGGCAATAAATAACCTCATTTGTCAAACCTGCAAGCAATAATTTAACCATGTATTCAGATATTCTTACCAGTGATTTTTCTTTGTCCAGTTTTTCCTTCATCAGATTGGGAACTGCTTCGTCTATGGTGTTGCCATACATTCCGCACTGAATCAAGGTAATTTCATCATCTTCGGACCAGGTTAACTCCCAGGTTTCATTAAAATTACTATGTGATGATTTCTCTGACATATCCAAGGTTCCGAGATAAATGCCTAAAATATTTAGACGATGGAGGAAGAAGCTCATTTCTAGGTGTTGTTCCTTTCGAAGGTCAAGTTTGCGGCTCTTTGTGTCTTTTCTTTTTATGAGTGCACTAAGCCGATATTTTTTTATCTGTTGTTCAAAGTCTTTTCTTATCGGATGTAATTCTTCAAGTTTCCCTAGACTTCCAAAGCTTTTTCCTATAAGTAACTCTTCCTCTATGATGTCCCAATAGGTTTGTTTACCATGAAAAACTGAGCTGTTTATTGCTTCTTTTAAGTCTTCAAGGGAGGGAAAGACTTTGTTTTTTAACTGCACCAATTTGGAGCACAATTCTATGCCATCCAAAACTTCAGCTGTGGATACATAAATACCTTTTTCTCTGAGAGTTAAAGCAGCCTTAGTAAACCATAATTCCGGTGCTTTAAATCCGTATATATAAAGGTGTTCGTACCAAGATGGATATTTGACACCCGCTCCATAACCAATTGAGGAGGAAAGACGCTGATAGGACCATGGAATCCAATTAGCAATGGATTTTTCTTTTTTTATGGACTTGCAGAGTTGTTGGTCCTCCGACTTTTTAGAATTAAAATCTATTATTGCCGGACTGTGATAAGCGCCGGTTATTACAGCTATATTTTTATTCTTTAAGCTTTTTCTCAGTCTGCGGATTTCTGTTCGCATAAAAGCTTCCCGCAATTCATTCAGCGGATTGGTTGTTTCTTCAAGGGCTCTCCAATTATCCATAAGAGTAGTGATGAAAGAAAAGACATCTTCCTCCTCATCGCTTTCCTCAATTGAGCTGTCCCACCATTTCTCCTGATCCTCAATTCCAGCCAGCTTGAAAGCCTGTTTCAAGCTATCTTTGCCATAATCCTGAATGTCTTTTTCTTCGGTAATATTCCAGCCGTAAGAGGGTAGGTCAATAGGGTAAATATCCAGATGATTTAATTTGGCATATTGGATAGCCACCCACTCAGGGGAGAAGGATGCAAAGGGTAGTAACATAGTGTTTTGCAACGACTTGTCTGAATAGATAGCAAGTGCTACAGGAGGTCGTATTTCTTCGATCTCCAATTGATCCAACTTAGATTTGGCATCTGCAGGGCATTCTAATAAAATGACATCTGGCTTAAAGGCTTTGAGCCATTTTGTTAAAGCCCTTGATGTACCCGGGCCATGATGCCGTATCCCTGCAAATTTTATTTCGGTCTTAGATTTTGTTTTATCTGCCATAGTCGCAGACTAGAAATTATAGTTGAAGCCTATTCTGATGGAAATTGGAATATCGAGAGTCTGTGAATTTTGAATGACATTGTAAAGTATACTGATTTCGCTACCAAATCTCCCTCCTGAAGTGTAGCCAATTCCGATGTAGAAGTTGTCAAAATACTTAGAAGTTGTTGCTAACTTATTGTCAATTACAACGAAGTCTCCTCCTGATGTCAGTAAAAATGTTGTTTTTTCAATTCCGTATTCCAGATGGCCAAAAAAATTATTGAGGAATTTATACCTTGAAAAAATACCGCCTGAGTAGGAAATTGGGTGAGTGGTGAAATAAGCACCTTCTCTCCACACAAAGGCTTTATAATAGGTGTAAAACAACTCCATTCTTGGTCCTACAGAAAAATCTTCTGTTATTTTATAGCCAGCCATTGGACTAATTCCAAAGAAAAACACATTATAGTTATTTGTTCCTTGAAACCCTAGATTGATGTTTCCCCCATACCATAATCGCTCGCTAAATGATTTAGTACTTTCTTCCGGATCCTGCAACCTTACTTGAGCTTCTGCCTGATTTATGCTGTTAAAAAGTGTTATGGATGCCGTTAATAATATCTTAATGATGATCAGTGGTTTAAGCATATAGTTATTTTTACCTTAATATTTAGAACTTTTTAATGATTTGCAAATTTAGCATATAACAACCAATTTATTTATGATGAATTTTTTACGACCTTTATTTCTTTTTATACTTTCAATAACATTTTCTGCTTCTGTTTATTGCAGTGATTATCTTGTGGATTTTGGGGTTTTAGAACCTACAGAAGAGCAGCATGCTTTACTTGAGGATAAATTTAGTGATTATTTGATAGTTCAATTAGATCCAACAAGCTGGAGTGATAGCTTGAAAAATGTCAAGTTTGAAATGAAAATTGATTTCAAGCTAGGGAGAGAACATGTTTTTAATATAACACTAGAGCCCTCAAGGATTTTGTCACCTGATTATTTTATTACTTTGCAGCATGAGGACGGTGAGACAGAAATCATCAGGAGAAATCGGAATATTGCCTTTAAAGGATTTGCTAATGGTGATTTAGATAATATTGTCCGTTTGACTGTGGACCACAATTTTGTTTATGGATATATTCATATTGGAGAAAAGCGCTTTTTTATTGAACCATTGAGGTTTATGACTGGCGATGATTCACAGGATTTATTTATTTTTTACGAGGCAGAAAGTATCCTTGAAACTATGCCTGAAAATTTTTGTGCGGCTGAAGAACTTGAAATAAATCGAAAGCAAATGATTCGTCAGATGTGGATGGGGGAACAGCATCCCATACATTCAAGGGCTGATGACTGTTATGTTCTGGATTATGCAATTGCCAGTGATTGGTTGATGTTCAATAAATATGGGCAGGATGTTGATGAATTGGAAATGCGAAATATTGGTGTGACCAATAATGTACAAGGTAATTATACTGATGAATTTGAGGCTGATATACAATACAATATTGTTACTCAGTTTATTTCGACCTGCAGTACTTGTGATCCATGGACAAATAGTAACGAAGCAGGTACGCTATTAGGGTCTTTTAGGAATTGGGGAAATGGTGGTGGATTTGGTGTTAATTTTGGAAACGGTACACTTTGGACCAATAGAAACCTAGCGGGATCTACTATTGGGATAGCATACCTAAATGGAATTTGCAATACGAATAAATACAATGTCAATCAGGACTTTTCAACTAATCAGGATTTAATCAGAGTGCTTTTGGCTCATGAATTGGGACACAATTGGAGTGCGACTCATGATGCTGCTGGCTCGAATACCATAATGGCTCCAGCAGTAAACAATACAAATAATTGGAGTAATCAATCCTTCAATCAGATTAGTGGTTATATTGCCAACAGGGCAAATATACAAAATTGCTTAGAAGATTGCCCACCACCTGATCCTCCGATGGCTGATTTTTTTATGAGTATTGATGAAATTTGCCCAGGCAATACCATCCACTTTTATGACATTTCAGAAAATTCACCTACAGAGTGGAATTGGAGTTTTCCCGGTGGCACCCCATCATTTTCAACCGATAGGAATCCATCTGTGACTTACAATCAGGAAGGGGTCTATGATGTGACTCTAACTGCTACTAATTTAAATGGATCAAATGAAGTTACCATATTTGGTGCAGTTTTTGTCAGTGGTACAGATGGATATGATGTTGTACTTTATGATGATTTCGATGATACAGGACTTAGTAATTGGACTATTGATAATCCCGATAATGGTATTACGTGGGTGCTCACTCAAAACTCATACATGCCTTATGGAACTAGAGGGGTAGGTATAAATAATCATGGCTACACGAACATAGGACAAAAGGATGCTCTGATTTCTCAGGAAATGGATTTCACCGGACGAGAGGAAATCTTTTTAGAGTTGGAGTATGCATATAGAAGGCATAGTGCAAATAGAAGAGATTCCTTAAATATATATTTATCCTTTGATGGGGGTCAAACTTTTCCCGTAAAAGTTTTTGGTGACACTGAAAATGGGAATGGCAATTTTGCTACACTTCAACAATCAACTGCTTTTTTCTTGCCACAGGAAGATTCTGATTGGTGTGTTGAAGGTGGATTTGGGAATAGCTGTCTTTTACTTGATATATCTCAATACAATGATCAAGAATCAGTAGTTTTAAAAATTGAAAACGTGACAGGTCGTGGAAATAATATGTTTATTAATCGAGTGATGGTTTTTTCCAGTTGTCAAATTACCGATCCGCCTACGGTTAGTTTCGATGCCTGGCCTACTTTTGGATGTGCTCCTTTAACTGTTGAATTTTTCGATAATTCCTTTGAGCTTCCTATAAGTTGGAACTGGACTTTTCCAGGTGGCGACCCGTCGCAATCTACTGAAGAAAATCCTGTAGTAACCTATAATAATCAGGGTTCATTTGATGTAACTTTAGAAGTTGCTAATATTGTTGGTTCATCAGAGCTCACTGTCCCTAACATGATTGCAGTAGATGATGTTCCTATTGTAGATTTTTCATATGAAATTAATATCCTCGAAGTAAGCTTTTTCAATAATTCTCAAAATGCCAATTCCTATTTTTGGGAATTTGGTGATGGCAATGTTAGTGTTTTGGATAATCCCGTTCACACTTATGCTCTTGAAGGTGAATATGAAGTGCGTCTGTTTGCCTTCAATGATTGTGGAGAATCACAATTGTTTGAATTTATTTTTGTATTGGATTATCCTGAAGCTGATTTTAGTGCATCTGAAGAGGAAGGTTGCGCACCTCTCTCAGTTCAGTTTTTTAATGAATCTTCACCAAATGTGACAGATCTAGTTTGGAGTTTTCCAGGAGGTAATCCTTCGTCTTCAACATCTTTTAATCCTACAGTAAGTTATACCGAATCTGGAGTTTATGATGTTGAATTGATTGTATTTAATGATTCGGGTAGTGATACAATATTTAAACATGACTTCATAACAGTATTTGACCTACCAGAAGCTGAATTTAATGTAGATATTATTGGTGATTCCGTTTTCTTTGATAATCTTTCTTCAATACCTGCAGATTTTCTATGGAAATTTGGTGATGGTAATAGTTCCTCTGAATTCGAACCTGTTCATGCATATGAAAATGATGGAGAGTATGAAGTTGTTTTGGTGGTAAGTAATTTATGTGGATCTGATACAGCATCCTTAACTATTGAATTTACCTCATTCCCAATAGCAGCTTTTGCTACTTTAGATTCTGTATTTTGTTCTCCTGCTGAGGTAACTTTTGTAAATCAGTCTACAAACAATGTAGATAGTGTTATATGGATTTTTGAAGGCGGCAATCCTGAACTTTCAAATGAAGATAATCCTGTAGTTACCTATGAAAATGCGGGTTTTTATGATGTTACTCTTATTGTTTTTGCTGCTGCCGGATCAGATACATTGGTTATGAATGAGTTCGTTGAGATAAAGAATAGTCCTGAGGTTGAAGTTTCCTATTCGCCTAATCAAAGAACAATTCAGTTTGAAACAGATTTAACTTTTACCAATGAAGTTTCTTGGGACTTTGGCGATGGCAACCAAAGTGCTGAAGAAAATCCGGAGCATACTTTTGAAATTGATGGTGATTACCTTGTTACGCTATACGCAATAAACGAGTGCGATACCACAATATGGCAACAAGTTGTGCAGGCATATAACTTGCCTTCCGGAGATATTGGTGCAGTAAATGCAGATGGAGGTAGTGAACTATCTGATTGTGCTCCTTTTTTAGTTCACTTTATCGATCGAACTGAAGGTATTGTTTTTGAAAGAGAGTGGATATTTGAAGGTGGGTCTCCCGAAACTTCTGATAGTGATAGTGTATGGGTAGAGTGGAATGAGTCGGGCACCTACTCTGTTACTTTAATTGTTTCTAATCCTGCTGGTTCAGATACAGTTGTTATTGGAAATATGGTAGAGATTTTACCTATTCCGGTAATTGATTTTGATACCGAAATTGAAGATAGAGTTGTTTCATTTATTCCTGATTTTGAGCATGTTGACGGCTTAGAATGGAGTTTTGGTGATGGTTCCCAATCTACAGAAATGTCACCTATATATACATACGAAAACCACGGCATTTATACTGTCCGCTTGGTTGCTTGGAACCAATGTGATACAGTGAGCTTGAGTAAGCAAATTTCGGTAGGAGATTTCCCATTGTCTGATTTTACAGCGACATCAAATCGTCAAGGCTGTGCTCCTTTCAAAGTACAATTTGAAAATAATGTATTGTCAAGCGTAGATGCGTTTGAATGGACTTTTGAAGGAGGGATCCCGGAAACATCCAATGAACCTAATCCTGAAGTTACCTACAATGAACCCGGAGTATATTCTGTCTCATTGAGAGTAGTTAATGCTTTGGGATCTAATACACTTGATAGGGCAGATTATATATTAGTTGACACCCCTGCAGTTGCAAATTTTGAATTTATAGAAATTGAGACTGGTGTTTTTGAGTTTCATAACCTATCCAACTATTCTGAAGAATTTGAATGGGACTTTGGTGATGGAAGTGAATCAGACTTAATTCATCCTGAACATGAATATGCAGAAACAGGTGTTTACATAGTTAGATTAATTGCTTCAAACTATTGCAGTCGAGATACTTTTGAACTTGAGGTAAATTATACAGGGGTTTCAGTAGTTGATTACGAAGGTATGAATTTTACTTTGTATCCAAATCCTACTTCAGGTAATGTGATATTAAAATACGATCCAATAAGTGTGAATCAAAGGTTCAATGTTTTCAATTCCATTGGACAACTTATAAAAGAGGGTGAAATCCCTGCCGGTAGTGAGCGTCAACAATTTGATTTTACCGAATTTCCATCAGGGATGTATCAGCTGGTGATAAGTACTAAAAAAGGAAATGTAGTCTTACCAATACAGTTGTTCGGTCGATAAATACCATTTCAATTAAATGATACTTTAAAAGGGGGGCCTATTGTGGTTCCCCTTTTTCTGTGTTAATTATCATCACTATTTTGTCATTTAGAAAAACCTTTTCGAAATTTATTATTTTTTAAGTTCCAATTAAATTTAAAATTATACCTTTGCACCGATTTTTAAAATCCATATGAAAATTAAATATATGTTGATGAGGAAGTTCCTGGTTTCATTCATGTGTTTTGGACTTGTTTTTAGCTCAGGAGTACTTTTTGCTGCTGGTGTTCAACAGGAAGAACCTGATCCAATTATTGAGACGCCTATAGAAGGGCTCGATGAAAAAGAGTTTGATCCAGGAGAGAAAGCCATTGGTCATATTGTCGATGCCAATGCATTTCATATTGGTGGAAATTTGTTTTTTCATTTGCCGGTTATTCTTTTTGCTCCCGGTGCTGGATGGACAACCCTTAGTTCCACTCGTCAATTTAAACCTGAATCTTATGGAGATGGCACAATTGCTATTAATCGATTTGTTTTAAATCACGGCACTATTTATAGAGTTATCGATAATTCCTTTCCTGATGGAAGAGTTGATATTGATGGATTTACTAAGAGAGAGGCGGAAAACAGATGTGGTGAAATGGTGCCTACAATTTTTGTTAAATATAGTGGTCAGGAGTATCAAGTAGAGTGGAAAAGTACTATTGATGGATGTTTCTTTGGTGGTTCAATTACCTCTTATTATGATTTTTCAATTACCAAGAATGTATTTTCAATGCTATTGGTCTTTATATTTCTGACTTGGTTATTTCTTACCGTTGCAAAGGCTTATCGCAAGAGAGATGGATTGGCACCCAAGGGATTGCAGAATTTTATGGAGACTATTATAGTCTTCATTCAGGATGATGTTGCTAAGCCATTTTTAGGAAAAAAATACGATCGGTTTCTACCGTTTTTATTATGTATATTCTTTTTTATTCTGGCACTTAATTTATTTGGTCAGGTTCCATTTTTTCCGGGAAGTGCAAATGTTACGGGTAATTTGACTGTGACTATGGTATTGGCTTTGTTTACGTTTTTTACTGTAAACTTTGTTGGGAACAAACACTATTGGGAGCATATTTTCTGGATGCCAGGAATTCCCGCTCCTATAAAACTCATCCTTACTCCTGTGGAATTTATTGGAATGTTTATCAAGCCCTTTACGTTGATGTTACGTTTATCTGCTAGTATTACAGCAGGTCATATTGTAATGGTTGCGTTCGTAAGTTTGATATTTATTTTTGGGGACTCTGGTGCAAATATGAGTGGATCTATATGGGGAGTTATTATGGCATTTCCTTTGACTTTGTTTATGATGGCAATTGAATTGATCATTGCATTGGTACAGGCTTTCGTATTTACAATACTTACAGCTTCTTATTTAGGAGCTGCAACTGAAGAAGCACATCATTAATCACTAAATATTTTTTAATCATGACTGGAACGTTGATTTTTATTGGTTTGTCTATTTCCGCTTTGGCTGCTGCGATTGGCATTGGTCACATTGGTGGAAAAGCTATGGAAGCTATAGCAAGACAACCAGAAGCTGCAAATGACATCAGAGGTAATATGATCCTTATGGCTGCCTTCATTGAAGGTGCTGCATTGATCTCTATGGTTTTGATGTTAATTGCGTAGTTACATTTCAAAAGTGTTGTACCGGTTTTTGCCGGTACAACCTTTTTATTTAAAATTAAAAACAATAATTAATGTTATTTCTAGCTGAATTTACTGTATTTAGGCCAGATCCGGGTTTAGTTATCTGGACCACTATAATCTTTCTTACATTCCTTGCTGTAATAGGTAAGTTTGCATTTAAACCTATTGTTGCAGCCCTCAAAAGACGAGAACATGATATTCAAAATGCACTAGATGCTGCAAAGATTGCCAGAGCGGAAATGGAAAACCTCAAAGAGGAAAATGAGGAACTATTAGCAAAGGCAAGAGAAGAACGTACACTTATAATCAAAGAGGCAAAAGAAGCCAGAGATTACATGATATCTGAGGCTAAGAAAAAAGCCAAAGAGGAGGCAGCAGTAATTGTGCAAAATGCCAGAAATGATATTGAAAATCAGAAAATAGCTGCTATCAAAGAATTGAAAAACGAGGTTGCAGGTATGGCTGTAGATATTGCAGGGAAGATAATACAAAGAGAACTGAACAATGATCAGGCTCAAGAAGAATATGTCAGTAAGTTGGTTGACGATATTAGGTTGAATTAATTTCAATTTTCATATTAATAATAATTATGTCTAATTTCAGTATCATATCGCGTTATGCTAAAAGCCTTATTGAAATTGCAGAAGAGCGCAATTCAACAGATGCTGTAGTACAGGACGTTAATAATATACTGGAGGCCTTGAAAAACAGAGATTTGTTCTTATTGGTAAAAAGTCCTGTTGTAAAGCCTTCGGTAAAGCAGAAAGTAATTGATCAGATATTTATCGGTAAAATATCTGAAATTACAGCTAAGTTCATTGCTATTCTGATTAGAAAAGGAAGGGAGAAGATGCTTCCTGAAATTCTCAATGGCGTTTTAGATCACTATAGAAACGTGAGGGGAATAACAAAAGTAAGATTGATTACTGCTGTTCCTGCCGGTCAGAAATTAATCGATAAATTAGTTGTTGCTTTAACCAAATCTCCAAGTATCAAACAGGTTGAACTAACTACAAAAGTGAATCCGGACTTGATTGGAGGAATGATTGTTGATTTTGGAGATCATTTAATTGATGCAAGTGTAAAACACGAATTGAACGTTATAAAGAAAAGGTTTTATTCAGCTCAGATAAAAGGAGCTATAACTTAAAAAAATATTTGAAAAAAAATAAATTCATATACAATGAGTAAAATTAAACCAGACGAAATTTCAGCAATTCTTAAACAACAGCTTTCGGGTTTTAAATCTCAAAGTGAACTAGAGGAGGTAGGTACTGTTTTGCAGGTGGGAGACGGTATTGCACGTATATATGGACTTACCAGTGTGCAAGCTGGAGAGTTGGTAGAGTTTGAAAATGGTGACCAGGCTATTGCCCTTAACCTTGAGGAAGATAATGTGGGTGTGGTATTGATGGGGTCAGGTGAAGGAATAAGAGAGGGTTCTACAGTTAGAAGGACCAACCGTATCGCTTCTATAAAAGTGGGTGAGGAGTTTATCGGAAGAGTGGTGAATCCACTTGGAGAACCTATTGACGGTTTTGGACCAATTGAAGGCAAAAGATATGAATTGCCACTTGAGCGAAAAGCTCCGGGTGTAATTTATCGTCAGCCGGTATATGAACCACTTCAGACTGGTATCAAGGCGATTGACTCCATGATTCCAATTGGTAGAGGTCAGCGTGAGTTAATCATTGGAGACAGACAGACCGGTAAGACAGCTATCGCAATAGATACCATTATAAACCAAAAGGAGTTTTACGATAAAGGAGAACCTGTCTATTGTATTTACGTGGCTTCCGGACAAAAGGCTTCTACGGTCGCGCAGGTGGCTAAGACCCTTAAGGACAATGGTGCGATGGATTACACCATCATTGTATCTGCTTCTGCATCTGATCCCGCACCGCTTCAGTTCTATGCTCCATTTGCGGGTGCTGCAATTGGTGAATACTTTAGAGATACAGGACGTCCGGCATTGATCATATATGATGATCTTTCAAAGCAGGCCGTTGCTTATCGTGAAGTTTCTCTTCTTCTTAGAAGACCTCCAGGTCGTGAGGCTTACCCTGGTGATGTTTTCTATCTTCACTCTAGACTGCTAGAGCGTGCAGCTAAGGTTATTGAAAATGACGATATTGCTCGCCAAATGAATGACCTTCCTAATAGTCTTAAAAATGCGAAAGATGAGGACGGTAACCCAATTGTAAAAGGTGGTGGTTCTTTGACTGCTCTTCCTATTATTGAAACGCAAGCCGGTGACGTATCTGCATATATTCCAACTAACGTAATTTCGATTACTGACGGTCAGATATTCCTAGAGTCCGGCTTGTTTAATGCCGGTATTCGACCTGCAATTAACGTTGGTATCTCTGTTTCTAGGGTGGGTGGATCAGCTCAGATTAAATCTATGAAAAAAGTATCGGGAACCCTTAAACTTGATCAGGCTCAGTACCGAGAGCTTGAAGCTTTCTCGAAATTTGGTTCTGACCTTGATCCTGCAACTATGGCAGTACTTGAGAAAGGTAAAAGGAATGTTGAAATTCTTAAACAACCTCAATACTCACCTGTCAGTGTTGAAAAGCAGGTAGCCATGATTTATCTTGGTACCAATGCGCTTTTAAGAGATGTTCCTGTTGAGAAAATCGGGGAGTTCGAAGCGGTATTCCTAAATAACCTTGAACAAAGATTCCCAGAGGCGTTAAAAGACTTTAAAGAAGGTAAACTAACAGAATCAGCTCTAGAATCTGTAAAGAGCTTAGCTGCTGAAATGTCAGTAAGTTACAAATAATTTTTTGATAGTCATCATTTGATAATTGATCTATAACCTGACTTATGGGTGCTAATTTAAAAGAGGTAAGAGAAAGAATTCAGTCTGTTAATTCAACACAACAGATTACCAAAGCCATGAAAATGGTTTCTGCTGCTAAGTTGAGAAAGGCACAAGACGCCATAACTAGACTAAGACCTTATTCCAATAAGCTTGAGGAGATGATGTCAAAAATACTTGCTGGTCTTGAGGGTGATACCAGTACTGAATACAATAAAGTAAGACCGGTTAACAGGGTTTTAGTTGTTGTTGTAACCTCTAGCAGAGGTCTTTGTGGGGCGTTTAATTCAAATATCATCAAAGCAACAGCCAATAAGATCGACACCGATTACGCACAGCAAAGGGATAACGGGAACCTCGTTTTAGCCTGCATTGGCAAAAGAGGATTCGATTTTTTCAAAAAACGATACAAGAAGGTTAAAGTTGTTGACGATTATGTGGACATGTTTGCTGATTTGTCTTTTGAAAATGTCAATAAACTTACTAAACTAATCATGCTCCGCTTCAAGCAAGAAAAGTATGATCGAATTGAAGTAGTTTATGGTAGTTTTAAAAATGCTGGTGTCCAAATTCCAACTGTTGAACGATTCCTTCCTGTTGATGCAGTTCAGGCTACAGATAAAGATGAAAATATAACAGAAATTGGCTATATCTTTGAACCAGAAAAAGAAGAACTTATTCGCCAATTAGTTCCGACCATTCTTCAAATTCAGTTTCATAAGTGTTTGTTGGATACTCATGCTGCTGAACACGGAGCGAGGATGACAGCTATGGACAAGGCGACTGAAAACGCAAACGATTTGCTAAAGGACTTGAAGATACATTACAATAAAGCAAGACAAGAGGCCATTACTGGTGAGTTACTTGAGATAGTAGCAGGTGCCGATGCACTTGGATAGTTTTTCCTAATATTGCTATAGTCAATTTACTATTTTCCTTTATTGTCTTCAAGTTTAAGTTAGTTGTTTAGTGGGTCTTTCATAGGCTTATGTCGATTATCCTTAGGCGATGTTTACGGTCAAATCGGTAGTAGAATGCCCTGCTTACTAACTTATATAAAAAAGAAGCTCCAAATATACCCCCCGCAACTGCTACGAATTCCCAATTGTATGGATTGCCGTATATTAAATCTACTAAACTAAAGAGTGCAGTTCCTGCTGCAAAGGTCAAAGTAAGCCCGACCAATAAATCACCATGTTTGTCTTGCCGTTCTGTTCTCAGCGATCTGATATCATCTATATGGAATGAGCCGAAATCAGTAATCATTTCCTGGGAATCAACATCCAGATCATAAAGTCTGACTTTTTGCCATTTATTTGGATTGTTGTAGGTTCTTATTTGAAAAACCTCCCCCGGAAGAATTCTGATCGTTTTTAATCTATTTTGTCGCTCTACCTGGAGAAATAATTCTGCCGGCTGTTGAGCTTTCATACCATTTGGTAAACTACCTAAGGATAAAATTAATGTAAAAACGAAAAGAGGTGAAAAAAAAGATGGAATTTTCATGTTTATGGTAGTTTGTCATTCATGCCTTAGTAATATTTAAATAAACTTAAATTTCTTTATTTAAATTTGTGCTTTCAAAATTTTAAGAGACTAGTGATAAAATGATCAAAGATATATTAATTCTCAGTGGTGATACAGGTGAGGGCAAAACTACTGCCCTTTTAACTTGGATGAATGAAGGCAAGAAAAGAGTTCACGGTATATTTATGCCTGTTGAAAATCAAAAACGACTTTTTTATAATCCGTATATGGATGTGAAGATCAACGCCGAGGTCTCAAAATCTGTTAAAGAACGGGATGGCGTATTTGAAATAGGTAAATTCAAATTTAGCAAGAAATCATTTAAGGTAGCCGGATCATGGCTTAAAATGAAACCACCACTGAATACCGATTTTCTTATTATTGATGAAATCGGACCCTTGGAATTGCGTGGTGAAGGTCTTGAACCTGAGCTCACCGATTTTTTAGAAAAAATAAAAAATGGAGAAATTAATCAAACTATCATACTGGTCGTCCGTAAATCATTAGTTGTTGATGTAATTGACCATTATCAACTGACTAATATTAAGCTTATTAGAAAAGAAGATCTTTCTGAACTTTAATCCTGATTATTCCTATTTAAGCCATTTCTACCAATTCCTTTTCAGCACTTTTTTCAATCTTGATTCTCACCGATTTTGAAATGGGTGTCTTCGACTTATCTGCAAACTCATCATAGGGTATTAGGGCATTGGCTTCAGGAAAATAGGTTGCTGCACAACCCTCTGGGATGTCGTATGGAATGACAATGAACTTTTTGGCTAACCTCTTTACCCCCTTATAATCTGATTTTAGGTTGACTACCTCCTTGGACTTCAGATTTCTCACCTTCATATCTGTTGGATTCATCATAATTACCCGCCTTTCATTATATACACCACGATAGCGATCGTCTAATCCATAAATAGTGGTGTTGAATTGGTCATGACTTCTTATTGTCATCATTATAAGTTCCTCAGAATGAGTTTCTATTATTGGGAATGGGTTAATTGAGAAAAAAGCTTTTCCATTCGGTGTGTTAAATTTTCTTGTCCGTGGACCATTTGGAAGATAGAACTGCTGGTCTTTCCGAATTCTTTGATTGAAGTTTTCAAATCCCGGTATGGCCTTTTCAATCAGATCACGTATATTGTCATAATTAGTAGTTAATTTTTTCCAGTTTACGCTACTTTTGCCATTTAAAGTGGTCTCCGCCAACTCACAGATGATTCCAACTTCACTTTTTAAGTTTTTTGAGCAAGGTTTGAGTATTCCCTTAGAACTGTGGACAACCCCCATGGAATTTTCAACCGTAACATATTGCTGACCACTTTTTTGAATATCTTTTTCAGATCTTCCAAGGCAGGGGAGAATCAGAGAGACTTCACCGGGAGCGAGATGGGACCGATTTAATTTTGTACTAACATGTACGGTGAGTTTACAATTACTCATTGCCCTTCCAGTCAAGTTAGTATCTGGCGCAGCTGATAAAAAATTACCGCCCATAGCCATAAAGACTTTGACCTTTCCATCTGCCATAGCCCGAATATTGTCTACAGTTGAATAACCATGTTTTCGTGGTGCAGTAAAATTAAAGACTTTGTCTAACCTTTTCAGAAAATCTTCACTTGGAGCTTCATAAATACCCATCGTCCTGTCTCCCTGTACATTTGAATGTCCGCGAACCGGACAGGTGCCTGCCCCCTCCTTTCCTATTGCTCCTTTTAGGAGCAGGAGATTAACGATTTCCTTTATGTTGTTTACACCATTTTTATGTTGGGTTAGTCCCATCGCCCAGCAAACAATGATTTTTTCTTTATCAGCAATGAGGTCCACTGCTGACTCCATTAGGTCTAAAGGAATTCCACTTTTTTCTATACAATCATCTAAACTCACCTTATCCAGATGCTCCTTTAATAAATTGAAATTCTCAGTGTAATCTGCTATGAAATGGTGGTCCAGAACTTTGCCTTCCCTTTCCTCATCCTTAATTAGCAGTATTTTCATTAAACCCTTTAACAGTGGAATATCTCCATTGATTTTAACCTGCAAAAAGATATCAGTAAGGGTAGTTCCACCACTCATGATTTTTATTGGATTCTGGGGATTGATAAAAGTCAGCAAACCTGCTTCCGGAAGTGGATTCACAGTTATTATTTTTCCGCCATTTTCTTTACATTTTTCAAGAGCGGACAACATGCGCGGATGGTTGGTTCCGGGGTTTTGCCCCATTATGATAATCACCTCAGCTCTGTGCATGTCATTTAAGGTAACAGATCCCTTACCAAGTCCAAGGGTTTCTGTCAGTCCTACCCCTGATGATTCATGGCACATATTTGAACAGTCCGGTAAGTTGTTGGTTCCCAGCATTCTCACAAATAATTGGTAGAGAAAGGCGGCTTCATTACTCGTTCTTCCCGAAGTATAAAAAGATGCCTGATCAGGATGATCTAAATCTTGCAACTCTTTAGCAATAAGCTTAAAAGCATTTTGCCAACTAATAGGATGGTACTTATCATCGTGTTGGTGGTATATCAAGGGTTCTCCCAATCTACCTAATTTCCCCAGTTCGAAATCACTGTATTCTCTAAGCTCGCTGACAGACTTGTTTTCAAAAAAGTCTCCATTTATAATTTTCTTTGATATTTCCTCAGATATGGCTTTCATTCCATTTTCACAAAATTCACCTAGAGCCGATCTGTCGTCGTCCGGGTCAGGCCATGCGCAACCTGGACAGTCGAAACCGCCTTTTTGATTTAGCTTTGAAGCGGCTTTAAAAATACTGGGAATCGGCATGTACTTAAAGGCGTGTTTCAATGCATTTAAAACACCCGGTATACCTGCTGATTTCTTTTTTCGTTTCCCCGTTTTTAATCCGGTAAACTCTTCTTTGGCTTCAAATTTTAGCTTTTGATTCCCGTCTTTGTTTTCTCTCATTTAGTTTGGTTAATCCACAATTCTTTGCGGGTGTGAATAAACATTGAACTGATCGTTTTTCAAAAAACCTATTAAGGTCATTCCATAAGTGTGCGCCAGATCTACTGCCAAATCTGAAGGCGCTCCAACGGCTGTCATAATACCAAAACCAGCCACCAACGCCTTTTGTACCAATTCAAAGCCGGCTCTTCCACTAACTGATACAATTTTATTCTTTGCAGGAAGATCATTGCTTTTCATTAAGTTCCCAATGACTTTATCCATTGCATTATGTCTCCCTACATCTTCCATAATGCATTCGAGTTCAAGTTGTTCATTGAAGACTGCTGTCCCGTGAATCCCACCTGTTTTATGAAAAGTTGTTTGACCTTTTTTCATGATCTGATTGATAGAAAAAATTTTTTCTCTGTCAATAATTGGTTTGGCTTTTGGGAGAATGGTCTTTATTTGTCTTTCCAGTTGTTCGATTGAGTTTTTTCCACATACACCACAACTGCTGCTGCTGTAGAAATTTCTTCTGAACTGATCGGGTTGGAAAAAACAATTATCTTGTAAGGTTACCTGAATGCTCTGATCTCTCAACAAAGGATTTTCTGAACTTCTCTTGAAGGTCATGTTTTTTATTTGATCATTGGAATCAATTATCCCCTCAGATAATAGGAACCCTTTGCAAAGCTCTTCATCATTGCCGGGAGTACGCATGGTGATAGACAATGGAAAGGTATGTAATCTATTTGCACTATCATAATACGATATGGTGATGGCCAAAGGTTCCTCCCTGGTTAGGTAATCCTCATGCTCCTCAGGCAAGGCTGATTGACGGTAAAAAACTACTCTTTTCTTAGATGCTGTCAGCATGTTTTCCATGAATCAACTCAATGACTGAGGGTTGGGAAAATTATCGCTTTCATCTTCTTCCAGTCTAGGTTTGAGACATTGAAAATCTTTTTCCACCAAAATCCGCAATTCTTCAGGTCGGTCTTGATATTTAGTATAGTCAATTCCAACCTCATCACCTCCAGCCCAGTGAGTAGCATCATTTTCAGGTAAAAAAACGGTAATTTTGCCATCCTCAATCTGAGCATTCGGTTCCTTCAGATTTTTACTTTTTTCTAATCTGTAAATTAACCGGTTCCCTGCTTCCGGTCCAAAAGTACAAGTTTGTTCAAAAAAGCCATTTTGATTAAACGACACCACCTCGCCTTGAGTCAGTCTGAGTCTTATTGAATTTTCTCTGATTCTTATTTTCATCTTGATTTTGATTTAAAATTCGGGAAGTATCGAATTCCAAAGTAGTTTAAAAGTTGCTGGAGTTGATCCTCTAAATACCGGACTGAAAGAAAATAAATACAATTCTCCGTCACCTTTTTTTGTCCAAACCAAAGCTGGATGGTTTACAAGTAATTCTTCATTTACTGCATATCCACTTAACAAAACATTTTTATTTGCAAAAGTAGCAAGTACTCTTCGGTCCATATCAAAAACGGGTAGTTCCGTTGCGAACACCGGATTGCCCCTGTGAAATACACCACCTGATTCAGGCATACCTGAGCTGATATGATGGTCTGTATTGAAATTTAGATTTAAAAAAGAACCTGTAACACTTAATCCTTGTTCAGATAATGAAGTGGCAATGTTTCTTACCGGCAGCCTAAATTCTTCCTTAGCGCCATCTGCTAAATCCAAACTTTGATTTCCTAGGAAGAGATCTGTTGACCTTCCCCACGATACTATTTTCCCACCTTTATTTATGAATGAAAAAATATTTTGCATCCCCTCATTTTCGATACCTTTTGTATATGGTGTCGGTGCTGGGGGTGGAATACCGTCAGGCGAAAACCTCCCCCTCCTCAATACGGTAGCGTTTTGATCAGGGAAAAGCAATACATCATAGCGATTGATCCAATCATCTTTCCTTAAATCTACCGGCCTTAATACCTGATAAGGCAGTTGATAGGTATCTAATAGTAGTCTAGTCCATCCGGCATCCATATCGTGGAACCAGCTTTCTACAAGCGCAATCCTAGGCAAACTAAGTTCTATTGTTTTTAATTCTATCTCTCCATTATAAAAAACCGGCTCAAAATTCAATTCATTAAGTAACTGGTCAATTCCACTTTGGAGAGGAATATAGAAGCTACCTGATTCGATTTTTTCTCCATCAATGGTGATTTCCTCAGTTAAACGGTTAACTGTCATCCCCATTCCTTTAGCCTGAAAAGCTGTTTTGAAAGCGTGATTATTATTTACAGGCAATAAAAAACCATCAAAATCCTGTGGCTTTTTAAACTCGATATGAAATGGCCTCTGAATAAGCTGTAATTTTTCAGCAGGAATACTGAGGTCAGCATCGTTGATTTCTATTGAATTTACCCCCCTGTGCAATGGTAGTGACCAAGAATTGATGTCATAGGGTTGGATGACAGGACCGCCCAGCGTATAAGTGCGTATGGGATAGGTTTGGGTTTCCATTATCTCTTTTATAAACGCTCTATAGGGCTGGGCTAATGGAATAACAATATCTCCTTCATTCAGACGGTGCTGATTAGTATGCATGTTATCCGTGAGTTGAAAAACGCTTATACCATGACGCATAAGTAAGTTAACTAAGTCTGACCATTCACTCTGGTCGTGTTGTTTTTGAGGTAGTATATAATAAAAGGGTGCAGATTCTTTTCCTCTACGTACTTCCTCTTTAGTCAATTCATTGCGAAATAAAAGAATTTCATTTTTGTGGATTGCAGCAGTATGCAGGTAAGAAATAGTATTTACCCTTTCATACTCTACAATATCAGAAAGTCTCCACCATCCGCCTTTCCAGGGATCAGGCATATTTATACTCATGTCATTGGAAGACAAGCCTTTACCGCTGAATCTTATTTCATTTGGTTCGATGTAAATGGGGGTAGCAATTCGGACACTTGCAGCTTCTGATAACATGGCTATTATTCCTTTCCAGGCTCCTGTAGTGGTGTGACCGGGCCAATAAAAATCAAAATGGTAATTTACAGAAACACCTTTAAGTCCATTCCTTGTCATATCAGTTATCGACCGGGATCCAAAAATTCTCTTCCAATTGTAAAGTCCTGCCTGAATATTCTCAGCGATAGGATCTGATGGGGGTGAAATATAATACCTTGGTCCCAGTGAACCCATTTGATGTCTTTCTACCATAAGTTGCGGAAACCATTCAGTACTGTAGGCATCTGCTACCATTTGATTTTCCTTTAGCAAGAGGGTTATAAAATCTCTGTTGATATTGTGCCCTGCATATTTGTGATAGACACCGGGCATGAAACTTCCCTCATATTTGGTGCCAAGGTATTTTTTATAATGTTCTACAATCATATTCATTCCATCAGGATTGTGTGACGGAGTAATCATGTAAACAGTATTTTCAAGGATTTTTTCTATAATGGGATCATCAGATGTTAGTAATTCATAAATAATTAGGGGAGCAGCCTGGGACATTCCTACTTCCGTTGAGTGCATAGAAAGTGTCATAAAGAAAAAGGCTTTTCCTCGCTTGATTAACTCATCACGTTCTTTATCTTCCAGCTGGTAATTTAAAGCTAGTTGGCGGTTAATCCCTTTTAATTCTTCAAGTTGATTAATATTGTTCGAAGAGGATACAAAACAGAGATACATAGGACGCCCTAGTTCTGTTTCTCCGGATTCGATCAATTGGATTTTGTCAGATTGTTCCTCCAAAAGTTGAAGGTAGGCAATCATTTCCTCGTAGTTGAATAATTTTCTGTCATCTCCCGGTTGAAAACCAAAAAACTCTTCAGGTGGAGTGATTGATTTTTCCTGAGCAGTTAAGCTGTTTGCGAATAAAAATAGAAAAGGGACGAAAAAAGAAAAAATGGCAAAGCTGTTCATAATAAAACCGTTTAAATCAAAAATTTAAAGGTACGGTTTTTTTAAAAAATACGGACAAATAGATTTTGAATGGTAGAAAATCTTTTTGTGTAAATAGAAATTAACTATCCAATTTATTCTCCTTTATCAACTCTCTGGTAATTACTAGTTTTTGTATTTCAGAAGTACCTTCCCCAATGGTACAGAGTTTTGAATCTCTGTAAAATTTTTCAACCGGGAACTCCTTGGTATATCCATAGCCACCAAAAATTTGTACAGCATCCGTGGCTGCTTTTACACAAACCTCAGATGCGAAGTATTTAGCACTTGCTGAGATTTTAGTTACTTTTTCTCCACGATTTTTGAGGTCTGCGGCTTTCCGTGTGAGTAACTCTGCTGCTTGTATTTCGGTAGTCATGTCGGCTAGTTTAAAAGAGATCCCTTGAAAGTTAGAAATGGGTTGACCAAATTGATGACGTTCTTTAGAATACTTAACGGAAGCTTCGTAAGCACCTTTTGCAATACCAAGAGAAAGCGCTGCAATGCTGATCCTTCCTCCGTCGAGAATTTTCATTGATTGTATAAAACCTTCGCCCTCATTACCAAGCATATTTGCAACAGGAACCTTACAATCGTCAAATATCAGTTCAGCAGTTTCTGATGCTCTCATTCCAAGTTTATCTTCCTTTTTTCCGCCGGCAAAACCTTCTGTATTCCTTTCGACAATAAAAGCTGTCATCCCCCTAGAATCTAATAGTTCTCCTGTTCTTACAATCACAACAGCAACTTCAGCACTAATTCCATGGGTGATCCAGCACTTAGTACCATTGATTATATAATTGTCGCCTTTTTTCTCAGCTACTGTTTTCATTCTACCTGCATCACTTCCTGTATTGGGTTCAGTTAATCCCCACGCTCCCAACCATTCGCCTGTTGCTAATTTGGGTAAGTACTTTTTCTTTTGTTCCTCATTGCCAAACGCTAGTATATGTCCCGTACACAAAGAGTTATGCGCGGCTACAGATAAACCTATAGATGGATCAACTTTAGAAATTTCCTCAATTACGGTAATGTATTCCTGATAACCTAACCCAGCACCTTCATATTCTACAGGTACTAAAACTCCCAGAAAACCGTATTCTCCCATTTTTTTCATTACATCCACAGGAAAATGCTGGGATTCATCCCATTTCATAATATTGGGTCTAATGTAAGTCTCAGCAAAGTCTCTTGCACTTTGTCTTATTATTTTTAGGTTGTCCAGGTCTAAAGCAGCATTACTCATATATAGATTTTTTTTTAGTGCACAAATATAAAGAATTTTGTGAGCATATAATAAATTTTTGTTTCAAAGGGTTCAGGACTTCCTTCTTCTTTACCATTTCATGGCTAAATCAATGGGTCTATTATGAGTTTAGGAAATTTTAAATCAATAGACAACCTAATCAGTTCTTTCTTTTTCCTACTTTTGTTGTCTTTTTTACAATACACCCTTTAATTTTCTTATATGCAGGATGAATGGTTTTTGAAATGGTTTAACTCGCCTTATTATGACTTGTTATACCGTCATAGGAGTGAGGAGGAAGCCAGAGCTTTTTTGGATAGGCTATTATTTCACTTGAGCCCATCTAAGGCTAGCCTTATGCTTGATTTAGCCTGTGGAAATGGTAGATTTAGCCATTACCTTGCCTTAAAGGGATTTGATGTAACCGGACTAGACATCAGTGAATCCAAGATTACTGACGCTATTAGCAAAGCAAAAGAACTTGGACTTTCCTCTGAGGTTGAGTTTTTTAAACATGACATGAGAAATTCTTTTCGTCATAATTACTTTGATTATGTGTTTAATTTCTTTACTAGTTTCGGTTATTTCGAAAATGATGCAGATCATATAACGACAATTGAAAATATCTATGCCGGATTAAAACCAAAGGGCATTTTTATTCTTGATTTTTTGAATGTGAAAAAGACTATAAATCATTTAATAGCAGAGGAAGAGCATATATTTGAAGGGATTCCGGTTGTTATAAAAAGAAAATTTGTTGATGGATATATCCAAAAAAGAATTGAATTAAAACACAGGAATAAAAACTTAGAATTTACTGAAAGAGTAAGGGCTTTTGATTATACCGACTTTCAAAAGATGATGGAAGAAGCAGGGTTGAGGATTTTAACAGTTTTTGGAGATTATCAATTAAATCCTTTTGATGAAGAAAGTTCTGATCGCTTAATAATTAAGTCCGAGAAAGTTTAGTAAAACAAAAGCCACAGGCTATCCTCAAACTAGAAAGTAGAATCATTTGAGCTTTCTGCAGCCACTATCTTTTCAAAAGAGTTGATGTGCTTTTAACCAATGAACCGCACTGCCATTTATTTGGCGGGTTGGGGTGCAAGGAGCAGGGCATAAGTCATCAGCTGTTTTCAATTATCTAACTTTAGAATAAGAACCGGCACATTGGTGTGCAACACAAGTTCTTCGGTATAGCTTCTTTCAAATAGTTTCTGAAGAAAGGTATATTTTTTTGAAATAAGGATAAGTAAATCAACAGCATTATTTTGAGTAAATTTAGTAATTCCTTGAACAACTTCTATTGAGTCAATTAGAGAAAACACAACATTTTGCAATTTGGCGTAGCGCAACTTAATTTCCTCTAATCTTTCCTGCATCAAAGGATTATTGGCAATATTAACATCGAATACATGTAAATTCTGGCCGATTATACCTCTAAATAGGTAGGCAAGGTCAAAGGCTTCTTCATTGAAATACATATAGTCTATACCCAATGCCATCTTTTTTATTCCATGAAATTCAGCTTTTGCAGGAACTCCTAAAACATGACATTTAACCTTTTCGAGTACATTTTGTGTGGTACTTCCAAGCAGCTTCTTTTTCCACTGATTGGCACCTTCAGTTCCCATTACAATGAGGTCTGTGCCCTCTTTCTCAGCAATATTTTTTAAAACATCAGAAACCTTGTCATTGGAATGAATTACGGAAAACTTTGGATGTAGTTTTAATCCTATTTGAGATGAAGCCAATTCATTAAAAGAATTAAGTGCATCAAGGTATTTTTCATCCTCCACCATTTCCAAAATTTGATCGCTGAATCGCCCAGAGGAGGATTCATCAGTTTGTACTGTAATGAGGTGAAGGCTGGAGCGCTCTAGTCTTGAATGAAGAAAAGACGCAAAATAAAGTGCATTTAATGAACATGGTGAAAAGTCAACCGGGCAGAGAATATTAAACATGACTAAGGTAATTTAAGGTGATTGTAAATATCATCAGGCGACAGCTCGAATAATGTAAACCAGTGCAATACTTATAAATAAACCTAAGCTTACTTTGCCCAGATCCAAAAGTACATTGCGCCATGCAGATCCATCAAGTTTGCCAAGTCTCCACCTTACCGCCAGTTCACGACCAGCTAAAAGACCAATAAAGACCCAAGTTGTACTCATTGGAACATTATTTAATTCTTTAAAGTAGTACAAGATGATGCCATAGGTAAGGTCAATAATTGTCGCAGATCTGATATCTGTGGTATTGGTTTTTACTTTTACTATTTCTTGAATTTTACCCCCTCTTGCGCTAAAGATAAAACCGAGCATAATAAGAATAATAACCAAAGAGGCAATCAATTCGTTCAAACTAAGGGATCTGGGCAGATAAACATAAATATTAGCAAAGTCCTGTATTAACCACATAGACCAAAGGAACCCTGTAGAGAGTACTTGGAAAATAGACCATATTGTTTTATTTAGTCCATACAAGGGGCGTTCCATAAATTTCTTTTCCAACAAATTGGTGACAATAAGATAAACGATTACTGCAGCACCAAATGCCACGAAGTAGCCAGAAACAGATTTGAACATCATTGACCCCAGGTTTTCAGGATTAAAAAAGGTCAAAACCATGAAACTAGTACTTACGGGTATCCCAAAACGGGTTATTGTAAGAAGTACAAGAGGTGGTAAAAGATAATACCAGGCAAGAGGATCGGGTAAAGGATATCGGGTTAATCTTTCATATGAAACATCTCCGGGCATATTACCTGAAAAACTAGTATGCCAGCCATAAACCAAAGTAATTGTAAGTACGACAGAGGCAAACAACCACAATATATACCAGGGACGCTTTTCATTAGAACTGATAAAGGTTCCTAGTGTCTGTATAGCATCGTTTCCGACTACCGCATAAGACGCGAGGATGAAACCTCCCCACATTACAATAAACTCAATGTTCATTTATTCGAGTTAGATGAGAATCAAGATGCAAAAATCTAAAGGTTCTCTGTTTTTTTTTCATTGGTAACATTAAATAATTGTTAACCTTAGACTGTTTAATTTTTACCTTTATTAATAGCTTGTAAATGCGTGTGTTAGTTTGTTGGATAAAAGTTTATTATAAATATTATAGAAATTAATTATAAAAAACTTAAATTTGCAGATTGTATGTTCACATGTCCCTATGAAAGAAGAGCAATCACTTGTTGAGAATATAGTTGAAAAAATTCAGCATCTTATCAAAGAAAGAGATGCACTGAGGGATCAGGTGTCAGAATTAATTATTGAGAACAAAAAATTAAAAATAAGTGTAAATACAAACAACGAAAATCACAGAACTGCTGAAAGTGGGAATAGTTTAGAGGAGGAGCGATTGAAGCAATTAAAAAAAGCTGTTAAACAGCTTGATCAATATACAAAGGAATTAGACGAATGTATTCAGTGGATTGAAAAGAACTAATAGTGAGTGAAAAAGAACTAAAATCGACAACGGTTATTATTGGTGGGAGGTCCTATCCTGTTAGGGTAGAAGAATCTCAAATCCGTAATGTTCAATCCGCGGGTAAAAAAATCAATGAGAAAGTCAGGTATTTTCAATCCATTTATAAGGACAGAGACCTCCAGGATTGCCTAAGTATGGCTTTACTTACATTTGCCATGGATATTGAACAGTCTGATTCTTCCGGCCAAACAGATGATCTGACGGAACATTTACGAAATATTGATCGAATTCTTCAAGACGCTCTTAATTGAATTCTCTTTTTCTTTAGTTTTTTCTTATTCAGTTACTTTTTTGTGGCTGTAAATTATTTAAATTTTAAACAGAATTAGCAATGGAAATGGTAATTATAGCAGGAATTATTGGACTGATAATTGGGGGAATAATTAGTTATACCTTTATTAATGCTTCCTATAAGAAAGCCAATAAACAACGAATTGAAGAAATTAACAAAAAGTCTGATCTTGAAATAAAGGAGGCCAGGCTTACAGCTAAGAGAATTGTTTCAGATGCTGAAACACAAGCTGAAAAAGTTTTGTCGAGGGCCGAAAGTAAAAATGAATCCATAAAACAGAAAAAGATTCAGGAGGCTAAGCAGAAGTTTAGTCAGATGAAAACTGAGGTAGATGAAAAGAGAGCACAATTAAAAATTGATTTTAAGGAAAGGGAACTTAACGTTGTTGAAAAGGAGAAAGACCTTGATAGAAAGCGCAATGAGTTGAATAATCTGAAAGATAACATCGACCAACAGGAAGCTGAATTAAAAGCCACAAAACTGAATTTAGAAACACAACTAAAAATACTAGCCAGAAAACGGGAAGAAATTGAGCAAATCAATGAAGAACGTATTAAAAAGCTGGAGACTATCGCAAAAATGACTGAGCAGGAAGCTAAAGAAGAGCTTCTCGATGCAGTTAAGGCAAAAGCAGAAAACGATGCTATGTCTATTGTAAAACAAACACTTGAAGAGGCCAAAATAAACGCAGGAAAGGAGGCCAAGAAAATTGTCATTCAATCTATACAGAGAATGTGTGCTGAGGTGGCTATTGAAAATACGGTAACAGTATTTAATTTGACTTCGGATGATTTGAAAGGACAAATAATCGGACGTGAGGGAAGAAATATTCGAGCATTAGAGGCAGCTACAGGTGCTGAGATAGTGGTTGACGATACTCCGGAGGCTATTGTGATATCTAGTTTCGATCCCATTAGAAGGGAGATTTGCAGACAGGCCTTAAAACGTCTAGTTGCTGATGGCAGAATCCACCCGGCGAGAATTGAGGAAGTGGTAAATAAAGTTCAGAAAGAACTTAATGATCAGATTGTTGAGATTGGAGAAAGAGCTGTTATTGAGCTTGATATTCACGGATTGCATCCATATTTGATCAGGATGGTTGGTCGCATGCGTTTCCGCTCCTCTTATGGGCAGAATCTTCTGAAACACTCTATTGAGACAGCTAATTTGTGTGCCATTATGGCATCTGAATTGGGCTTGAGTCCAAAATTAGTAAAGCAGGCTAAAAGAGCCGGTCTGCTTCACGATATTGGAAAAGTTGCCGAAGAGGAATCTGAATTATCCCATGCTTTGCTGGGTATGAAAATGTGTGAAAAACATAAAGAAAACGATTTGGTTTGCAATGCAGTTGGAGCCCATCACGATGAAATAGAAATGAATAATATCATTTCACCAATTGTGCAGGCCTGTGATGCTATCTCAGGTGCACGCCCCGGAGCAAGAAGGGAAATTCTGGAAAGTTATATGCAAAGAATTGGTGAACTCGAGGAATTGGCAATGGCATATGATGGAGTTCAAAAAGCCTACGCACTTCAGGCAGGAAGGGAACTAAGAGTAATTGTCGAAAGTGAAAAGGTAACAGATGCTTTTGCTGACGATCTTTCTTTTATGATCTCCCAAAAGATTCAAGATGAAATGCAGTATCCAGGACATGTTAAAGTGACTGTAATTAGGGAAAAACGAGCAATCAGTTACGCGAGGTAATAAAAATTATTTTCAAATTAACACTGTTAGAAAGACCTTCTCTTTTTCAAAATTGAAATTTAAAAGAAAGTCCAGTAGTTGAAAAGTCTAGTATAGGTTCTATTTTTAATTGAACTGCATCTACAGATGGAAGATTTCCTAAATAAATCGTTTGGTGAATTGGGATTAATGCACCTCCTGCGGCACATATTCCTGTGAAAAGGACATATCTAGCAGTTGCATTTTTTCGAAATTCATAATTTTGAGAAACTTCAATAAAAATAGCTTCTGCCAAACTGTACCCAGCACCAAAGCCTAGTCCCCAAGCAAACCCCTTTCCTGCATAGCTTCCTGTCCGTTGTTTTATTCGGCTTACATTTTCAAGACTAATTTTTTTGTAGTGTTGGGTATGAATTACCCTATACTTTATTGAGTCCTCATAAATGGTAGCGCCTTGCGCCCTCATTGAGTTGCCATCAAAATATTCAACAATTATGTTTCCGTAAATTTTTTTGTCTTCTGCATCCTGACTTTATGCCGAAAAGGGTAGAAGAATGAGAATATAAAGGGCGATGCTTCTCATAGTAATTGTAATAACTTGACTCAAGCAAAGGTAAAATTTAAAATATATTCTCCTTAAATTATCAAAACAGACCACTTATATTTCCATCTATATCTATATCTATATTCTCTGCTGCAGGTGTAGCTGGTAGACCAGGCATCCTCATCATGTCTCCTGTGATGGGAATCAAAAAACCTGCTCCTGCAGCTATTTCTATTTCTCTTACTGTTATGATAAAGTCTCGGGGTCTTCCAATCAGACGTGGATTATCACTTAGTGATTTTTGAGTTTTAGCCATACAAATTGGTAAGTTTTCCAGACCAAGACGTTGTATTCGTCTAAGGTCAAGTTTTGCTTTTGATGCATATTCCACACCTCTAGCGCCATATATTTGTGTAGCAATTTTTTTAATTTTTTCTTCCACAGCTTCAGACCAGTCATATATAGGAGTAAAAGAAGCTTTTCCTTCATCAATCACCCTAACTACTTCATTTGCCAAATCGATGGCTCCACCGCCTCCTTTTGCCCAGACTTCTGCCAAAACTGCTTTTACACCTAAGGACTCACATCTTTTTTTGATAACCCTATGTTCCTCCTCAGTGTCCGAGACAAAGGCATTTATTGCTACAACTGCCGGCAAGCCAAATTGAGTGACATTCTCCAGATGTTTTTCCAAATTTTCTAATCCTCTTGATACCGCCTCCGGATTGGGTTCATTCAATTCTTTAAGTCCTACACCACCGTGATACTTCAATGCCCTTACTGTTGCTACAATAACGACTGCCTCAGGCGCTATTTCAGCACTTTGACATTTGATGTCCAAAAACTTCTCTGCGCCAAGATCACAACCGAAACCAGCTTCTGTAACTACATAATCACTTAAACTCATCCCCGTCTTAGTTGCGATTACTGTATTGGTTCCTTGAGCAATATTCGCAAAAGGTCCTCCGTGAATAATAGCCGGATTTCCTTCTAATGTTTGAACAAGATTCGGCATGATCGCATCTTTCATTAATGCGGTCATAGCTCCTTGAGCATTTAGGTCTTTTGCATAGATAGGTTTTTTGTCAAAGGTGAACCCAACAAATATATTTCCAAGTCGATTTTTCAGATCTTCCAGATCCCTTGAAAGACACAAGATAGCCATAATTTCAGAGGCTGCTGTAATGTCAAAGCCTGTTTGTCTTGGAATTCCTGATCCTGTACCCCCTAGTCCAACAACGGTATTTCTCAATGCCCTGTCGTTCATATCCATAACCCGCTTCCACAAAATGGTTCTGGGATCAATATTGAGTGAACGGGTCTTACTTTGGATGTTATTGTCAATGAGTGCAGCCAATAAGTTATGTGCTTTTTCAACAGCTGAAAAGTCGCCTGTAAAATGGAGATTGATGTCTTCCATAGGAAGAACTTGTGCATACCCTCCACCTGTTGCCCCTCCTTTTATACCAAAAACAGGCCCTAAGGAAGGTTCTCGTAATACAACTGTTGATTTTTTGCCAACCCTATTGAGCCCTTCATTCAGCCCTATCGAAATGGTAGTTTTGCCTTCGCCGGCGGGAGTAGGGGATATGGCAGTAACCAGAATCAGTTTACATTTTTTTACTTTTTCCTCATTGATGAGACTCAAGGGTAATTTGGCTTTGAACTTGCCAATGGGATTTAAGTGATCTTCAGATAATCCTAATTTTGAAGCGATTTTTGAAATGGGTTGCATTTCGGCTTTTCGTGCGATTTCTATATCTGTCATGGTCCTTTGATTTTTAAAAGCCCGAAGATAGAAAATTTTGAAATTTGGCTACCAAAATCAGTGTTAGTAATTGCCTAATAATTTCTAAAAGGTAATGGGTTAATTCTTCAAAATCTTAATGGTGTTTCGACCTAACTTAATCAAACCCTTGGATTCCATTGCTTTGAGGAGTCTGCTGATTGATTCTCTAGCTGTATTCAACTCCTCTGCAATTTGTTGGTGTGTGATATCGATATCAAAGCTGTTCATCGCTTCCGATTTTTTTCTTAAGTAGGTCAGCAATCTTTCATCCAGTTTTTTGAATGCAATATCATCCAGCGAGAGAACCAACTCCTTAAATCGATCCTCGTAAACGGAAATCATAAATTTATTCCAAACAGTGTATTTTGATTGCCAAATATCTATGTAATCAACCGGAATACCAATTACTTCAGAATCATCCTCAGCAATGGCAAAAAAGGGACTTGGCTCCAATGACATGCAACAACTTACTGAAATGGCACAAGTCTCACCGGGATAAAGGTGATACAAAAATAGCTCTCTGCCATCTTCAAATTGGCGAGTGACCCGAATACAGCCCTTGATTACCAGAGGAATCATTTTAACAAAAGAGCCATAATTGATGATGGTTTCATCTCTCTTTATGGGTACGATTCTTGAAACTCTCATAATTTCTTCTCGTAACTTTTCATCTGAAAGTTGTGGGAAATACCGCCTTAATTCAATTTGGAGTTTGTCCTTTTCAGTCATCTTTTTTCTTTATTAATTTTCGATTGGCATCATAGTGGACATATATATTAATCCAGATAGCACGTGCGGTTCTAAAAATAAAACCATACATCAGTAAGACAATTGTCATCATGATTAAAAAACTCTGGATTATAGACAGATTTACTATAAAAAAGAGAATGACAAAACCACCTAAAATCGTACCGGAACTTAGCATATAAGCAATGTACATTGCTCCCCAATAAAAGCCAGGTTCAATTACATAAGGCTGATTACATTCAGGACAATTGTCATACATCACAAATGCCTTCGAAAAACTAAATAATTTAGTAGGGTAGAGGTCTCCCTCGTGGCATTTTGGACATTTATAATTGGTAATTGAGTAAAGTTTTTGACCTTTTTTAAACATAGAATATAAATTGTTAAAATTATAAAATTTGGAATCATGTAAATAGTTTAACCAATTACAATATTTACCATTTTTTTGGGGACAATAATTACTCTTCTGATTTCTTTATTTGCCTGCCATTTCTTGACTACTTCATTTTCTCTGACAAGAACCTCAATTTCTTCTTTTGAAGCGTTATTGGAGAAGGCAATTTCGGTTCTTTTCTTACCATTTACTGCTATGGGATATACGATTTCATCTTTGACAAGTATTTCCGGATTAAATGCTGGGTAATACTCTTGGGTAACTGTTGTTTTATGTCCGGAAAGACTCCACAGTTCTTCAGCAATATGCGGGGCAAATGGAGAAATCAGGATAATGAGTTGTTCAAGAATATCTCTGTTATTGCATTTCAGTTTTCTCAATTCATTAGTGCAAACCATAAAGTGGCTTACACAGGTATTAAAAGAAAATCTGTCTATATCTTCCCTAATCCTTTTTATGGTATTGTGCAAAATTACTAACGCCTCTTTTGAAGGCTCACCATCACTGAGATTAAATTGATTGCTTGTGAAAAATAGTGACCAAAACTTTTTAAGGAATTTAGAGACGCCTTCGATTCCCATAGTATCCCACGGTTTGGACTGTTCTATAGGGCCAAGGAACATTTCATACATCCTAAAGCAGTCTGTCCCGTATTCATTGATGACATCATCAGGATTGATGACATTGAATTTAGACTTAGACATTTTTCCAACTTCAGAATGTGTGATCAAATGAGATTCATTAACTTTTGCTCCTTTTTTAGTGGAAAAAACACCGTTTTGGTAATAACCATTGTTGCATTCAAAGATAGCATTTTGATAGGATTTCTGCCATTCTGAAAACTGATCAATTGAACGTTTTGACAAAAAAGATTCAGGATTTCCGTAGTTTTCAACAAAATCTGCATGTACCAGTATTTTACTAAAGTTCTCCAATCCTTCTCTTTCTGCAATAGTCTTACAAACAAATCTAGAAGGCGAATTAACTCTTTTATCCAGATAAACAGATTCTATTATTCCCTGGATCATTCCCTGATTAATAAGTTTTTTAAAGGGTTCGTCTGTTGGGACTATTCCTATGTCAAATAAAAATTTATGAAAACTCCTGGAATAAATGAGATGACCTACGGCATGCTCTGTACCGCCAATGTATAAATCCACACTTTCCCAATAGGTGATAGCTTCTTTTGAGGCCAAAGCCAGGGTGTTTTTAGGGTCCATATAACGCAGAAAATACCAAGATGAGCCTGCAAAACCAGGCATGGTATCTGTTTCCCTCTTATAGCCGTCGGGCAAATTCACCCAATCTTCAATTCTTGAGAGCGGTGACCTCCCATCTTTACCGGGCTGGAAGTTGTCTGTATCAGGCAACTCCACCGGCAAATCTTTTTCTTTTAAGGGTATACAAACCCCTTCTTCGTCATATACGACAGGAATGGGTTCACCCCAATATCTCTGTCTGCTAAAGTTCGCATCCCTCAGCTTATATGTAGTACGCGCCTCCCCGATATTTCTGGCACTTAGTTCATCTATCATTTTTTCCTTTGCCTCTTTGATCCCTAAGCCATTGATGAAGTCTGAATTGATGGCTATGAATCCATTTTCGTCCTCACCCTTTGATTTATCATAGACTTCAATTATCGGTAGACCAAAGTGGTTCGCAAATTTATTATCTCTTTCATCATCTGATGGTACAGCCATAATTGCACCTGTTCCATATTCCATTAATACATAATCACTAATCCAGACCGGTAGTTTTTTTCCGGTAAAAGGATGTATAGCATGACCACCTGTAAATTTTCCTGAGATTTGATCTATATTACTTTGTCTGTCTTTTTCTGAAAGTGCAGCTGTTTGAGAACGGTATTTTTCTATTGAAGGTTTATTCTCAGGAGTTGTAATTAAGTCTACCAGAGGGTGCTCAGGAGCCAATACCATGAAAGTGGATCCAAAAAGTGTATCAGGGCGTGTGGTGAAAACTTCGATTTTTTCCTCAAAACCTACGATATCAAAGCAAATTTTTGCACCTGTAGATTTGCCTATCCAGTTTCGTTGCATAATTTTTAGCGGGTCTGACCATTCTAGCTTATCCAAGCCAACCAATAACCTGTCTGCATAGGCAGATATTCTGATAGACCATTGCAACATAGCTTTTCTTTCAACGGGAAAGCCACCTCTTTCTGATAGCCCGTCTTTCACTTCATCATTGGCCAATACTGTTCCCAAAGCCTCGCACCAGTTAACATATGCCAGCTTTCGGTATGCAAGGCGGTAATTCATGAGTGCCTCATCTTTTTCCTGTCTATTCATTTTTTTCCATTCATCAGCATCGAATGGGTCAGGTTGCTGGCTTGAAAAAGCTGTTGTTTGAATATTTCCTGTTTTCTCAAATTCCTCAATAAGTTTGGAAATAGGTAGGGCCTTATCCGCTTTTTTACAATAGTAATGGTCAAAAAGTTTTAAGAAGATCCATTGTGTCCACTTATAGTAATCTGGATCACAAGTAGCAAAAGACCTTGACCAATCGTAATCGAAACCAAGAGAAGTGAGTTGTTCTCTGTAGCGTGCGATGTTTTTTCTTGTAGATTCCGCAGGATGAATACCCGTTTGCAATGCGTACTGTTCGGCAGGAAGCCCGAAAGCATCATATCCCATAGGGTGAAGGACTTGATAACCATTATGTCTTTTATATCTTGAAATAATATCAGATGCTATATATCCCAATGGGTGACCTACGTGTAAACCTGCGCCCGACGGATAAGGAAACATGTCCAAAATATAAAACTTCTTCTTAGTAGTATCCGCAATAACTTTATAGGTATTTTCTTCAGTCCATCTCCTTTGCCATTTTAGCTCAATTTCCCTAGCGTTATATTCCATTTGGCTGTTTTTGTTCAAGACGCGAAATTACTAAACTTATACAAGTTAAAGAGAGTATTTTAGAAAAGTTTAAACTGTATGACTGCATTATTCAGAGTTTAGGATGGATAAGAATATTTAGCAATAAATTCATAAGTCAATCGAACAGATTAATTTCATGATCTATTAAAATGGAATTCTTTTTGATATTTACTTCCATAAATTTAGGAATTAAATTATTCCCACATTTTTCTCTATTTATTTGGAAAAATTAAAAATCAGTTCTAAATTTAGACTTCAATATATTTTTAACCACTTAATACCAATTTTATGAAGATATCTTTCAATGAGCTTAGAGCTATTAAACATCAACTTCCAACAGGAAGTGTTAAACGAATTGCTACTCAGATAGGGGTAGATGAACAAACTGTTCGAAATTATTTTGGTGCTTCAAAATTTGCTGAAGGGGATGTCACCGGTAATCACATTCAACCCGGTCCTGATGGTGGGATAGTACATCTGTCCAGAACTGACATTCTTGAATTAGCCAAAGGTATTATTGAGGAAAGTAAAACTGTTGTTTAATGGCTTTTTAGAAAACAGGTATTTTAGAACAGTTGAAATATTCAGAGGTAGTTATACAAACAATATAAACTCCTCTTGATAGGGTTGAAACATTAATGGTATGAAAAGAGGTTTGGCTGAGTTGCTCTCTCCATACCTCTTTTCCGCCAATAGTATATATTTCCACAGTAAAGTCCAGTACCTTCTTCTCAGGCGAATAGATAAAAATTTGATCAATACGCTCTGGTTTGACAATCAAAAAATCTTTAGAGTTATTGGTTGTTGTATCCTCACTATTATGGCATGCAGATTGGTTATTAATTAAATTTGATCGAAATAACTGTATGCTAGCTAACATTCTTTCTTTTTGTCCATTAGTGAACATGGCGAGACAAGCATCTTCAGTATAGTCCATAAAGTTCACAACGATATCCTCGGAGCCACATGAGAAATTATCTAATGGATTACAATCAAAATATGGTCCTTCCTGCAAGGGTGTGTCATCGACAAAGTCATCTGTTTCGCATCCTCCAAATCCGGGACCCCAGGGATGGAAAAGATTAAAGTAGTGTCCTACTTCATGAATCAGGGTTTTTCCCTTGTCATAGGGCGTGCTTTGTATAGCGGTACCGATACTACCAAAGTACCTGTAATTCATGATGATTCCATCAGCCTCCGGATAGGGTGCCATATTCGGGAAGGTTGCACTTCCTGCTATGTTACTTTCCATTTCAGCTACCCAGATGTTTAGATATCTTTCAGTATCCCAGGAATTTGAACCACCGTATTCATCAAAGTGAACAGCTACTTTAATTCCATCAGCCCTTTTCGTACCTATATTTTCAACAGAGGTTGGTTTTCGAATGATTCCGTTTGTTGGTTTGCCATCAGGATCCAGGCGTGCAAGACAAAACTGAATACCGACATTACTTATTAAGGTCCGGAATTGAGGAGGAACAGTGTATAGATTTTTATTTTCCTTTGAAAAAGCGCGATTGAGGATATCTAACTGATCAAGAACCTGAAGGTCACTAATGTTTTGTTCATCAGTTCGATAAACGATATGGATAACAACTGGAATAATAATCTCCGACCTTTGGATGCTAAAATTTTTGTTCGCCAAAAAGTCTCGTATGGCTTTTTCCTGTATGTGAAAAATGTTTAAATTTCTTGGATTGGCTTCAATGGATTCCAAAAGAAAGTCTTCAGCTTGACATCTATGATTTAAATATCGAAGCTCTTGGGCTAAGCTTTGATAGCTAATAAAAAAAAATAAAAAAATACCTTGTATTAAAAACCTCATACATCAAAAATAGAAACTTTTAACGAATTATTTTTCATCAGAGAGATAAAATGGTTGCTAAAAGCTAAAACCATAGGAGACCTAAAAGTAATCATGGGTCACCAAACTTCGGTAAAACTATGATTAAAAATATTTCATAAATATTGGATTTGCTATTAGATATATATTGCATAAAAAAAAATGTAAAAAAAAATGTAAAAAAAAATAATTTTTATATTGCCAATTAATGGAATTGTTTATATATTTGCATTACAACGGAATTTTATAAATTAGGGTTTTAGTAAGGGTTCGAACCTGCCAGGGTTAGAACCCTTATTTTTTTATAAGGTAATTGTTTTGATTTATACCTTAAAGGTTTGATGTAATTTCTAATTTAACAAACAATACTTTATAGACTAGTTTTACGAGATAAGAGCAAATAAAAGGGTTAATTCATAATGGATATGATATAAAATTTTGTTGATACATGTTTTGCTAGTTCTATAAACTTTATTTTGACGATTTCGACATCCAGCAAGTTTTCTGAAACCCTATCTCGTCTTTTGGACGAGACCCAGCCAGCTTGGCCTTCGGACTTTCAAAGAAGGTAAATCAAAACACATCACTCTTTGCAAAAGACCTATGGTTTGTAAAATTATCGTAGACTTCATCACTCTAAAAAAAAAACTGATATAGGTCTTTCTTTTAAAGATTTTCAATTGGTTGTCAGATTCATTTCGATTCCAATTTTTACACACTGTTTTATTTCATAGCTTATTTTTTTAAATTATTTCTGAACACAAACTTAAAGTATAAACAATAGAATTTTGTTTATCTTTTGCCTGAGGTTTTATGCCTTGAATGATTTAAGAGAGTGACCTTGGTAATTCCTATGAGAAGCATCAAGAAAAAATTATCAGTCTACACTGATGGAAAACTTTTCAATGGAAATTTCCAATCAAAGAAATAATCCTAAAATTTTTCTTTAAGCTAGGATAGTGAAGTAAATTATGTTAAATCAAATTCCAGTATTATTTCGTAGGCTATATAAATACTGGATTGAATCGGCTTATTGATTCAATAAATATGTTGAATATACGAGTAAAGGTAATAGTTGCTCAACTAAATCTAAAGGATACGTTGTAGGAGATTGATAATCAATATACTAAAAATTAAAATAAAAAAAATATCAAAAAATACAACAAAATATTAGGACAAGAAAGATACTTGTCCGTATTTTTGCGGTACAACGGAATTTTATAAATTAGGGTTTTAGTAAGGGTTTGTACCAAGAGTGGTACGAACCCTTATTTTTTTTATTTTTGTATCCTATCTAGATACCATCCAAGTCTTCGTTAATCAATCCTAACAGTATGAGTATTTCGGTAATTAAATCCATGATTTTTTGTTTTTAAGATTAGTTTATTAATGAATTATATTACAAAAGTAAATCTAACCCCAAATACCAAAAAAACAAATACCTCAAACTTAGGACTGTCAATATTTTATTAACATCCGATTAAAATTTTTATTAAGCACTGTATTACAGCACCTTGTTTATAGTAAAATGTGTTCTATATGTCTTTACAAATGCAAATATAGATTGTATCTTTTTTGTAACTTTAAACTAAAAACTGAAATTATGGACTACCATTTTAGTGGTTTTTCTAACTAATTTACTTTTTTTTTTATTGATTATCAGTTTACTAAGTTTATTTATGAAAATTTTAAAAGAATTAATTGGTTTATTACCTCCTTCTAAGATTAAGAAGATTCAATTGATAGGACAGGATTTAGATAGTGATACAAAATTAGGTGCTTTGTATTATGCGATTTTAGATAATGAAGTTGCTTCTGATACTGATGCGTCTAAATTATTATACAATGACGTACCTAAGTCTGCAGCCTATTTGAAATTGAAACAAAGATTACGTGAACGGCTTTTAAATACCCTTTTTTTTATAGACGTTAATACTGCGAGGTTTGCTGATTATGGGACGGCAATGGCCAATTGTCATCAAGAATATGCTTTAGTTAAGTTATTGTTGAGTAAATACGCTCGTAATTCCGCAATATGGTTAGCTGAACATTTGTTTGAGCAAACCATGAAATATGAATTTACTGAACTCAATTATCTGATTAGTTCTGATCTTATGAATCATTATGGTTTACTTGAGTTGGATCGAAAAAAATTTAATTATTACAAGTCTTTTAATGAAGATGCTAAAAAAAATTTAGATGCAGAACATCGAGCAGCGCAAGCCTTAAGCCTTATTTCTTTTATTAAAATTGATTCTAGGAAAGATAAAAAATCTGATTACAAGGACTTTTTTGAAGTTATGGGAAAGTTGGATGGACTTTTTCCTGATATTGCTACGACGCGATTCCTATTGTATTATTCAAATGTCAAGTCTTCATATTATAGCGATATCAAAAATTATCATGGAATAATTCAACTTGCTGACGATGTTCTTTATTTGGTGGATCAAAAGTCTTTTAAGAACAGGACTTTAATTTATTCATTGAACGTAAAGAAAATGAATAGTCACTTCAATTTAGGGGAGCTAACTAAAGCTATAAATATTGCTGAAGAAGCAAAGAACCACACTAAACCATATACTCAAAATTGGTATATAGCTACTTATTATAAGTGTTTGTTTTTACTGCATTTAAAAGACTACAAAGGTGCAACGAAAATTTTGGATGAAACCATTAGTAAAGATAATGCTAAGTATCTATCCCCAATATTAAAAGAATACTGGTTGACTATACAAGCATATGTAGAACTATTGAAAGTGTTTGGGAAAATTGAGACAGAAGACAAAAAATCAATTTTCAGAGTTCAAAAATTCATTAATGATGTTCCCGTTTATCAAAAAGAAAAGCAAGGAAGAAAAGTTGCTGTTCTTTTGGTTCAATTAATGTTTTTTCTAGGCAGAAATGAATATGGGAAATATATTGACAGGTTGGAGGCATTACAGCAATACCGAAGGCGGCATTTGGGAGAGGCAAATACTTTTAGGGCCAATTGCATAATAAAAATGATGACTAAAGTAGGCAAACTTTCGTTTCATCCGGTTAGAGTTATTGCGCACACCAAAAAGGATTTAAATACACTATCATCTATGACACCTGAATTTAGCAACAGTTCTGCTGACGTTGAGATTATACCTTATGAGGATCTCTGGCAAATGGTTCTTGAAATGTTAGAAAAAAACTTAAAGAACTAATTTAAGCTGCTTGTTACATCAATTACTTATCAACTGAAATAACTTTTCTAGATCAGGGGATAAAATAATTTCCGTACGTCTGTTTAAAGCTTTATTTTCAGGTGTATCATTTGGTGCGACGGGATCAAAAAGAGCTCTCCCCGATGCAGTTATTCTCTTTGGATCAACACCGGAGCGAGTTAGTATTTTTACTACGGAAGTAGCCCTACTCACACTTAGGTCCCAGTTCCGATCAGCACTTCCGTCTGAATCTGTATGTCCTTCAACTGTAATGGCAACATCTGGATTTTGTTTAAGCACCTCAGCAAGTGTTATAATTGCTTCCCTTCCTTTTGCATCAATTACATCACTTCCAACAGCAAAAAGCAATTCCTGACTTAGTGATACATAAACGCGACCATTTTTCTTAGAGACGCTCAATTCAGCATCAGAGAAACCGAGCAGTGCATTGTTCAAGCCGGTCATTAAATCATTAAGAGCATTTTGTTGTGCATTAATCTGGCTGGTTAATTCATTGATCCTATGCTCCCTTTCTTCCAGAGAGTTTTGTAAATCATTAAGCCTGTTCTCTTTTTCATTGAGTTCAGACTCCAATCTGTTTAACCTTCTCTCTGTCTGAGCGATTTCATTTTCTTTTTTACCCAGTTCCTCAATAAGAGTTTGCCTATCTTCAGTGGCTGAGGCAAGTATATTCCGGTTTTGATTCAGTATTTCATCATATTCGGCTTGTAAATCATTGTTTGCTTTTCTCAGACCGGTTATTTGCTGTTCCAACCCCGTTTTTTCTTTCATTAAAGATTCTCTCTCACGATTAAGCTGATTGTGTTCCCCGACCAATTGATCATAAGATTTACGAACTTCTTCCAGTCTGTCTATCCTGTTTTCAAGCCTTTTGTTGGCCGAAAGAAGTTCATCGTATTTTTTTTGTGAAACACATGAGCTTAAAAGTAAAAATCCAATGAATATGAAAAAGATGTTTCTTGCCATGGCTTTTGATTTAGATATTATAAAAAATATTCATACAAAGGTAAATTAAAATCAGTTTATTAAGACAATTTATCTAATAAATTTTATGTAATTAACTATGAATTAACCGCAAGCTTTAAATTTTTGGATGTGGAGAAAAAATGATTAAGGGTATTATCATTGGCAAACACTCAAACTATTGTAGCTTGCGTTTCCCATTTTTACACTTTTCTCTTTATTACTTTATTGCTCGACTATTAATCCAAAATCATCCTTTTATTTAAATTTATTCCAATCATTATTTTAGATCGATTACCTGTTTTCTATTCCACTTTATTGAGTAGATCTTGTTTCGGGTGTATGACAAAATGCAGGAAAGTTAAATTATAATACAAATAGCACCAACGGTGCGTAATTATCTGACTCGAATCATACAGTTTACAAAGAGGTTACAGCATTTTTGCAATAAATCCTTATGACATTAGCATTGTAGAAAAACATGTCACAAATCAAGCAGAGCAACATAAAACCTGATTTTCAAGGGGTGGTTCTGGACTTTTACAAAAAGTATATAATAGACTTCGATAGTTGGTAGCTCCCGGATAAATTTATTTCGCACCTTTGGTGCTTATTTTATCTTTAGATTGCCTACAAAGCCCTACAGGCTATGTTAATCATGACCTCACCTTTGGTGCTCACACAAAGCCTCTTAAAACCCGAAATAATTTAATTGGTTGCCTGAACTTGCATTTTGTCATTCACCCTCTGTTTTTCAATTTTTTGTCACTTTATCTGTTCCTATTCCAAAACCTTTTACAATTTTATGAGTTGAACTTTGCGCTGTCCTTTTATACAAGCGCATTTATATTCAAATATAATTAGTATACCTCATTTTGATTACCTGGACTGAAACATTTAATTCACTGGAACTGCAATTCAATCTCAGTTCAGAGGTTCCTGCTCTGCAGAAAATGACTACGACGAATCAGCATGGTAGTAGTTTTCCATTTAAGGATTTTAATTTTCCTCTCTTTAATTATTTATCAGCCCAATTCCCGAGACATCTCAAACAGTATTATCTGACTATTGAGTCACCTTCTGGTATTGTGGCTTTTGCAGCGCTACAACTTGTTGACTTTAGTTTTTTTGAATATATAAACGTAGAGAGGTTTGACAAAAATGATAGGTTGAGAAACCTGGTGCGACAATTTTTATATAAGCCTGGTAAGCTGTTCGATGGTGAAATTCTGGTTTTAGGGCATCTACTCTTGTCCGGTTTGAAGACTTGCTGGATAACGGATGATTTATCCGGTGAACTAAAAGAAAATTGGTGGACAATGGTGATGGAATCTGTTGCTACTAATAGCTTTGGAGGAATTAATAGACTTGCAGCATTGGCAATTGTTACCAATGGAAAAGAAATCCAAAGACCCGAATTTTCTCAACTCATTCAATGGAGGTCAACTGACATTTATCCAATTATGGAATTAGAGTTGAGAGAGGAATGGAGAAATTTTAGCGATTACTTTAATGCATTAAGGAGCAGGTACAAGAAAAAGATTCGCTCAGTAAATAGTAAATCTGAATCATTTGAAGTTCGTAAATTTACTATAGATGATGTCAAAGTGTATCGGGATGAAATAATGGGACTTTTTAAGACTGTCCTTGATTCTTCAAGTTATACATTATTAGAACCAGAGGTGAGTTTTTTTATTGATTTGATGCAGATGGATGATCTAGATTATCATATCAATGGTATATTTCATAAAGGTGAATTAATAGCATTTTACAGTTGGTTTAATTATGATGGAGTAACCGAGGGGCATTTTTTGGGGTATAATAAAGCTTATCTTTATAAGTATGAGCTATATAAGTTTATTTTGATGGATCTGATTAAAAAGACTATTCAAACCGGTAGTAAGTCCCTCGTTTTAGGGAGAACAGCTAACATTGTTAAAGCTGATTTTGGTGCAAAGGCGGTTCCATCTAGAGTTTTAATTAGACCTGTTGGTTTTTTTAGAAAAATGCTTTTCCCAATTTACTACGGGTATTTTTACAATAGCTTTTCTTTTCGAAAGAGGAATGTTTTTCATTAATAGGATAGAGAACAGTCATCACAAAATCGGTTTTAGTTCAAGAGCTATTTCCTTGGGAAAATGACCATTTTCCGTTTGATTGAGGACTAAAAGTAGTACCGTGTTTTCGCCCTCATCGATTAGTTGCAGACTGGCATTTTTTTTATCCGATGAAAAAATCAGACATTCTTCATCCCCTGCTTTCATATTAACAGGATAAGGTCTGTCATTAATGGAGTGTATTTCTGCAATACATTTTTCGGTGTCTCTGATCAAGCTTAATTGGATCAGCCATTTTTCCCCATTTGGAAGACTTGCCAAATAAGGTATCAATCCCTTTTTTTTGTCACTACCCAAAGTTGACTCTTCCGAGATGTTTTTTCTGTGGGATAGTACATCCATGTTTGCGGATGCAGTCGTATTTATGGCTTGAGGTTGAAAGGTATGTGTACTCTCCACTAGTTTAGATTCATTATCTGATGACCACTGGAATAAAAGGTAGGTTGAAATCAATAACAGTAGGGTAGCGGCTATTGTCAACCATTTTCTAAAGCCGGTGGTGTTACGTTTCTTGTATGCAGGGTTCCAACTGTCGAGTTTTTGTTCCAGACGATTCCATTCGGTATTAGTAACTGGTATTTTGTGGTTTTTGAGTTGCTTTTTTATGTTTTCCATCGATTTTTTTTTAATTATTCTGGTGTAAATCCCATATTTGTCAATATTGCTCTTAATTTTTTCTTTGCCATGATCAATTGCGATTTTGATGTATTGATTGAAATGTCAAGTATATCAGCAATTTCCCGGTGTTTATATCCATCTATTTCATATAAATTAAATACCGTGCGATATCCATTGGGTAGCTGATTGAGTGCCATTTTAATTTTATCCATATCAAGGCTGTACTGATCGGGGTCTGCCACTTGATAAGCGACTTCACTCAAAGGTTCTTCGTAATTGTTTTTATTTTTTCTCAACTCCATCAGACTTTCATTTACTGCTATTCTTTTCATCCAACCCATAAGTTTTTGATGATCATCCAGGCTGTCCAGATTGGTGAGGATTTTATACATGGCTTTGATGAAAATATCCTCAACCATTCCATTGTCCTTAAAGTACCTCCAGATGACTCCCTTTATATATGGTCCATATTGTTCAAAAAAATGCTTTTGAGATGCTTTATCTCCTTTGATACATTTTTTAATCAATATGTTTTTTTCTTTAGACATAATGGATAGGATAAAAAGTCAATGCTTCACAATATAAAAATAGCTTTTGAAATAGCTGTTTTATTTGGGATGTATTTTTTTGTGTTTTTGGTGGTTATGGAAATACAGATTAATGAACCTACTCAAAAAAATGGGCTCAAATGAATCCCTTTTAAATTGACATTTTTGTCAGCCATCAAGTGTATCTCTAATAGGTTGCTCTCCAGCAGAGCCTATGTCCGTTTGACTTGATAATGCAAATTTATAAGCCTACACTTGTTTAGTAAAAAACGAATTAAAAAAATAGCAACCATTTTGTCTATTACACCTTAATTTTAGTATTTATCAATTCTACATGAGTAACAAGCCTGGAAGTGGCAAAAAGGTCAATTTCAGAGATGACTTGGTCTAACATTTTTTTCAATTGACCCATTTGTTAAAAAAAAAAATCTTTTTTTACAATTTAGTTTCACCCGCCTTCCCCCCATCTCTAAGGTCCAAAATATCGAATAAAAAACCGATAAGGTGCTCCGTACCTTGCTCGGTAACTTACACCTCGTACTTTCCTCTCACAATCTCTTACCGCACTGCGCTCTGTAAAGGTGTTAAAGGACATATTGGATATTTGTGATATCCAGTACGACATTTCCAGGGTCTCCTTATTATCAATGTCTGACTCTTGAAATGAATAAGATATAACATTAGTGATGCGAAGGGGACTATTCTGTTTTTCAAATGAAATTGAAGATACTTGATTTCTATTCGGGTTCCGTTCAATTGCACAATCAACAAATGGGCGCGATAGAAAGGGGCTGCCTTTCACTATCTTTGCAGCATTGGGCGGAATGGAAATTATTCTTCTCTCCCGGATTTCAATTCCGGATGTTTTGGAAGCTGTTAATGATTCACCGCTTCTGCCTACAGAAGTTTGACTGCTGCGACTACCACGGTTATTGACAAAGCCCTGAACTTGGTAATCGTCTGAAAACAGACTTAAAAAGGAGCTACCGGAGCTGATGGATGATTGATGTATATCGGTGAAAAAGTTATAACTACTGACAGTCTGTGTGGAAGATTCTGTAAATGTCCTGTTCAAATAGTAGGGAGTTGCTAAGCCATTCCGTACCGAATAAGAATTTGCAAGGTCTATATATATGATGGAATCTGTGTTGTTTTTTATTACAAATGCTCCACTTCCCCCATTAGTCCAGAAATTATAGCCAATCATTAAATGTTCATTTCTAAATATCAGTCCCTCATCAGTAAATTCCAAATCTTCTGATTCAAGATCATGCAGTTGAAAATAAGTTGAGCTTGCACAGGAACTTAAACTAATAACAATGACGAGTAAAAAAAATAATTTATTCATAGTGTTCAGATTGATTAATTATAATTTCCTTGTTTGTATTTTTTTCATTATAAAAGATATAAAATTATGCCCTTATTGTAGCTAATTACAAGGAGTAAAGATAGTTAATAAACAGGATTTGATTGAAGATTTATTCGATGCCAAACAATTCAGGATTAGAAGATAACTTTGTAACACATGATTTTGGAGGTGGATATGTAGTGATGCTGTTTTCTAGCCCAATAGACCTGAAGGGTAACTTAAGGCCTTATAGATTCCGCTTTTCCGCCTGGCTCTCCGAATTCCTCAAAAATAAGTTAAACTTTTATCACCCCAATCCAAAATCATTTAAGGGCTCTAAACTGATGAGCCTGTTGAAATGAGGTTTTATACACTCTAAACACATGACCTTTGGGATACCGTTAGGCTCATGGGTTTTGGTCCACTGCAAACCACGTTTTGACCAAGTACAACAAGCTTATTTCGACTTTCGATAAATATCCGTACTTTTGGTGCGGGTATAATTGGGGATCATTGGCTATTATCCCTATGTCTTCAGCATACTAGCCTAAGTCAACAAATCTATTCATTGAAAATGTCGCTAAAAAGAGAGTTGGTATTCATCGACGGAAAAGACGAAACGGACAAGATTGCTAAGTATTCGTACAAGGGCGACAAATGTGTAATTGTTTTTAAAAATAGCAGCAAAGAATTTCATTACGGGAGGAACAGAGCAAAAATTGTTAAAACAGCAGTAAGTGACGACAAAGCCTTCAAAGTGTTCAATTATTTTCGCGAAATTGCTGAAGTAGTGGGATTAAAAACTGAAGAGGGGGACAATATCCTTGCAAAAAGTTACGACAGAATTACTGAAGTCCCCAAGGATTGTGTTCTTGGAAGTTTGTTAAGTGGTAAATTAGCTACAAGAAGAGACCACTCGATAACCCGCGATATTTTTCCCTTCGGATTTAATCTCAGTCAACGAGATGCTATCAATAAGGCTTTTTCCAACAATTTAAGCGTAATAGAAGGACCTCCCGGAACAGGCAAGACGCAGACTATTCTGAATATTATTGCAAATGCTGTTATAAATGGGCAAAGCGTTGCCGTTGTTTCGAGTAATAATTCAGCGACAAAAAATGTGTACGAAAAACTTGAAAAGAACGGGGTCGAATTTATAGCTGCATTTCTTGGAAATTCACAAAACAGAAGAGACTTTATTGATTCACAGAAGGAAATACCTGATTTATCAAAATTCAAATTATCCGGGACACAACAGAAAAAAATAAAAGTAAAGACAGCAAAGCTCATTACCCAACTTAATGAGAATCTTCACAAAAAAAATGAATTGGCTTTGCTGAAACTACAAATTGAGCACATCAGGACAGAATATGAACATTTCAAAGAAACGCATCAAGCCGAAAAAGCTGAAACCACAGTATTCAAAAAGAATATTAAAGCCAAGAAAATACTTCAATTGTGGGTGACTCTTGAATCCCTTGGAGAAAGACGAAAAAAATACGGGTTCTTTAGGAGGTTATTCTTTTGGTTTAAATACGGTATCAGGGATAAGTCCTTTTATGAAAATTCCATTGAAGAAATGATTTTTATTTGCCAGAAAGAGTACTACCCGTCAATAATACGAGAACTGAGAATGAAAATTAAATCATTAGAAAGTGCTTTGAGGAATTTTTCATTTGACAGTAGAATGAAATTGTACACAGATTTGTCAATGCAATATTTCAAGGCCGAATTATGCAATCGATTCAATTATAAAAAGCGGGAACCATACACCATCTCAGAACTTCGTAGGAAATCAGATGTCTTCCTCAGGGATTATCCCGTGATTATGAGCACGACTTACTCCTTGAGACGGAGTTTATCCGACAAAATCTTTTATGACTATGTAATTATTGACGAATCTTCTCAGGTTGATCTTGTAACAGGTGCACTTGCTTTATCTTGTGCAAAACGGGCAGTAATAGTTGGCGATACCAAACAATTACCCAATGTGGTGGACAAGGAAATGAAAATAAAGACGGATAGGGTTTTTAATTTGTTCAAACTGAAAGCACCTTATCGTTATTCCAATTACAGTTTACTTTCATCCGTACTTGCTTTGTTGCCAAATGTTCCTAAAACACTTTTAAGAGAACATTATCGCTGTCATCCGAAAATCATTGAATTTTGCAACAAGAAATTTTATGACAATCAACTTATAGTTCTCACTGAGCCTAAAAGCGATCGCCAACCACTAGTTATTTACAAAACACCCAAAGGCAATCACGCCAGAGAGAGAATGAACCAAAGGCAGATAGATATTATCAAGAGAGAAATTTTTCCTAATGAACAGCTCGAAAATGTTGATTTAGGAATTGTTACACCCTATCGCAACCAAACAAATGCATTACAAGAAACTTTTCGGGAAACTTCGATCAAAGCGGATACGGTTGATAAGTTTCAAGGAAGAGAGAATGAAGTCATTATACTTTCTACGGTTGACAACGAAATTTCAGATTTTACAGACAATCCCAATCGCTTAAATGTTGCAGTTTCCAGAGCTGTTGACCAATTGATTGTAGTGGTTAATGGGAACGAAATGGAAAAAGACAACAATATTTCTGACCTGATAAAATATATTGAGTACAATAACTTTTCAGTTTTTCAGAGTGAATTAAACTCAATTTTTGATTTATTGTATAAAGGTTACGAAGAAGAACGAGCAAAATTTATTAGCAAGTCAGGTAGGGTATCGCAGTACGATAGTGAAAATTTAATGTATGGACTAATTAAAACCATTTTAACAGAAGATAAATTTTCGAGATATGGCGTTCTTCTGCATTTTCCGCTTAGGGGGCTCATTAAAGATTTGTCCGGATTGAATGAGCGTGAGAAAAAATACGTATCCCATTTTTTGACCCATGTAGATTTTCTGATTTACAATAAAGTAACCAAAGACCCTGTCCTTGCGATAGAAGTTGATGGTTTTGAATTCCACAAAGATGGAACACGACAAGCAATAAGGGATAAAATGAAAGATAGTATTTTTAATAAGTACAATTTCCCCATATTGCGATTCGGGACAATTGAAAGTAACGAATTAAATAGATTAACAGAAAAATTAAATGAATTGCAAAATGTAAATTAAATCCCGGGTGACCCGCCCCTTCCAAAAATTAAGCATCAAACCAGCTTAGTATTGTGAATTACTTTAACTTTAAACTTATGTCAAACATCCGAAGAAAATACAACAAAGAGCAGAAACTTGAAATTGTCAAGTTGAGCCTGAACGAGGATCAGTCAGTTGTTGGTCTAGCTGAGCGATTTAATGTTTCTGCGAATACTATTTATTACTGGAGAAGTAAATATATTAGGGAGGCAGAGGAAGCCTTTCCGGATCAAGAAAAAGAATTGATCAATAAAGACAAAAGGCAAATAAAACAACTAAAAAGGCAATTGAGGGAAGTTCAATCAGAAATAGAAATCTTAAAAAAAGGCCAGAAGTTTATTACACCAAGAGGTGGCTGAGCTTTTACAATTTTTCTCTGCCACGCCTTGGCGTGGCAAACTCAGCGTTCTCTGTCCCTCTGCGGTGCAAAATTTTTACCTCATTACTGACA
>RECS01000160.1 GCA_007693915.1 Saprospirales bacterium | reverse complement strand
TTTTTCTCTGCCACGCCTTGGCGTGGTAAACTCTTGCAAACTCTGCGTTCTTTGCCACTCTGCGGTGCATTTTTTTCTCATCACTAACCACAGACAGATCGTATTCAGACATTATTATATCACCGCTTCGCGGTTTGAATCTTGAAACCCGATCTTTCTAAGTAATAATATGCAGCTAAGATGTAAATTTGTCTTCAGCTACTAATTGCTTAGAAAAGCCCTAATCATTAAATTCTAAACCATGACTGCACAAGTTAGCGATATTTTAATCTACGAAAATGAAAGACACCACTTACAGTGCGAACCTTTGGAGAGTTATCTTAAGGAAACAGAATTGCCACATAAATTAGTTCCTACTAATTCAGCCTGTTGGAGAGGATATATTGCAACATGGGCTATAGACAATAAGAAACTTTTCCTGATCAAATGGGAAGCTCATATTTTAGATTACGTAAAAGTTGACATCGACTATTTATTCCCAGGTGAAGAATTTGTCTTTGCTAAATGGTTTACGGGAAAAATTAAGATACCAATGGGGGAGTGTGTAAAATATGTACATGGAGGTTACCTCTCTGTTTATGAAGGACAAAAAATTTTGACCTTCGAAAATGGAATTATGATCGATGAGGTTACGAAATGGCTTAGCCAAGAGGAAATTGTCAAAATACAAGAAGTAAATAAGGATCTTCCATTTTAGTCTCAATACCTTAAAAATTCAGTTTATTAAAAAAGCCATTTTAGTAGGATAATAATTGATTCGTTTGATTTTTATGCCTAGCCAAAGCATAGCTTGTCATGGAGTCTATTTAAGACTTCTACAATGCACACCATTTTCTTATCCAAAAAAGAGTAGCCTGTATTGAAATTAATAAAGATTCAGCTTTTTGGAATCTATCAATTTTTATTTAAAATTAATTATTATTACCCAAAAGGATTTTTGTAATTTAATTTTATATTTTTGTAGTTCTAAAAAATCCTTTTCCATGAGACCTTCTAATTTTCTCAATATCAAGGCTAAAAATATCAAGTCCCAAATACTTTTTGTCCTGATCGTAATTTTATGTCTTTTTAACCCGACCACTATATGCGCTATGTGGTCTCAGGAAGAAAATCGATTTCTTTATTCCCAGCACTTTGAGGATGGATTAATGCTTGAGGATTTTATTGCAGTTTACCCTCATAATGATCCTTCTCTTTCAATAGAGGATATAATTTTATTGCCTGATTCTGTTTTCTATACTTTGAATAATGTTCCGTCTTATTTGAGGGAATTTAGTTCATTTTGGTTGAAGTTTGACTTAACCAATGATACGGATGAAAAGAGAAGCGATTATATTGGTGCAGCTCTATTATACGATACCGTTGAGATCTATAGTATTAAAAATAATGTTATTAGCTATGAAATAAAAACCGGTTATAATATTCATCCAAAAGAAAAAAGAGTACCATCGCGTAGAAGTTTATATAATTTTGATTTATATCCGTCAGAAACCATCACTTTTTTTATAAGAGTAAGTCCGAATGAGTACCACATTGATCGTACTAATTCTATAGAATGGAGCCTATTTCGAATTTTTATTTTTGAGGACTTCTATCTAGATTATAGTAATTTATTTTACCATCATTTGGGAAAAATGTTTATGCTTTCTTTTCTCATTTTATTTTCTTTATTCAGTTTGGTAATGTTTTTCTCTTTTAGAGAAAGAATTTTTCTTTATTATTCCATCCTTATGCTATTTATAGCGCTTTATTTTCTTGATTTGGAGAGAATCTTGGACCTATTTGTTTTCTTCCCACGATCTGAGAATCCCAGATTAGGAAATAAATTATTTACATCTGGTATATTGCTGTTTTTATATCTTTTTATCTCTCAATATTTGAATTTAAAATCAGCAATGTATAAATTCAATCAATTCTTCTTTTACATAACCATTTTTATTGGCTTATTTGGAATTTTTCATTATTATATATTATCCAACAGCTCATTTTTAGGTAGCAATATTCATAATTCTTTATTACTTTTTTACATTATTGTTTCCTTTGTTCCCATCGTCACCTTATCTCTAAAAAGACAAAAAGAGGGTAAAATTTTACTTTATTCAATGATGTTGTTGTTCCTTGGTTCCTTAACTTTTGTGTCTGGATTACTTGGCATTATACAACAGACTAATTTTACTAATAATAGTTTTCAATGGGGTGCTATAGCATTTTCCGGAACACTATTCTACGGACTTTTTGATAAAATCAACAGCATTCAAAAAGAAAAACTTAAGTTCAAAATAGAAAAAGAGAAAACAGATGACCTGCTATATAACATATTACCGCATGAGGTGGCAACGGAACTAAAAGAAAAGGGTTTTTGTGAAGCAAAAGACTACACTAAAGTAAGTGTACTATTTACAGACTTTAAAGACTTTACTACAACATCGACACAATTATCAGCGAAGGAATTAGTTCATGAGGTCAATACCTGCTTTGTCGCTTTTGATCATATTATTGAAAAATACAAAGTTGAAAAAATCAAGACTATTGGTGATTCTTATATGGCTGCAAGCGGTTTGGAAACCCAATCTAAAACCATAGTCAGTAATATTGTTTTTGCTGCGATAGAAATGCAGGAATTTTTGAAAAAAAGAAATGCAGAACTACTTCTAAACAACCAAAGTGGATTTGAAATGAGGATTGGTATACATACAGGTCCGGTAGTGGCTGGAATTGTTGGAGTGAAAAAATTTCAATATGATATCTGGGGAGATACTGTCAATACTGCCAGTCGAATTGAAACTCATGGTCAGGTAGGAAAAGTTAATATCTCAGATACGACTTATCAATTAATCAAAGATGAACCGGATTTAGATTTTGAAGAAAGAGAAGAAATTGAGGTAAAGGGCAAAGGAAAACTTAAAATGTGGTTTGTTTCTTTAAGAGCTGATAAATCCTCATGAATAATCCGGCTTAAGCCCCTAACCTAAAAACCTACAACTTCCAATAGTGCATTTTTGGGACACCTTTTTGGTATTCAATACAGCTGATACTTACTGTTTTTACACCATTTTCCCTATTGATGATTAATCCGGAATGTTTGTCGCCATTTCCATACTTAAAATAAAAATCATGGACATCCATCGGACTGGGATCAGGTTTCTTTCGTAAAAATCTATTAAACCAGTTTCGCCTCTGGTTGAGCATTTGATCATCGTAGAGTGGAGCTGATGCCCATATTCTCGATTCCCTTCCAAATGTATGCAAATCGAGAACATCCTCATCCCACCTGTACTCTTTCACTCCTTTTTGATCAACCGCTAACAGAGTAAAGGGTTCAATTCCAATTACATTAAAGTCCCTTAGAAAATCAACCGACTGCTCTTTACAGTTGATATAATGAAATGGGATTAAACCTCGACTAAAGCGATAGGGTAGTCTTCTCTTATGCGGTTTATAAGCACCGTTCATTATGGTCAGCCCTAGTGAGCCGTATTGCACTATCCAGCTCCCTTTACCAAGCGGGTCTTCAGGATAGGTAATTTCATTATTGTATAAAGATTTGGTTTTAGGTGGCAATGCATTTGGTCTGTCCTTATGCTCATCCCTGCTGCTTGCCAACAAGTAGCCACCATCTTCTTTCGGTATGTAAATAACTGTGCACATTTCATTAAAATGGTTTTCCTGTCGCTTTATTGCTCAGTTTTTTTAGTAAAAAAGGAAAAAGGGTCATACTACCGGATAAAATCGTTTGAATATAAATACCTGGATCTAAAGCTAAATTTTGAAGAAACTCCCCTGATGTTATTCTTTTTTTTAAGTAACTTTCTCCGTATCTCTTGTAATCTGATTTCAATTTTTCCCAATTTATTTCTCCACGGAAATACTTGAGTAACAAAGGGTGTAAGTTCACTGCATTTCTGAATGCCAGACTCATCCCATTACCTGTTAAAGGTGGAATAAAACCTCCTGCATCACCACAAAATAATATATCATCCTGCTCCATTTGTTTGTATCCAAAGTGAAACCCGGAAGTAGTAAAAGGACCCTCAATTATTGTTCTTTGGTTGAGGAGCTTGTTAATTTCAGGGTTTTTTCGTAGCATCACATTCTCAAATTGAGTGATATCGCCCTTAAATTTTTTCAAGTGATCTGTTTTAGCCAGATAGCAAAAACAATAACGACCATTTTCAACAGCTGAGACGCCTGCATATCCTCCTTCGAACATCATTATGCGTATAAGATCTACATCCATTGGCAATTCAATGTGGTACTTTACACCAAACCAGGATAATTTGTCCGCCTTTGGTTTAGTGTCTTTGTACAGACTTGTTGACTGCCTTCCTGCTGCTGCCACAGCTACCTTTGAATTTATCTGAGTTCCACTTTTTAAGTTGATTAAAAAATCACCATTTCCTTGTTTCGAAATCGTATTTGCTTTGTCGTTCTCAATGATGATTACACCGGCTTTTGATGCCAATTGATATATCTTATGATCAAGTGTAAATCTACTAATACCAATTCCGCCCGGATCTAAGTCACAACTGTGCTTGTTGCCGTTTGAAAAAACCAATTCAAAACGATTGATCAACGGAAAATCATCCTCTGTTTTTACCATACCGGATCTCAGCATAAAGTCCATGGATTCCCTTGAAATGAATTCACCACAAACTTTGTGTCGAGGATAATCCTCCTTTTCTATTACCATTACAGGGATACCATCTTTAGCCAGTAAATACGCCAAACTTAAACCCGCAAGGCCTCCACCAATAATAGCAACATGAGTATGGAAGGATTTTTCTCTCATTTAAGATTTAGTATTTTGTTCTATTCAATCAGGAATCTGTCAAAATTGTAAAGAAATTGTAAATGGCTTCCTTTTCGCATTATTAGTACAGTTTTTTGATTACTTTTGTTGCCGTTCATGAAAAGGTTTGCATTAATGGTGCATTCCTATTTTAAATTCATTTTATGTTGCTATCTACAAAAGACTTAAGTTTTGAGTATCCCGGAAGTTCGGAAATGGTTTTTCCTGACCTGGATTGCGGATCGGGAGAAACGCACCTTATTTTAGGCCCTTCGGGTTCCGGTAAAACTACACTACTTCATTTGCTTGGTGGACTCCTAAAGCCCAAAAGCGGATCCATAAAAGTCAATGAAATAGATATTGGTAAACTATCAGGAAGTGAAGCTGATAAATTCAGGGGGCAGCATATAGGTCTAGTCTTCCAGCAGCCTCACTTTGTATCCTCACTGAATGTTGAAGAAAATTTGTTGCTTGCTCAAAAACTGGCGGGTCAACCGACTTCATCAGGTAAAATCACAGAGCTTTTAGAACAGTTAGGTATAGCTGAAAAATTAAAAAAGAAAACCAGTGAATTAAGTGCAGGAGAAAAGCAAAGACTTTCCATTGCCAGGGCTTTGATTAATAGGCCTGCGGTAATTCTCGCTGATGAGCCAACCTCAGCACTGGATGATGACAATTGCAAGAATGTCATTAATTTATTGGAAGATTTAGCTGCTCAAAATGGATCAGCATTAATTGTGGTTACGCACGATAAGCGGTTGATGGATTATTTTTCTAAAAAAACACTTTTGAACTAGAACTAAGATGAATATATTTAAGCTCAGTCTGAAAAACCTCTTTCACCGACCACTCAGTCTTACACTGAGTCTGTTGCTGTTTGCCCTGGGAATCGGTTTGATTTCCCTAATGCTCAATTTAAATCAACAAATTCAAAATCAAATTGACCGCAATCTTGCCGGTATTGATCTTGTTGTGGGAGCAAAAGGTAGTCCCATGCAGTTGGTATTATCTAATATGTACCACATCGATAATCCTACCGGCAATATATCTGTGGAGGAAGCTACGCCTTTTATGCGTCCCGGTAATCCTTTGATTGAAACTGCTATTCCTTTGTCTCTCGGTGACAACTACAATGGTTTTAGAATTGTCGGTACTACTGCTGAAATTGTAGATTTGTATCAAGCGGAAATAGATGAAGGCAAAGTATGGGAATATGATTTTGAAGCCACCATTGGTGCAGAGGTAGCTCAAAGGTTGAATATAGGACTTGGGCATGAATTTCACGGTGTACACGGTCTGAATAAGGACGACGATATGCATGTCCACGACTACATGCCACCTTATGTTGTAAAAGGAATTTTACAGCCAACAGGAACAGTAATAGATCAATTGATTTTAGTTAATACCGCTACTGTTTGGATGGTGCATCACGACCACGATCATAGCCATGATCATGAACATGGGGAGGAACACGATCATGACCATAGTCATTCACACGAGCACGAACAGGATCACCATCACGACCATGATCATAATGAAGAACATCAGCATGAGCACAATCACAGTCATGACCATGAAGATAACCATCATGGGCATGCTCACAGTCATAATGATCACCATCATGCTCATGGAGACGACAATGGTCATGTACACGGGCCGGGATGTGGGCACCATCATGAAATAGGTCATTCAGCTGAGGATCGCAAAGGATCCAACAGTATTGAATTCATCATGGAGCATCATGGTGAAGACATTACCGCATTGTTACTTAAGTACAGAGGGAGGAATATTCAAACCTTAAACCTTGCTCGTCAAATTAATCAAAATACCAATATGCAAGCTGCTTCTCCTGCTATCGAAATCAATCGTTTATATGATATGATGGGATCAGGAATAGAAATCATTCAATTATTGGGCTGGATAATTGCTATAGTATCAGGAATCAGTATTTTTATTTCACTTTTTCAATCCTTAAGTGGGCGAAAATATGAGTTGGCTTTAATACGAGTAATGGGTTCCTCCAGGTCGGGTATTTTTAGTCTCATTATATTAGAAGGAATCTGGATTGCTTTTTTCGGTTATGCTATAGGTATTTTGTTAAGCAAACTTGCTATGTTTGGAGTAGCCGGCATCATTGATTCCGGATTCCGTTATACTATTGAAGCGTTCTCTTTTGTAGAGGGTGATGCATGGTTACTAGTGGCAGCCTTGGTAATTGGTTTGGTAGCTGCTTTGATACCTGCTGTCATAGCCTCCGGAACAGACATTTCAAAAACCCTTTCTGAAAAATAAATCAATAGGATTTTAGTTAAATTAAAAATGATTTTGATGATTAATAGATTTGCTAATTCACTTATCTCTTTTATGCTAATCTCTACCTTGGGCCTTATCAGCTTTCAAGGTACTGCTCAAATCCCAGGTGAAGATGGTGGACTTTGGCGCACATTAGCTACCCTAGGTTATGAAAAACAATACAATGATATGTTTGGCTTTGAAATCGACATGCCTGTTTTTGGTGAAGAGATAAAAGCCTTGGAAAACCAAACTGTGTTAGTAAGGGGGTATATCATCCCGGTAGAAGGATACAGAAACCACAAAGAATTTATTTTTTCCGCTTTTCCTTACAGTCAATGTTTCTTCTGCGGAGCTGCGGGCCCTGAAACAGTTATGGAAATTTATGCTGCTGAGCCTGTTCGGTTTACCTCTGAGATTATCTGGTTAAAAGGGAAGTTAGTGTTGAACGATAATGATATCAATCACCTCTTTTATATACTTGAAGATGCAGTATATGTTCGCGATCCTAGAAATTAACTGTTTCGGTCCAGTACTCCAGCAACAATCTTTCCTTGGCTAAGCATTTTTTTTCAATCATATTGTAGAAAAAGAAAAAGGATTTAAGACTTAGCTGATAAACAAAAAAGTTTGTAATTTGGCTTTTCAAAATTGTCTGATATGAATTTCATTGAAAAGTCCCTGTGTTTTTGTCTGTTTTTTGTTGTAATAGTATTTTCTCAAAAAGCGTTTGCATCTCCTGACACCATCCACGTCCGTGCACATGAAAATGTGGATATGGTCTGGTTTGAAAGCTATGATGAAACCGTTGAATTCCCTATAGAGGATAAAAGTTTTCACAAAGTATGGATGCATGTAACATTGGGTTGTGCAAGTGGAGGATGCTCAGACTGGGACTATACAGTAAACCTACATCTGCTTACAGATGATGGGGAAGAGTTTGAACTCGGAAGATTAATTACTCCTTATGGAGGATTTATGAGAGTGGGTAGTAACGGTTTCAATAATAACTGGACGCATAGATATCTTTATGATGTGACGGACTTTGTGAAACTTTTTTCTGACGAAACCACCATTCGTGCATTTTATTCCGGTTGGAGTGCCGGTTTCTCAATTAGCATTGATTTTTACTTTATTGAAGGAGTACCGGAGCGAGAGGTACTTGCGATAAAAAATATTGTACACGGCAGTCACAATTACTCAGATGCTGCAACTTATAACAATGTTCATACGCCTCCTGTTAGCCTGATGACTCCTGAAGATACAAGAGAAGCCCGATTGAGATATCTTCCTTCCGGTCACGCTTTTGACAACAATGTATTTTGTGCTGAGTTTTGTCCAAGAAGGTATTTCCTAAAAGTTGATGGTCAGCAAGTAGGAACGGGAATGATCTGGAAAGATGATTGTGGACTTAATCCCCTTTACCCGCAAGGTGGTACATGGGTTTATGACAGAGCCAATTGGTGTCCTGGTGAAGCGGTTCCGCTGCATATTTATGAACTTGGAGATATGTTGGTTGCCGGTGAGGAACATACTTTCGATCTGGATTTAGAAGTTTTTAGTTGGTCAGGTACTCAGACCCCGGTTTATACCACTGCTTTCCAGGTGGTGTATTATGGTGAAAGAAACATAGTCAGGGATGTGGAGTTAGTGGATATCATAGCGCCTTCAACGCATGAAGATTTTACTCGATTTAATCCTATATGTGCTCAACCAGTGATCCGAATTAAAAATAATGGTTTAGAAACTTCTAATGAGGTAAAAATTGAATATGGGTTTCCTGATGGCTTTAGCTGTACTTATACTTGGTCAGGTGAACTAGAGTTCGGTGAATATGCGGATATAGAATTACCTGCTTTGCGCTGGAGTCAGATGGACAGTGAAAACCCATTATTCTTTGCTGAAATAATGGAAGTGAATGGACAGGCAGATGAGGTGGCATATAATAATTATAAATCTACCGATTTTGAGTTACCTGTTTTATTTCCTGATTTCTTTGTGCTCAATATGCGTACCAACAGTAGGTCTCAAGATTTTAAATACGGAATATATAATGAAGATGGTTCAGCCATTTTTGAGCGAATTCCCAATTCGTCGAATGCGCTGTTTTCAGATACTTTGGAATTGGAGCCGGGTTGTTACTTCTTTGAGATTTGGGATGAACAAGGTTTTGGTCTGAACGACTGGCCAACGGGTCAGGGGAATGGTTCTGTTGAATTTAGACGCATTTTAACCGGGAATATCTTTACTGGTCTCAGATCAATTCCGAGAGATTTTGGAACCAGGTATAGAATAAACTTTACTATTGGTTACAGTCTTGAAGACGAACCGGATAGAGGAGGATGTGGGTTTCCGGTAAGTGCAACCTCATTAGAGCCTATTGATTATGAAATAAAGATTTATCCAAATCCTGCCAAGGATCACCTCCATATTTCTATTGATCAGCATACAGACTTATATGCCATTCGATTATTTGGTCTCGACGGTCGAATGCTAGACAATCAAGAGAATTTAATCGGCACTGAGTTCCTTTATCGGCTTCCGGCTAAATTACAAAGTGGTTTTTATATATTGGAGGTAAAAACTTCTGCCGGTTTTCATTATGAAAAAGTCTTTATTGAGTAAGATGATTTTTCGTCCTTCATCTTATTTGGAAAAAGAGTATATAAAATAGCAATGGCAGATTACTTTTTATCCATTTAAAACCTGATTCCATCATTTGGAATTAATAAGGTTTAGCAATTTATCAGATTATACTTATTATTCCGAATCCGAATTCAGCTCTTCAAAAAAACCGGTTTTGAGATTCTTTTTGACATTATCGTAATCAAAGCATCTGCCGTTCATGGATATATATACACCCGGTTTCTTACATTGTGCAAAGGCGATAGCACTCCCCAAATTGAAGAATCCATCTGAGGAGTTTCCGAAAGCATAAGGGACCATTGCACCTGTTAAGACAATGGTTTTGTTTTTCAGACCTGCATCTGCCAAAAAGTGGGCTGTGTCAACCATTTTGTCAGTACCATGGGTAATCAAAATGTGATTTGATTTCGTACGCTTGCAATTTAAAAGTATAACTTCTCGGTCTGCATCAGTGATCTCCAGAGAGTCTACCAACATCAAGGTTTTTATATCAACTTGAAGAGTTGACCGTCCCCTTACAAACATACTCGGTAGGTGAGTATCCTTGAAGTAAAGCTCACCGGTAATGTAATTATAATCTTTGTCAAAAGTTCCTCCGGTCACAAAGACCTGAATCCAATGATCGTCTCTTTTATAAATTGACATTTAGTTTTTTATTCAATAATGATGAAAGGAAGTTGATATTGATCTCCGCAGACCTCAATATTCATGAAATATACAGCAGGTGGTAAATGGTCCACAATCAAACCATTTTTTACCTGATCTAAATCATGTATATGTTTAACAGTTACTCCGTTTACATTTTTAATCCAGATTTTAGATTGACTACAACCCTGTGGCAGATTACCCTTCAGATAAATAATATTTTTGCCCGGATTAGGGAAAATTTCAAAGGGTCGATCTTCGCTCATGTCAATTACGGAAACTCCTAAGTCATCAACGATTAATTCAATTTGTGTATCTCCGCTATTTTCTCCGTCATTATCTGTAGCTACAATGGTAAGTGGATAAATCCCTGAAGTGTCGATTTCTATAGTAAAAATATAAGGTTCGCTATCAAATGAAAATTCACCTAATTCACCGGCATTTACCTCTACTAAAGTGATAAAACCATCGGAGTCAAAAGCCGATGTAATAATTTCAAGCGATAGGGGAAAGTCAGAAGTTATTGTGGTGTCCTTTGACGGTTGTATAAAAGCAGCCTGAGGGGGAATATTCTCATTCGCCATGTCTTTGATGAATATATTATCGAGGTAAAGCATATTTCCCCATCCTCCAATATTGTTAAATTCCAGTTGGATTACTTTACCTCCATAAGAGAAAATGTCAATTGAATTATTACTCCATTCACTGCAATCTTGAGGGATAAAAACATTGTCGCCGGTTTCAGCGGCAGTAGCCAGATTACTTCCTGATTGGTCAAAAATCACCTCTGTTTCCAAACCACACTCATTGATAATGATTTGTAACCTATCAAAGAATGAATCGTCATATGGAGCATAGGCATGACTGAAGTACAGCCGTGGTTGCACAAACTCAGTTAAATCAAAGGTGACTCCTAAGCTTGTTACAATACCTCTGTTATCATTCGTAAAGTTATCTACTCGGATGGCATTATTGTTAAAGCAGTTTGAGTTCTCAAAATCTTCCCACAAAAACCCTTGAGAAGATGAAGAGTTATTGCCCCAAACTTCCATTTGAATACCTTGACTAAAATCTTCAACAAACGGCCTAATACCACCCTCTACAGTGATGTAATGTTCAACAACTATTTCTTCCTGACCAACAGAATTGGTAGCAATTAATCTCACCGGATAAATCCCAGGCTCCGTATAAATGACTTCCGGGTTAGGAAGATTAGATTCTTCCGGAATACCACCTTCAAAAATCCATTGCAATTCAGTTACACCTCCTACTGTCCTATCCAGAAAGCGCACTGACTCTCCGGGGCAAATGCTAGTGCGATTACTGCTAAATGCAACTTCCGGAGGACTGACTGATTGATGAACATTGAATTGAAAATATCCTTCAGGTGCTACTATAGGTCTGCGTTGTACTTTTCCATCATTTGCTCTTGCCTCTATATAATAATGTACCTCACTCCCATATGCAAATGCTGGTAATTGAGCGGCAAACCAATCTTCTCGTTCAGGCTCTGCAGTCATTGAGATTTCAGAATATACGGAGTCGGCAGATGAACGATAGAATAACACAACTTCTTCAATACCTTCTCTATGTTTAACTTTTGCAGTTACTTCTGATTCGTGCTGGTCAGACCATATATCTCTTACACGTGGGTGTGCAATCCACAATGGGTCTTCTATTCCTACAGTTTTGGTTATGCAGTGCAATGCACCAAAACTACCAATCATTGCATTGCAATCTATTCCCACTACATTGTAGCCTGGTAATGCTTCCCTATAAATTCTTAAGCCAACTGTATCGTATTGCTCCTCATAAATAGGGACAAGAATTGTTCTATTTAGAAATATGGAATTGGTGAAGGTTCTGTAATGCCCTCCCTGATCGGGATACCTGCCATCCGCTGCAGGTGGCATAGGTATTCTGATAATATTAAATGAATTGCCAAATGAAGTCTGATGATTGTTTAATAGATACTCTATATTTTCATTAATTTGGGGACCGTCGGCAACACCTTCCGGATACTCTCCGACAATCACGGTCTCCTCATCGATAAAGCGCATATGCATATCCAAATGACTGATAGCGTCGAATGGCAATTCTTCGAATTTTATGTATTGCTCATATCCAAACAGCCTTCCTGCTATATGGTCAATTTCTTCTTCTGTTTTTGATGGGTTTTCAACAAGTGTTATTTTTGAAGAATAGCCGGTTTTATATCCATCTACCAAATTATTTCCACCGGTATGCACCCAATCATATGGGGCATCAATGGCAGCATAATAGGGTACATCAAACAGCTCTGCTACTCTTAAAGGAACCATATTGTCACTCGGTCTCGGACGGTTATAAATATAGTCGGAAATGGCAAGTTGCTCCACATCATTTTCATACACAGCCCATGGACCGTAATCACGAATCCAAACACTATTGGAAGGCCAATTCACAAATTCCACATTTTCTAAGGATACTCCGGCATTGTTTAAAGTGTTGGTTACAGATGCTTCATTGGTGGTGATAATGTAAACTGTTACCTCTTCAACTGCATGCCTGACTATCTCCGTCAGGATTGCTGGATATGATCTCCACGTAATGAATAAAGCCTGAATTTCTTCCCATTCTCCCATAACCCTAACGGGAACCTCCGGCAAATTAGCAGTTCTTGCTGTTGATTGCAGATCAATCAAATATTCATCCCAAATCTCTTTTTCATATTCTGTCAAGTATTTAGGCAAATCCGTTTGTTGAGCCGAGATCAATGTAGGGATAAAAGTTAAAATAATTAGGTACAGAAACTTCATCATGCTGTTGTTTAAAATTAAAAGGTCAAAATTACTAAAGTTGTAAGACATATTTAAAAAAATGCCAACTGTTATTTCTTAAGGATTACTTTTAATTCAAAAGAATCAGAAGCTAGTAGGAATTTTAAAAAGTGTATATAATACACTAAGTAATGAAAAATCTTATTATCTTAGAGTTTGATTTAAATTTTCTCTATATGTTTTTCGCTAGATTTCGAATTGTCACTTCACTTTTTATACCCCTCATTTATGGTTTTTCTTTATTGAATGCTCAGATAATTACTGTTGAACCATTGTTTCCTACAGCAGATGATACGGTCACCATTACATTTGATGCTACACAGGGAAATGCCGGTCTTGTTGGGGTAGATCAGGTTTATGCACACACAGGTGTAATTACCGATTTGAGTAATCCCGGGCAGTGGAGATATGTAGTTGGCAATTGGGGGACTGATGACCCAAGAGTGAGGATGACCAATATTGGTGACAATAAACATCAAATTACCTACCACATGAGATCGTTTTACGGTGTACCGGTAAATGAACAAATATTAGAGATGGCTTTTGTTTTCAGAAATGTAGACGGTAGCAGGGAAGGTAAAACTGAAAATGGAGGTGATATTTTTACCCCTGTATTTGAAGGAGATGAAGGATTGATTGCATTTTTTGAATCCTCTCCACCATTTGGTGGAATAGTTGAGGTGGGTACTGAATATGAAGTTGTTATCGGGGCATCCAGCGATGCTGTGATTGAACTTTCCATTAATGGTTCCTTAGTTGCTATAGATACAGGAACCCAATTGAGATTTGATTATGAATTCTTAGCTGCGGGAAATTATGTATTAAGTTTCACGGCTTATGATGAGGTCGACACTGTTTCTGCTGAACAATTGGTACTTACTTTACCCTCAGGTCCGGAGCAAAGAGCATTTCCTGACACCCTTTTACACGGAATTAATCATATAAACGATTCAACAGTGGTTTTCGGTTTATACGCTCCTGATAAAGAACATATATTTTTGATAGGGGATTTTAATGACTGGGATGTTTTGCTGGATTACATGTTGTACTTTGATTCAGATTCTGATGTCTGGTGGTTTGAGTTGAGTGGTTTGGATTCTATAACTGAATACGCTTTTCAGTATTTGGTGGATGGTGCCATAAGGGTTGCTGACCCTTACAGTGAAATGGTTTTAGACCCTGTTCACGATCAGTTTATTCCCGAGACCACTTTTCCTGGTTTAAAGCCCTATCCCCATGGAAAGACAGAAGGCATAGTGGGTGTTTTTCGCCCAAAGAGAGAGGTATATGAATGGCAGATTACAGATTTTGAGCGACCCGCCATCGAAGACCTGGTTATTTATGAGCTACTGGTGCGGGATTTTTCTGAGGAAAGGAGTTTTCAGGTAGTTATTGATAGTTTAGATTATCTAAAAAGCTTAGGAATTAATGCTATTGAGCTACTTCCAGTTAATGAATTTGAAGGTAACATTAGTTGGGGGTATAATCCCTCCTTTCATATGGCACTTGATAAGTTTTACGGTCGTCCGGAGGATTTGAAACGATTAGTTGATGAAGCACATGCGAGAGGCATGGCCGTTATTGTAGATATTGTATTAAACCACGCTTTCAGTCAATCCCCATTGTGCCAATTGTATTGGGATTCACAGAATTTCAGGCCAGCACCCGATAATCCCTGGTTAAATGTAACTGCCCGGCACCCCTTCAATGTAGGTTACGATTTTAATCATGAAAGTGAAGCTACTCAATACTGGGCAGACCGAATAATGACCTATTGGATAGAAGAGTATAATATAGATGGTTATCGCTTTGACCTGAGTAAGGGTTTTACTCAAAACTTTACATCGGATGTGGGGGAGTGGTCCGCTTACGATGCTTCTCGAATAAGGCTTTTGAAAAGGATGGCAGATGTAATCCGAGAGGTGGATGAGGATTTTTACATCATATTGGAGCATTTCGCAGTAGATGAAGAGGAGCGCGAGCTTTCTGATTATGGGATGTTGCTGTGGGGCAATATGTACCATAATTACAAACAAGCGAGTATGAGTTATAGTGGCTCCAATTTTAACAGAGTTTCATATAAGCAAAGAGGATTTAATGATCCACATTTGATTGGATATATGGAGAGCCATGATGAAGAGCGAATAATGTATGAAAATCTGCAATTTGGGAATAGCGGTTCTAATGGTTATGATATAAGAGAATTACCCACCGCTTTGAAGAGAAAAGAATTGGTTAATGTTTTTTTCTATACCATACCTGGACCTAAAATGCTCTGGCAATTTGGTGAATTTGGATATGATTATTCTATTTTCCATTGCCCCGGCGGAGGAGTCAGTGAGGACTGTAAACTCGATATTAAACCAACAGCATGGGAGTATCTCGAAGTGCCTGAAAGACAGCGCCTTTTTCAAGTTACCAGTGCCTTGATTCACCTTAAGCAAAAGCATGATGTTTTCAGAACGGAAGATTTTGAATTAGATCTTGGTGCACGTTTCTGGAAGCGAATCAGGTTGTTTGGAGACGATATGAATGTCAATATTGTCGGCAATTTTGATGTGGAAACAAGGGATATTAATCCTGTCTTTCCCCACGGTGGGAGGTGGTATGATTACTTTACCGGAGACAGTATAGAGGTGACCAATGTAAATGCTCCTATAAATATGCTTCCAGGTGAATATCGGTTGTATACGACAGTACAACTTGAAAAACCGGATATAACCACTTCAGTAGGTTTTGTCCCCTCATATCAGCATATCGATATAGAATTATTTCCTAACCCCTATATCGGAAACCAATTGATATTGAAGTTTAATGCTGAAAACCCGGGTGAACTTGCAATCAGAATTCAGGATATTAACGGTAGAACTGTTGATCAGGCGGTTTTAGGTCATGTGGATTCAGGCCCCGTTCATCTTAATTTAAACAGGTTTTTCCATCTCGACCGCCTTAGCTCAGGTACTTACTTTATTACGCTACTTTCCGAACATGGTATGGCAGTTGAAAAAGTGATGGTGATTAGAGAGTGATATCTTTGAGTTTTAAAGTTGAAAGTTTGAAAGTTTGAAAGTTTGAAAGTTGAAGGTGTAAGGTGTAAAGGGCGTCCATTATTTATTATCATTTGTCATTTATTATTTCTCACAGCCGTCCAAAATAAATTTAACAGACAAAAATAGGCTCTCAAAATCAAATATTTAAGCCAGAAAATTAGGTATTTCGAAAAAGAATCCCCTTGATTGGAAAAACCTGAGCAAATGATTCAGAGGAACAAGTTTTTTGTTGTTTCGATTTTAGATTCAGTTTAAGAACAACCCCCTGATCACCAGCATATAGATGTGTGAAGCGTTAAGATTTTCTGAATCCTTGTAAGAAAATTAGCTTCACACATCTGGTTTTTAGAAGGTCTCGGAGAGGACTTCTAAAAAATGCCTTTGATCAGG
>RECS01000161.1 GCA_007693915.1 Saprospirales bacterium | reverse complement strand
ATAGGCACAATTTCTCAAATTATAAGGTGTATTACCTTTATCATACCGCTTCTGTATTTTTACCCAATGGGAATCCAACCAATTTTTTATAGCAGGATAATTTTTAATATTGATAGGTGACACTACTGTACCATCCTCTTTTCTATAACCATTGTGAGCAGCTATCAACCACAAATCCGCAAACTCTGCCCTGTATCGCTTTATATCCCTGCCTCGTAAAATAGGTTTGAGAATCTCCGCACTTTTGGGATCTTCTGCAATCAGCTCGTCCTTTTTTTTGCCATCGATGATAAAAGCTGGGTTATAGCCGGTTAGAATTCCCCTATTGATTTGCACGTCCCATTCTTTTAAGGGAGTCCCGAGTCGTTCAATTTTTTCTTTAATGGTCAGTTCTTCCGGTTCCAGAATGATCCAACTTTCATTGGATAAGTCATTTAAAACGACCCAATCTTTTTCATCAATGGCAGAGATCTGGGTTTGTGAAGCAAGATTGAGGGTTTTCATGGAGTGCTGTCTAACTCTTGTGTTTTCCAACAACAGAATATTAGTATCCACGGTTGCCGCTTCAAAAATTCCCGGTCCCAGGTCAATTAATATCCGTGGATTTACTTTTGTTAGGAATTGTCGGAGTGATTTGCCATATTTCGCCCTCATCCACTTATTGGAGGTTATAAAACAAAGATAGCCCCTATCATTCAACAACTGCACTCCTCTTTCATAAAAGAGTGCGTAAATATCGCCTGTTCGTTCAAAAGTTTGGTAACCCTCATTTTTGTACAGATCAGCATACTTTATCTTATCTTCACCGGGTAGAGCTTTCTGGAGCTGTATATAAGGCGGATTTCCAATTACTACATCAAATCCTTCCACTCCAAACATCCAATCCGGATCGAACCAGTCAGAACAATAATTGGCATTAAAAGCTTTCCATTCCTTTATGGCCTCAGCCAATTGGTTAGGGTATCCCAGAAAGATCAATTCATCAGCAATATCATTCTGGATTTGCAGATGCTTTTTTCGCTGCTTTTCTTTAGTGACAGTCGTTCTCGCATTAAATAGACTTTTTCTAATCTCATTCAGCTGATCCTCCAATTCAAACATCTTTGGAGATCGAATCAGCCCTCTCGCTCTTTCTTCAAACCCAGGAATATGAATGAGAGAATTGGCTGCTACGAATTTGGTTTCCAGATTGGGAAGTGGAAGTACCCCATAATTTGAGTCCTGCAAGTCTATTTTCTGATCCACCAGCAGAGAAATAAAAAACCGAAGCTTGGATATCTGTAGTGCAATGGGTTGAATATCCACTCCATAGAGGCAATTCTCTATGAGAAAAAGTTTTCTGGCATAATCCGGATCGTTCAAAGAATTTTCAAAGGCACGTTCAATACTATTGAGCCTTAATTTCCTCTCCTCGTGATTACCGATTTTATATGCAGCAGCAGTTTCAAAGATGGCTATTTCCCTTTGTCTTTCTTCCCATAATTCATTCTCAGGATCTACCATTGAAAGCACATGAACCATCTTTTGTAATGCACCCATTGGAAAAGCACCCGAACCACAAGCGGGGTCAATGACTCTTAGTTCACTTAGAGCTTTTACAATTTTTTCTTTTTCTTCTAAGCTTTCAAAGGGTTGTTCATTATTGTCTTTGATAAGGAGTTTTAATTTCAAGGCGGCCAGCCCGGTTTTTTGCTGTGTAGCAGCAATTAGCGTTTCTTCCACCATATAATCTACAATCACCCGGGGAGTATAAAACGAACCGGACTCTTTTCTTGCAGCCTGCTCTGTCTCAGGATTAAAACTTGCCAATAAGTTTTCAAAAACCAATCCAAGCATTTCCGGATCGAGAGCTACCTCCTGATCAAATGGAGTATTTTCATCTATAGTAAAGTCGTAGCGATACAGCAGATCAATCAATCCTGTAATACTAACTTTATTCGCTTTTTTCCCGAGATAGGAACTGATATCAGCTTCACATTCACCAAAAAACAGGTGATCCGGCACGCAAAGTCTTTCTTCATTGTCTCGCCTGTCAGAAAAGCAATCAATTCTAAGTTCCTTTTGCTCCTCCGGATTTACAACATCCAGATTTTCAAAGAGACCACCATTGAGAAAAGGGACTTTATCCATTAAATTTAGGAAGGAATCAGGGTCTTTGATGAATCTCTTGTATCGGTAAAAATTCTGAATCCCATACTGTCTGTTGACAAAAATTCTGCCCTTTTCTCTGGGCGTATTGAGCGTTGCAAAAAACAAATTTTGCAATATGGCTTTGTAATAAGTACTACCCGTTTTGTCCTTGTAGTTTAGCATCTCGTCCAAATGCTTTTTAGAAAAAAACTCGTCTGGAACCAGACCTTTTTGCTTCATAAACCAGACGAACATGATACGGGTAATTAAGCGAATCATGGCATTGGTATGGAGAGTCTGTAGGTCTTGATTCTGATCATTTGGAAATTTAACCTGAGTAAGAGAATAAAAATACCAATGACTCAACTCCTTGTAAAAGCTTTTCGAAAGTGGCTCTACGCTAAAGGCATCCTGAATCTCATCTAAAGAACCGAACTTCAGTTTTCCTATACGTTTTACAAAAGTTTTATTGTTTTTGTCCGGATCGACATAATAAGTAAATCTCCTCCAAGGGGTAAGTTTAGCCTCCTGATCTCCATAGTTTTTACGAATAAAACTAAACCGGAATTTTCCTTCAGTTCCATAGAATACAAAGATGGCTCCATCCTTAAAATCCTCTTTCAATACCCGTTTGGCAAGCTCAAACTGTTTCTTTTTAGAGCTTCTCTCCGTAAGTTCTCCATTGTAATGGCAACTAAACACCAACAACTCTTCGGAATTGGGGTATTCCGCCTCACCCAATTTCATCAATTCACTAAAATCTTCATATCCATTTTCAGGTATTATCCATGTCAAGTCAGTGAGCTCCGGTCGGAAACTGGATATCTTCTGTTGAAAAAAGGACTGCAATTTGGAATTGGAAATCTGTTTGATGAGAGTATCAATCATGGATAGCGGTTGTTTTTAGGGGTGAAGATAGGGAAAAATGACCATTATAATACTTTTCTAACATTTTGTCAAAATATTATTCAATCCATATAAAATTAAATTGAAGATTATACTTTGCTCTTAATATTGGAACATTAGGAAGCATACATTGAGCGATTTCTCTTATCTCAGCCTCATGATTTGGATCAATGCATGGTCCTAAAATAATTTCTTTGTAATAAGATGGATCCAGAACAATTTTTCTTTCAGAGCAATTACTTTTGCTAATCCTGTATTCTTTTTCATCGCTATATTCTATTGGAATTGAATTTATTCGAAGCAGGATTTTTATAAGTCTCTCCTCCATTGAAAATGATAAATTAGATATGATAGGCTTATTATCGGGAGAGTAATAATTTACTGGTCCACATGTTCCAAATATCTGTTTATTTTCTAATAATTTTTTTGTGGCGAATCCAACACAAAATCCTCTTCCACCATCTGCAAATTGATTCCAAAGATGAATATTATAATTTTCAGCACAAGTACAGAATATACCAATTGAATCAAACATTTTCTCATCAAACTCTTCATTTATTTCTGATAGAAAATTGGGATTTTCACAAAATCTCTCTTTAAACTCAGTGACCCAGCATTCAACATAATCCACT
>RECS01000156.1 GCA_007693915.1 Saprospirales bacterium | reverse complement strand
TACCTGTCCAAAATAAATTTAATCCCAAGATGCTTACACTATTTATCAAGTAATTTTCAATGATTCTGATGACATTTAAAACCTAACTCCTTTAAATTTTTAGAAGTTCGTTCTTAAGGTCTTATTTCATTATTATTCTTTTTTACTTTTTGTCTTGACACTTCGGCAATAACTCAGCACAGCGCACAAAAAGTAACAAAAAGTCAAGGCTGTTAAGTATTTAGCTAAAAAATCACTTCCTCATCTAAAATTTAGCAAACTCAGTCTATAGAAGTTCTCCTCTTTAATATTAAGGGCATAATTCTTTTTTACTTTTGGTTCAACAAATCAGTTTCCATTCTCCTTTAAACTTCCGCGTAAGTCTCGGGAGGTTGCGTTGCTTAGCATAAGGAGACCTTCAGACAGTCCCAAATTTTTTGACGATGAGTAAGCAATTTTTCTTAACGCTAAATCCTTAAAGGCCGTTTTCTTTTGTCCATACAAGATAAAACTCTCTTGCAAAAGAAAAACAAAGTTCTTTCTCTTTATTTTGGACGCTTGTGATATGCTATTAAAAAACAAAATTTAAAGGGGTTTGAAAGATGCTGTAATTTCAAGAACTAAAAAATCTATCTGAATTTTCTCTCTTAAATTCCTTCTACTGTTATTCCAAATTAACGTAAATTTTAATAATTCCGTCATTCTTATCGCGGACAATACTTGAATTTCGGAGTTCTTCATTCTTCAAATTTTTCTGAACACCTAAATCTTTTAACAGGAAAGATCCGGTGTTTGACTCTACCGAAACGTCTCTGCTTTCTGAGATTTTACTCTGTAAAAAAAAGAGATAATCAAAAACAGAAACTTTAATCTCCTTTCCTTGAGTACTTTTGCCAACGACTTGTTTTATGAGACCACTGTAGTATAATTGTCTTTCAGTTTCCTCATGACTATGTGGCAAGTCATAAATTAGCCCAACAGAGTCAGACATTAAATGCTTGGCTTCGAGCTCAATGGGATCTAGCTCCTGCGCCTGGCTTGTATTTGCTGAAGCAAAGAACGAAAAAAGCAAAATAAAAAAAAAGAATACTACTCGAAATGGAGTTTTTAGTCTGTAAATATTGAGATGTATTTTTTCTGCCATGATATTTTGGATATAGAGTAACAACCAATTGAATAACAAATATTTTTATTATTGAAGTATTTTGATTCTTTGATTTTAACATAAAAAAGATGTTTGATTTTTATTTGACATTTAACGGAAAAGGACCTAACATCCTTTAACTTCAAACCCACCAAATGCATTGAAGGCAAGTTTTTCCTCAAATTTCAGGCAAAAGATATCTATAAAAAGAAGCCAAATTATTTTAGTTCGGTTAATTTTGTGGGAATTTTTAATGCAGGAAAGAAAAATCAAAAAAAACAGATTAAACCTATTTTGAGTTCTAAATTAAAGAATTGCAGTGATAGTTAAGTTGTGATGGATTTAAAACGAGCTAACTTTTATCGCCCTGCGGTCAATGAATAAAAACTATGAAAACAAAAAACAAACTGTTTACCCGATTTATGGCAATATGTGCCCTTATTTTTTTGATTTTTTCCTGTACAGAAAAAGAAAAACAACCTACAATGAGTATAGAAAAAAAAGTATTGCAACTGGAAGCTGCTGTAGCTGAGAAAAAACCGGTTGAACATGTGATGCATGGAGATGTGAGATTGGACAACTACTATTGGCTGAATGATAGAGAAAATCAAAAAGTAATCGACTACCTCAATGCAGAGAATGAGTATTTAGAGCAGGCCATGGCACACACCAAAGACCTTCAGGATAAGTTGTATGAGGAGATTGTCGGAAGAATCAAACAGGATGATGAGAGTGTTCCTTACTTTTCAAATGGATATTATTATTACACCCGTTATGAGTCAGGAAAAGAACACCCCATTTACTGCCGAAAAAAAGAGTCAATGGATGCAGCTGAGGAGGTTATCCTGAATGTAAATGAACTTGCAGAAGCATATGATTACTACAATGTAACCGGCCTCTCGGTTAGTCCAGATAACAAGCTTTTAGCGTTTGGTGAAGACACCCTTAGTAGAAGAATTTTTACGGTCAGAATAAAAAACCTCGAAAGTGGGGAGATTTACCCTGTTCAGATACCACAGACTACAGGGGGCGCAGTCTGGAGTGCTGATTCAAGGCACTTGTTCTATACCCTGAGAGATATGGAAACGCTGAGATCTTATAAAATCGCTCGTCATGAATTGGGAGGGGAAGCTGAGGATGATCAGGTAATTTATGAGGAAGTGGATGATACTTTTACTACTTTTGCTTACAAAACTAAGTCTGATAAATATATCGTCATAGGCTCGTATTCAACCATGACGCAGGACTATCGACTAATCCCGGCTGCTGACCCCTTAGCTGAACCAAAATTATTTCAGGCGAGAGATCGCGAAAACAACTTGGAATACTCGATTGCCCACATCGAAGACAAGTTTTACATCCGCACCAACCTGAATGCCAAGAACTTCAAAATCATGGTCACACCGGAAGACCAAACGAGCAAGGAAAACTGGAAAGATTTTATCCCACACAGAGAGGATGTTTTAGTGGAAAATATGGAGTTATTTAGTGATTATCTGGTGGTACAAGAAAGGATAAAAGGTCTTACCCGTATGCGGGTTATGGAATGGGAAGGTGAAGAACACTACATAGAATTCGACGATGAAGCTTATGTGGTTTATCCTTCTGTCAACAGAGTTTTTGATACAGACTTAGTTCGTTTGGGCTACTCCAGTTTGACTACACCAAATTCCACTTACGACTACAACATGAAAACGAAAGAGTTAACACTGTTAAAGCAACAAGAGGTGGTGGGCGATTTTGACCCTGACAATTACATATCCAAGAGAAAAATGGTAGTCGTAAGGGATGGCGTTGAAGTTCCGGTCTCCATGGTATACCATAAGGATACACCTCTGGATGGTACCAGTCCATTATTGCTTTACGCTTATGGTTCTTATGGCTACAGCATGGAGCCCTTTTTTAGTTCTATCAGATTGAGTTTGCTAGATAGGGGCTTTGTTTATGCAATCGCACACATTCGCGGCGGCGAGGAAATGGGTCGTCAGTGGTACGAAGACGGAAAGTTACTCAACAAGAAAAATACATTTTACGATTTCATAGATGTAGGTCAATATCTTGTAGACAATGAATATGCCGACCCCAACCGTTTGTATGCTCAGGGAGGTAGTGCAGGTGGTTTGCTAATGGGTGCAGTCATTAATCTCGCACCGGAATTGTTCACAGGGGTTCTTGCACAGGTACCTTTCGTAGATGTAGTAACCACCATGTTAGATGAATCCATTCCACTTACCACTATGGAATACGATGAGTGGGGCAATCCCAATGATGAGGAGTATTATTTCTACATCAAAAGTTATTCTCCATACGACAATGTGGAAGTAAAGGACTATCCCGCCATGCTGGTGACTACCGGTTTGCATGATTCTCAAGTACAATACTGGGAGCCTGCCAAGTGGGTAGCCAAATTGCGGGAAATGAAAACAGATGATAATCCACTATTGCTATACACCAATATGTCCACGGGCCATTCCGGAGCTGCAGGAAGATTCCAAAGGCATAGAGAAACGGCTATGATTTACTCATTTTTGTTGGATCTGGCGGGGATAAAGGAATAGTTTGTGGCTGGTTGCTCCAGATTATTAGCAAGCAGGACACATTCGAGATCTTTCGTAAGTATCAATTTTTGACCGTTGACCTTTAAGTTAAAAGCCTGTCTCGTAAGAACACGGAATGAAATGGAGTGGCTTGACAAAATTGAAAGTTGTTAGAATTTTCCAGAATTGACACCATTAGTATTTATCTACAATTTGGGTAGACCTCTTTTGGGGATGCGGACTTCTCGCTCTGAAAAAGCCAAAAGTCGCCAGCTACATGCCAGTAGCCAGTAACTATTTTACCAGCATTTTAGTTCGTAGGACTCCAAAGCGTGTGGTCATTTCAAAGAAATACAAGCCGGTGGGATAGAATCCCGTTAGTTTAAGTTCATTGTATCCATCAATGAAATCATGATTCATAATATCCAACAAACGCCCACTACTATCAAATATCCTGAATGTAACATTCGCAGGTTCCGGTAATTCAAAGCCGAAAGTAGTTTCGTTTCTAAAGGGATTCGGTCGGTTTTGATACAGTCTAAAATTATCTATTTCAGCATCATTGACAGAAACAGCTTGATTTACAATAATGGTTCCGGTAGCGGTTGCTTCTGAACAGTCATCATCAGCCCCTGTTGTAGTTACCGAAAAATGAAAAGTGTCAGCTACAGTGGGAGACCCACGTATGATAAATATCCCATCAGGATAAAAGATCCCCTCCACGCCGGGCGGCAATCCGCTTGCTTCTGCACCTGTTGCACCACCTCCTATTTCATATCTAATTTCTTGTATTGGTGTATTGATAATCACTGTCTGATTTTCGGTGTCAGCAGGGGATAGTAAATTCAGTGTCCCATCTAGACAGTCTGAAGGAAGATATAGCAGCACTTCACCTTTTTCACCCACAACCCATCCATTAATATCATCCGTAAAGCATACAGAAGTCAAACGATTTGTGGTCTCTGAGCTCTGTAAAGTCCAATTCTGCCCACTATTCTCAGTATGCAATATTACTCCCCTACTGCCAACAGCCCAGCCCGTGTTCGAGTCAATAAAGAAGACCGATTCCAACCAATTTGTAGTCCCCGAACTTTGATTTACCCAATTTTGGCCCCCGTCTTCAGTAAATAAAATTGTACCATTCCAACCGACAGTCCAACCGGTGTTCGAATCGATAAAGAATACGGACTCCAACCAATCTGAGGTTCCGGACGTTTGATTTACCCAATTTTGGCCTCCGTCTTCGGTTTTCAAAATCTCGCCAAAACTTCCCACTATCCAACCCGTTTGATTATTTGCAAAATAAATCGAAAGTAATTCCAAATTAGACCCTGAGTTTTGAGGGAACCAATTAATCCCACCATCCTCAGTCCACAAGATCAAGCCATTGTTCCCGACAATCCAACCAATATTTACATCTATAAAATATACCGACCCTAATACTGTTCCCGATCCTGAGATTTGCGGGGACCAACTTGCACCACCATTATTAGTTGATAAAATTTCTCCATAAGAACTTACAGTCCAACCCGAGTTTTCATTTACAAAAAAAACTGAAACCAAAGGACCTACAGTTTCAGAGCTTTGTAAAGTCCAACTTAATCCGCCATCATTCGAAGAAAATATTCTACCTTCAAAGTCTTCATCCCAACCAACAACCCAACCAATGCTATCATTAATAAAGTGGACATCTTCTAATTCAATATTTTCAGGGATAGCATCACCAACATCGACTAGCCTCTTCCATTCCTGCGAATACACATCAAAAGAAAAGAAAAACATAGCGAAACAAAAGAATAATAGGTAAAAGTTTTTCATAGCAAAAGGAATTTAGTTGACTGTCAACTAGAAGATAAAATTTGTGCTTAATGTTGTAAACACATCAAATCTTAAGACAAAGCACTGATCAAAGATATATTGATTTCAATAAAAACAAATAGATTAGGCAGGATAAATATATAAAACCTGCAAAAATTATACTCACAACATTTATGAATTCAAATCCTCTAATAACTTTCGCGATTCATTTTGCCAATTGAGATGACTAAAGGCAGTTGTAGCATTTTGGGAAAGCTGTTGGTAGAGTAGTTCGTCATCCAATAGATTCTTAATAGATTGAGCGATTACACCAGGTTGAAGATCCGCAATGAGGACTGAAAAAAAGAACTCCTCATTAATTCGCCTGTACTCCGGAAAATCCATGCTGAGGGAAGGGACTCCATGTGCCATATAATCAAAAAACTTATTGGCCAGCGAATAGTAGTAGTTAGCACTCTCACTTTCCAGCAAGTTGAGTCCAATCCAGGCTTTAGCGGTCCACTCCTTGAGTTGATCGGGACTTTGAGGTCCGGTAAAAATCACGTTCTCTATGCCTTCCTTCTTAGCTTTTTGTCTCATAGCTTTCAATAAATCTCCCCCTCCGGCCACAACTAATCGACAATGGGGCAGCAATTTAATGGCATCTAGAGCCTGCTCAATTCCCCTCCCTTTATTGACTTTTCCCTGATACAAAATCAATCCCTTTTCAACTTTTTCCCTTGGCTGACTTTGGAAAAATTCAGGTACGTTTCTAATTACCGTGAATTTTTTAGCGTAAACTTTGGAAAAATAATCCGCTAAAGATTGATTAACCGTCCAGCAATATTTAGCGGATGGCAAACAAATTCTTTCGATAGTCCTCCAGATTTTTCTTACCCATGGCTTCTTTAGCAACTCAGGCACCTGATCAAAAATCTCGTGGGCATCGTACAAAAGGAGTTTAGATTTTACCTTTGACAACAACCACATAGCTGCAAGGGTGTCAGTGTCAACAGCACCATAGACATCCGGCTTTTTTTTGAATAGAAAAAAGAAAAAAAGCCTGCACTGCATCTCTGCATAAAACAAAGGACCCCTGTTAAAAAAGCACTGCAACCTATGAGTTTGGTATTTACCTACCAAGGCTGGAAGTGAACCTTTTTGTACTCTGCCAACTATGGTAACCGCAAGTCCAGCCTCTCCCAAAGAAGAGCAAATCCGGTGCATTCGTTGATCCATAGACAGATCATTGGTAACAGCGAAATAAATTTTTTTCGGCAGAGTCTTTTCCATATGAATTAAGCATAGATCAGCTTTACCAGCAATGATCATAAGAGATATCCTTCTGAAAAATGCAGATAAAAACAAAATGTAAAGGTAATTAATCTGTTTGAGCTGAATGACGACTTTAAGGCCTTAATACTTTATGAGTGGCAAGTGGACAAAAGGGCGGTCATGAATTCTCATCAGGTAATAGCCTGGTGAAAGTCCTGAAATATCAATCTGCTGGCTGACCCCTCTTAGGTGACCGCTGATTTGAACCCTTCCACTTACATCAATAAGCTCGTAATAGTTATCAACAAAACCAGCTCTGTTTTTCAAATAAATCAAGTTGCTGCCAGGATTAGGAAAAAGGACAAAGCTTCCGGACTCCCTAGTTTCCTCGGTTGCGACCACATGACAGGATTTGAGGTATTCTATAGCCCCAACATTGCTCTCGTCGTTTCTCCTATTATTTCCATAATAATCATCAGCAACAAAATCAAAAGGAATATCAGCCGCCTTTACCCAGAAATAATTTTCTTCGCAAGGTGTCAACAGGATTTGGAGGTCGTCCCCCGGATGAATAAACCCGGGCATTGAAGATCTGAGTTCATCACCCTGACCAAACCAATCATGTTCCCTTATCCATAAATTATTGTACATATTCACTGCATCTGGAGTGGGGTGCAAGGGATGAAAATTTTCTCTATAAGGCAGGAGATTGTCCCATTGCTCGGCCTCATAAGAAAATATGTTGTTGAATATCCGGACATTCTCCAATCTGGCGTGATTACCATTGTTAAGGATATTAAAACTGGGAAAAAATAGATTGACTAAGCCAGTGCTTCCTGCATCAGGCATACCCATTGCTCCAACAATTGTATTATTGAAGATAAATACATTTCTAATGCAGTTATGCCCCAGAATGTCAGTTACTCCTTCCCAAAAGGAGATTGCCCTACCCGTATTCAACATAATATTATTGTAGACAAACATACTATCCACATTGGGATAGGTCCTTGGAGCGCCTACACAACGGGTTTCACAATTTTGAAAGGACGGCCAAAACCCATCTGTACAAGCACCCTCGTTGGCAATCAAGATACCTCTACCCGACCAAACAGGAAGTGTATCTGCCGGGCAACCTCTGAAGAAATTTAAATCTGTTTCCGGATGATTGTAAATCAAATTGTTAAAGACCTGAAGTTTGGAAGAGTTATCGTTATAAAAATTCAGATTGTTATCTCTGAGAATATTTCTATACGCCTGACAGTAAACTGAATTGTGAAAATTCAGTCCTTCACCACGGGTATGCGCAATTTCACTGTCGTAAATAGTAGCAAACCGACAGTCTAGGAATTTGATTCCGCTTGGCCATTGACAGGGAGTAGTAAGGCTGTCATTCCCTGGTCTGCTGGCATGTCGCGAAACCGTATTCCTCACTAAGATGGTATCCACACCAACCACTAGAATAGAGAAAATCCCAACGCTATCTACTCTCACATTTTCAATTAGCACATTATTCTGCCCTCTGGGAGTCCTGTTCAGCAGTAGTCCGGTGCCGGTAGTAAACTGGAGCTTTATGTTGCGAATGAATATGTGATCGCCCCTGAGCCTGAGAAGATGATTTTCTGCAAAACTTTCTCGAGTACCACCAATTATCACTTCACCTATTCCCTCTATGCTGATATTTTTAAATAGACCGTCTTTTTCCCATTGGCTATTGCTTTGGTGAAATCCATTAGTGGTTTCATAAAATCCGGGAAGCATCCTAATAAGTCCGAATGTATGTCCTCCATTTATTTCGGGTGTACCCCAGGGTAAAATCGCCATTGCCTGGGAGAAACTTCTTACAGGCTGATCTCTGGTTCCAGGATTAATATCTTCACCTTCAACAGACATATAAACTGTATCGGTAATAGTATACCTCCCCTCGGCTACTTCAGGAAAAGGAATATCAAACTGAGCCGTGATTTCAACCACTACTGAAAAGATAACTGCAAGAATGATCAATAGAATTTTCATTATTCCAAACTTCTCCCTAAATTTTAGAATCTCAAGTATATAAAAGAATTACATTAAAGTCAAGAAAAAGCTTTTCACTTCTTCATTAAGCTGATATTTTCTCCATCTATGGCTATCCATCCTTCAGCCTCGAGAAATTCCAAGACTTTAATTGCTTTTTTTCTTTTGGTAAAACTTACCGTTTCGAGGACGTAATTAAAGGGCTGTGGGTCAAAGTCGAGGACTTTCAAAAAATGGGCCTTTAGGTGAATGGTTTCTTTGTAAGTGGGTTCTGTTTCTAAAAGTCCACGACAAATATCACATTTACCACATTTACTCTTCGTCTTTTCATCAAAATAAGCCAACATATTGTTCATTCTACAATCCTCAGATCGAGTGTAATGGATCATTGCTTTCATACGCCTTGCTGCTCGTTGCTTTAAGGACTGATAACGCTTTTGATCAATATCAAAATCTCTGGATGTCGCCCTGGGTTGGAGAAATGTTACTCTAGGGCGGTCAGTTGCAGCTTGATAATGTATTATTTTCTCTCTTGCCAACCGAGCAAGAGCCTTTTCAATTAAGGATATCTCTGTATTATTTTTTTTTGCTAAACTCTTGAGATTAATTGGTACAGACACTGAAAAAAGTCCCTCATAAGATCTCAATAAAGTTTTTATAAAAGGATCCAAAGCCGGTGTTTTCAATTGATAATCATAAAGTTCAATGTTGTCGACCAAGACCATTACTCTAGGAGGGTGATAAACAGCATCGGATAAGTGTATCCATGAGGCAGCTTCTATTTGTTTGAGGGAGTGAAAAACTTCAACCACTGAAAATCCAAATCTAGACGAAAAACTGATAATATCAAAATTGTACGACTCTCCAATTCCACCTCCAGGTATAATATCAAAAAAAATACAAAGCGCTTTATACACCCTCCGAATGGTTTGAATTGGAGGAAAAGAGGTTTCAACACTCTTGATCAAATTACTTCTCTCCTTTTCTCTGCAAAACAGTATCGCATAAGATTCCTTTCCATCACGCCCAGCCCTGCCCGCCTCCTGATAATACTCCTCAAGTCCGGAAGGCAGATCCAGGTGAAATACCGCCCGGACATCTGACTTGTCTATCCCCATACCGAAGGCATTTGTAGAAACAATAATTTCTCTTTTGCCATCCATGAATTCCTTTTCCACCTTCATCCTGCTTTTTACATCAAGTCCTGCGTGATAATAAGTCGCGTTAAACCCCTCTTTTTGTAGCAACATACTGACTTCTCTGGTCTTCCGGCGGTTGCGTACATAAATAATTTTTGTTCCCGGAATCCGTCTAGAAAGATACAGTAATTTATCTTTTCGATTTTCATCCTCAAGTACAAAAAAACTGATATTTTCCCGTTTGAAAGATTTAACAAACACTTGTACATCCTTTAACTCCAAGCTTTCTACAATGTCCTTTCTGACCTCATCGGTGGCCGTAGCGGTCAGTGCCATTATGGGTACTTCCTTCAAATATTCACGAGCGTCGGAAATAGTAAGATAAGAAGGCCTAAAATCAAAGCCCCACTGGGAAATACAATGGGCTTCATCGACTACTAATTGGCTCACTTTCATGGAGCTCAATCGCTCCTTAGCCAAATCAGTCTGAAGTCGTTCGGGACTTAGATAAAGAAATTTGTAATTACCATAGACGCAATTGTCCAACTCACGATCGATATCCTTTCTGCTCAAACCGGAATGAATAGCAACAGCCGGGATATTCCTATATTTTAGTTGTGCCACCTGATCTCGCATTAGGGCAATCAGTGGAGTGATGATTACTGATACTCCCTCCATGATCAGACCGGGCACTTGATAACAAATAGATTTACCACCTCCTGTTGGCAAAAGGGCTAAGGTATCCTGCCCTGCTAAAATACTATTAACAATATCTTCTTGCAAAGGGCGAAACTCCTCATATCCCCAATATTTTTTCAGTATTTCTACAGGAGTGCTCATATTGGTTGATTAAAAGAAAAAAACTGAAAATCACATAATTTCCTACTCAATTCATTTAAAAAGAATAACAACCAGAGCGATTAGAACGCCTTGTCCTGGACTGTCCTAAACCAGTATCTAAAAAATGATAAGAAACCTTAAAGACTGCAAAAACATAGCCATCATTCCCGTCTCGGCTACCACGTGAACCCCTCATGTTCTGTGGAGGTGTATCGACCAACTCCCAACGTCTATCACTTAGCTCAGCAGCAGCTTGTCCTCTTTCTTCCAAAAGTATTGAATACGGAAAGTAGTTTCCACTTACATCATCCAGATAGTCTGTAAAAGTATATCTATACCCCACTTCAAAAGCAATAGTCAGCATCTCCGAAAGGGCATACTTAAAACCAATTCCAAAAGGAATCACCATTCCATTAAGTTGATAAGGTTCTCCTGTTTCCCAGGGCGAATCTAAACCCTGACCTTCTGTTCCCAAAGGCTGCAATCGCACAAGATTTCCTTGATACTCAGCTTTAGGATCAAACCAAAACCATCCAATTCCTCCAAAAAGATAGGGCGAAGCAGGAGATCTAAAATTATAGGGTTCAAATCTAGTCAGATTGAACTCCACTCTTAACGCAACTTCGGTTACATTCGATTGAAAGCTAAGGTTTCTTCTTTTGATTAAATCATCTTCAGCGTATCTGTCACTCCCACTAATCTGTCCGTATGATAAGGATAAGCCTACATTTACAAATGGGTGGATATAGTAGTTCCCAAAAAGAGTACCATTAATTCCCATATTCCCAAAGATATCTTTCCCGGTATGCACACTCAGGTCTCCATTGTAGGCAGTCGGACCCAACCCAATACCTACCTCAAAATTTTGTGCAGAGAGAAAATTACCAAAAAGAAAAAAACAGATAAAAAGAAAACCTTTGAATTTGCAATTCATAAGTGCTGCTATTTTAAAAACCAAATTTAAAATTAAATAAAAAAACTGAGATCCCCTACCATTATGCTTTTTTTAACGTTGAGAAAAAGCGTAAAATTAAACGTAAGCGTTTAATCAAGGTTAAGTGCACATTTGGTGTAAAAGTACTTTTTTAGAAAAACAGCAAATAAACAGCTGTTTAAAAGAGGGGTTTATCTTACAAAATTCATGTAGCCTTTCAGGAACCAGAGCAATTTTTCATCTTAAGGTGGATTACATTGTTCTAGTAATTGAGGCTAGAAAATTTTCCAAAAAACCGACTTCATGTTTAAAACAAATTTTAGCTTTTTAGAAAAAACAACTATGAGACAAATACTTTTTTTGATATTCTTTATACCTGTATTTCTTTTTGGGCAACCCGGCGTACCGCTCGATTGGTTTCATCTATGCCCTCAGCAGGATGGAATCAGAGGCTTGAGTACTGAACGAGCTTATGAGTTATTAAAAGGTCGAACTTCAAATACAGTAATCGTAGCAGTAATAGACAGCGGGATCGATATTGAGCACGAGGATTTAAAAGACAATATTTGGGTGAATCCGGGGGAGATTGCAGGAACAGGAAGGGATGATGACGGCAATGGCTATATAGATGATTTACACGGTTGGAATTTCATAGGCGGTCCCGAAAAAGATGTCATTCACGACAATCTTGAAATTACCCGTCTGTATAGGAAATTCAGAGATAATTACAGTCAACTCAACCCTCTTGAATTGAACAGGGGAGAACGTCTTAAGTATGCGGAATACCTTACTTATAAAAGGGCTTATGAAGATGGAAGAGAACGCGCTCTGGACAATTATAAAAACTTCAGCGAGTTCAGAGATCGTTTGGTGAGATCAATTGATCTGGTCATCCTGGCATTGGATGATAAACCCATCACTATGGAAAATCTCCGACAAATCGATACTGAGGGGAATTTCGATGTGAGCTTTGGAATATCAATTATTGAAAGTCTGATTGAAGACAACGAGCTTGAAGATTTCGACTTTTTTAAGAATGAATTAATACAATCACTAGATGATGGAGTGGACCACTATCACTCGAGATATCACTATTATTACAATGTAGATTTTGATCCAAGGTGGAAAGTTGGTGATAACTACGATGATTCCTCGGAGCGCTACTACGGCAACAATAGGGTGTCGGGTGAATTTTCTGAACATGGAACCCATGTTGCAGGTATAATCGGGGCAGTTAGAGGTAATTCTATTGGAATTGATGGAATTGCTGCTGATGTTAGGATAATGTCTATTAGAACTGTTCCCAATGGCGATGAGCGGGATAAAGATGTTGCGAATGCCATCCGCTATGCAGTTGACAACGGTGCTTCTGTCATCAACATGAGTTTTGGAAAGGGATATTCATGGGATAAAGCTGTTGTAGACGAAGCCATCAGACATGCTGAAAGAAATGATGTGTTGCTCATCCACGCAGCCGGCAATAGTGCTCAGGATAATGACTTGAATGACAACTATCCCAATCCCGTCTTTGAGCGGAGAAGATTTCTAGGACCAAGGCAAGCGAGAAACTGGATAGAGGTAGGAGCCCTTAATTACGCAGAGCCTCCTGAATTAGTGGCTTCTTTCTCGAATTTCGGAGCAGAGACCGTGGATATTTTTGCACCGGGAAATTTTATTTACTCCACTGTTCCTGACAATGGATATAATGACTTTCAAGGTACTAGTATGGCTGCACCTATGGTAGCCGGCGTCGCTGCTATGATTCGTTCTTATTTCCCTGAACTATCGGCAAGACAGGTCAGGAGCATTATACTGGATTCCGCTATACGTGAGGACGTGGATGTTCTTAGACCCGGTGACCGCGAATTGGTTCCCTTTAGTAGCTTAAGTACTACCGGCGGATATCTCAATGCATACCTTGCTGTTCAATTGGCAATTCAAAGGACAAAATAAGTAAAAGCATACATGACTAAGCCAAAAATTAGTTGGGAGGATTTCCAAAAAATCGATATTCGGGTAGGTACTGTGCTGAGAGCAGAGTCACTTGAAAATGCAAGAAAACCTGCAATTAAAATATCAATAGACTTCGGATCTATCGGAATTTTAAAAACTTCGGCCCAGATCACCTCTCTTTACACCATTGAAGATCTGCCGGGAAAGCAAGTGCTTGCAGTAGTTAATTTTCCTCCAAAGCAAATTAGTAACTTTATGAGTGAATGCCTGGTTTTGGGGCTTTTAGGAAAGGATAATGAGGTCACCCTAATCGTCCCTGACCATGCTGCAAAAAATGGTTTAAAATTAGGATAAACTAAATCTTCTAACGAGCTCAAGGCAAAAGCAAAAAAAACTTCAGCTCAAACCAAAATAATTTAAAATTCAACGATTTCTGATCCCTGTAACCAATTTTTTTCTTCTATATCAAGGATAGAGATCAAAAAAAACATTTTCAAAAATCCACCATCATCTCAACCTATCCCCAAGTGAATTCAATGCATAAATTATAATAAAAATCGCAAACCCGGGAAAAACAGCCATCCACCAGGCAGGGAAATACCTTCTCGCCTCACTGAGCATACTTCCCCAGCTTACCTGATCAATTCCGAGACCCAAGCCAAGAAAAGAGAGGGTTGACTCTGCAAGTATGGCGGCACTGATCCCAAATGCTGAAATAACAATTAGAGGTGCTTTAGCATTGGGCAAAATATCCGTAAAAATGATCCGGAACTCGCTTTTTCGAAATAAGCGAGCAGCGCTAACGAATTCCTTTTCTCTGAGGCTTAAAAACTCGGCGCGGGTATATCGCGCGAATGTAGGCCACATCAGCAGTGCCAGAATGAGTGCAATGGTCGTCATGCCCGTTTGTCCGAAAACAGCAAGTAGAGCGAGCAATATGAATAAGTTGGGCAGAGAACGAAAAACTTCAATCAGACGGAGCAGAATTAAATCGAGTGGAATCGAGAAGGTACGCGAAAGGAATCCGGGAAGTCTGTTGATTAATAAACTTAATCGTGACTTTCTTATCAAAAAGGGTAGAAACACTACTAACAGAAAAGGCAACCAAACCAGCAGTCCGGAAATAGCTGCACCCATCAATTGCAAGTAGAGTAAATACAGCCAGGTCAGAAGAAGCAAAGTCTTCAACAGCAATACCAAACCTCTGACGAATATCCCCCTATCTCCGTAATATCCAGCTGCAGCTCCGAGTGGAACGCCTATGATAAATGCAAAAAATACCGCCAACATTCCCACTACAAAAGCTACTCTTGCACCGTGAATCATTCCTGCCATAATGTCTCGACCGAGTCGATCAGTACCCAGCCAGTGCCTTTGTTTCCAGTCATTGATATGCTGATCTTCAAAAGGGCTTACAAAGCCGGTATTGTTGCGGTCTATAGTCTGCGGACTGTAGGGAATCGGAGCCATGACTATGGATTCCATACGGTCAATATTCCCTCGGTATTTGAGGCGTACAGAAGCATCACCTCTTATTTTTGCAATGCTTTCAGCGATGGCGGGATAATGCCTTTTACCGTCTATTTTGCAACTGAGTGGCAATTCATTCGCCAATTGATCTGCAAAAACGGCTGCAAATATCCACACAAACAGAACCAGCCTGATCCAAAGCGGTATGCTTTTTGGCGAGAAGACAGAAAAATCAGCCTTTCGGAGGTTTTTTGTTTTAATTGCATCAATCATATTTCACCCGCGGATCAGCTTTTTTATAAAAAATATCAGCTAGCAACTGACCAAACATGGTCAGAACTCCCCCAAGCAAAAGTATTGCCATCAGTGTATTCCAGTCCTGTGCAAAAATGGAATCCCACAATAGTCGTCCCATACCGGGTATGTTGAATATCACCTCAATTACCACAGAGCCGGAAATGAGCGATGGTAAAACTGCAGCAGAAAGTGTTATCAGAGGGAATATAGCATTGGGAAACCAGTGTTTAAATATCGTCCTCAAATTTGAATTACCCTTTAGAGCAGACATGCTCAGGTAAGCCTTGTATTTTTCTCGCAAAGCCGACTCCTCCATCTGTCTTGCCACAAAAGCGGCTCCGCTGAATGCCATACAAAGCACCGGTAAAAGTAAATAACTCAATGTACCAAAGGAAAACCAATGTCCTGTAGTGGTCTGAATCATTATTTGTGTAGAAGATGGAAAAATATTGGTCCAACTGCCGTATTCATTGGTCGTAAAAAAAACAATAGCCATAGTAGCCATCCAGAATAAAGGCATGGCATACAAAGCATAAAGTAGGTTTCTAATTAACCTTTTGAGCTGTTTTTTTTCTGTGACTGCCAAAAACATACCAAGAGGAATTCCGATCAGAAAGGTAAGCAGAATACTCCATACTGAAAGGATTAAAGTGTATTTCAAAGCGGGAATAATCTTTTTCCCCACTTCCTGACCATCTCTCATGGATCTGCCCCAGTCACCTGCCAAAGCCGAACTAATCCATCGGTGATAGCGGTTTTGTGTGCCATTCCAATATAAAACGGGTCTCAGTAACCCACCTTCCTTTTCAATCTCCAATAGTCCATTTACAGAGCTCAATAGTTGATCGAATTGCTGTTTTAGATCGCATTCCTTAGAAACATGCACTTCGTTTAATAATACCTTCAGACGGCTTAGGTCCGATGTGTTACTCGTATTTTGTAATTGTCGCAACAGGACATTCAATTGATTTGGTTCGGGGCAGTATGGACGCTGACTTTTAGCTGTGGTAAGACTGAATTCCAAGGAAATGCGAAAGAACTCTATGATTTTTTCAGAATGTCCTATTTCCAGCATTAGTGAACGCAACCTTTCTCTATCCCTTTCAAGAGGAATTTCACGTAGTTCGGGACTCACTGCTGCGGGCAGAACAGAAAAGTAAAACACTGGGAGGTTTAGTCCCATTTGATTCCTAGTCTGTCGATATTGCTCTAAATGTCGGTGGTATTGTTCAGCTCCTGCAAAGTCCTCTACCTGTCCAGCAAGGCGTTCTACAGGATCGCCGGGCATGATTTGTCCCAATCCAAATACCAACAAACTGATGACCAGAAGTGCGGGAATGAAAAGCAATATTCGCCTTAGCAGGTAGTACTTCATAGGCTGTGATTTTACCCGGCTTTTCGTGCGGTATATAAAATATATCCCGGGCGTACAGCACTGATCAGAATTTCAAATTGATTGTTGACAACCAGTCTTTCTTTGGGTGCCATCATCAAAATAACCGGTTGCTCTTCGTAGATAATTTCCTGTATTCTATGGTACATTTCCCTCAAGACATCATCATCACTTGTGCGACGAATTTGCATGATAAGTTCATCTACTTCGGGATTAGAAAAACCCGATACATTATTTCCTCCCGGTCGGGCTGCATCACTGTGCCAATTTTGAAAGAGGTCTGTTTTGTAAGTATTTTGTCTGAGCACCAAAGGTGTAAGATGGAAATTTCTGTTGGCCAGATCTTGTCTGATAAGCCTGAATTCACGTTGATTGATATCCACTTTTATTCCCGTTTTCTCTGCAGCCTCCTGAAAAACCAGAGCACTTTGCCTCCCTATTTCACCACCTGAAATATCAATGGTAATGTGCAAATCCATTTTCTGCCCATCAATTTCCTTATCTCGTATGCC
>RECS01000172.1 GCA_007693915.1 Saprospirales bacterium | reverse complement strand
TCTGCCTAGCTAATCAATAAAAGTAATTATCCCTATACATTTAGTTAGTTTGAATTAATAGCCATCTAATTTTACATTATTGTTTAATAGCCTAATTCCATAAAAGTTATATATACTACTAACTTTACCCAAATTTTTTAAACTACTTTTGTAATCAAGTAGGAGGACTAAAAAGTCAACTGTATTTCTTATGAAACACTTTTTTTTCATCGTTTTGGTTTTGCACGCCATTATTCATTTGGTTGGGTTTATAAAATCCTTTAATCTCATAGAGATTAGCCACTTGACAAAACCGATTTCGAGACCTCTTGGAATCATGTGGTTGTTTTGTTCTGCAATGTTCTTTTTCTGTCTTTATGCCTTTTGGGTAGGTTATTTGTGGTGGTGGATGCCTACTATTTTGACCGTGGTTATTTCTCAGACGCTAATTATACTGGATTGGAAAGAAGCCAGTTATGGAACCATTGCGAATCTCATCATTATTTTAGCTGTGACTGTAGGGGTAGGTCAATGGAGTTTGGAGAATACCATTAAAGAAAAAATGAAATACCTGACTAATTCCTCCCAATTGGTTTTATTAGAAAGAGAACAAGGTGAAAAGCGATTTGAGGAATTACCGGAAATGGTAAAAACCTGGTTGAGTAATTCCAATGCGTTGAATCAGGATTCTCCGGAAAAATTGTTCTTAAAACAGAGTGGTGAAATGAGAACAAGCCCGGATGGTAAATGGATCCCCTTTAAATCGCGACAATGGATAAATCCTAATGAACCTGCATTTATTTGGAAAGCTGAGGTGAACATACTTCCTGGATTTCATTTATCCGGAATGGATAGCTATCTTTCGGGCAAAGGTAATATGAATATCAGATTGATGTCAGTTATACCTATTGCCAATACAAGCGGATCCGAAACAGACCAAGGTAGCTTATTGAGATGGCTGGCAGAGATGGTTTGGTATCCTCATGCTGCCCTTCATCAAAGTATTTCTTGGGAAGAGTTGGACTCAACGAAAGCAAGGGCAAAGATGTCTTTTGGAAATATGGAAGTTGAAGGTGTTTTTAGTTTTGAGAAAAATGGTGATTTAAGAAGTTTTATAGCCAAGCGTTATTTTGAAAAGGACGGTGAATTCACTCTTGAAGATTGGGAGATCACTGTGAATGAAGATGGTTACAAAAGCTTTAATGGGGTCCGAATTCCGGCAGATCTAAAGGTAAAATGGAATTTAAGCGATGGTTCATTTCATTGGTTGAATATGCAAGTGGATGCTGTGGAATGGATAAATAGATGAATCAAAGGTTAAATAAAATGGTTTTAATATAAAAATAGGGGGAGGTAGTATTTTTGTCAGGCTGCAAAATATCTGAGGACTTCATACCTTATTATATTGACACGATGAGAACAGATTATTCTTGGCTTTGCCACTCCTCAATTTATTTTTCCAACATATCATTTTCGATAAAATGACCTTTTTTAATTTCTTCTGTGGAGTTCATTATATCATTAGTTAATTCGGGAGTTAATGAAATAGTAGCAAAGTTCGATTTAGCATCGATTAAAATCTTTAGGGCTCCAGAAATTTGAGATCTTCATTTCAGAAATCCGGTGATTTAATTCCTTTTTCAGCTTGTTTTTAAAAAAATTCAATATGCCAAAGCATTAAAATTTTCACTCCTCAATCAACTTCTCAACTTCCAAACCAATCAATTCTGCCTCCTGAATTTCCCATCTCTCCAGGCATCAATAAATTCCTTCCAGGCCATAGGATTAAGTACCTGCATAGGACGAAATTGACCTTGAGAATACATAGCTTGAGACTGCTGACGAAAATAAAGTGAAGTTGCTTCCCTTCCATCGGCCGGCATATCTTCCCTCAAGCGAGCTAGGGCTTCCTCTGATAGATTTTCGGCAGCTCGACGCTGCAGTTCGTCAGAAACATCTAGGGCGAGAAACTCAATATCGAAATACTTACGACTAGGCCAAGGATATATAACTGTTTCAGGTAACACCAGTGTATCTCGTGTCAACATCTGAAATAAATTATAGCGGTCACTCCATAAATCTGAAGGTACAAGATATTCTGCCTGATCATAACCGATAGCAGAGAAAACCACTGTCTCTCCTTCACGAGCTACAATGGAGAAAAAACCGTCAAAATCACTGAATGTCCCTCTGCTTGTCCCTTTTACGGCAATATTCACATAGGGTACAGGAGTTAACTCTTCATCTATTTCAGTTAAAACTTGTCCGCTGAATTGAATAACTCTTGGTTCATCCGGTTTGTCCTGAGCAGTAAGCGTTGAGGAACTCCCCATTAATCCAATTAGACAAATAAGGGAAAAGAAAACTGATAATCGAGAAAATATATTAAGCATACTTATTTTTATCATTGACTTTCAAATATAGACAAATAACCTTGGTTTTTTACAATTTATTGAGTTTTAAAAGAGATTAATCTTAAAAAATGTTCAATGGCAGATTTTCATATAACATAGTTTTGGGAGTATTCATTGAGAAACCTGAATGGACTAAATTTGCCACTCTTATTGTTCCTCTCGCAACAAAAACCAATCTACCCAGGCATCGATTTGCCTTACGGATCTGGGGCGCAGTAGGATTTCCCTGTTTTTTCCGTCCAAAAGAAAATAAGTAGGAGTACCGAAAACGTAGTAATCCTTTACCGCCTCCATCTCCCAAACCTGATAATCAGAAAAACTTATAAAGGGGAAGTTTTTTACGAACTCCAGAAATGCGGATCTTTCCCTGTCAAGTGATATGTAAAATACTTCAAGCCCGGCTTCCTTCCATTTTTGATATAGAGGGACTAATTGAGGGATTTCATCCCTGCAGGCAGGACACCAAGCAGAACCGAATACCACCACTTTGTAATCGGCTTTTAACTGACTGAGCTTGTAGGAACTTTTATCGCTTATTGGTTGTCCATTTTTGAATACATCACCGACAAATTGAAAATCAGGAGCTATATTGCCTACTTTCATAGCCCTGTAACTTTCCAGTTGATTGGCGAGATTGCCGTCAATCGTGCAGGTAGTCTCATTCAGCACTCTTAGTGCCAGATGTTCAGCTGATGTAAAAAGACTCCTACGCTCCAGCAGCTCAAAAAGATAGCTTGTAATGGTATTCAGTTTATCCTCATCCATGACCAATTGGTCAATAAGCCTGTCTATGGAAATATTCATTTCGATAAAAACAGAATCAAGGCTTCTTCCACTATTTTCGATCAGCCAATAGTGACTGTCAATAACATCTTTGAGTAAGCCACTTTTAAAAAGTCTATCATCAGTATGGTCTAAGGAACGAAAAGCTTCAATTGTAGCGGGGATGTCTTCGGTACTGTATTGTGCAATAAAAGACACCGAACTAACTAGTTTTCGCAGCGGTAAATACCAATAGACATAAAAACTTTCTGGTATTTCATCAAGGAAAGCCTGATCCTCCTGTTCAAGTCTCCTTATTTCGGCATCAATAAAAGCCCGGGTCTCTAATTCACTACTAAACAAGGGATCATTTTCATAAACAGTCTGAAGATAATCAAATACCCTGAGAACCTGATTTCTTCGGGGATGTTCAGATGCATAGGTAGCGAACAGTTGATTTTCCAAACCTTCAATTGCTTCTACCGTTTCAGCTATACTTAAGTTTTCTCCTGCTAAAATGGCCCCTTCAGCCGCTAAAACTACAAAAAAGGGTCTCCCTTCCTTTAGCTTCAGATAACCCATTCCATGGTCATCTTCAGAAAAATTTAAAGAAAACTCACCTGCCATATTAACCGTAGTTGAGCTTATTTTATAGGACGAAAAGCTGTCAAATCCGTGTAATGCTATTGCTTGACCGGCATGCTCAGGAAAATATCCGGAAATTTCATTTTGTGCTAATGTCCAGCTACTAGATAATATCATCACTAGGGTTACCAAATAATTTATCATGTTTTTTCTTTTGAGTCTTTTGCAAAGTTAAAGAAAACAGGGCTTTCGAGCAGTGTCAAATTAAGTAATTGAGCTATACCTCTAAGCTAACTCGCTATTCGAAAGCAGTTTTTTTTTATATTTGCTGGATAAACACTTAAATTTATTTGCTTTTTTAAATTTGACTATGAGTGAAATAAATCCAACAGCCTTTACATCAAAAGATTTTAATTCAGTTAAGACAAGAGACGAACTGTTCAATTTGAGTCATATCAGGGGGGTAAAACTCAGGAAGGAACAGCGGAATCTGAGATATGAGTCTGAATTAAAACAGTTGCAGACTGAATTGGTATTGTTGCAACAATATATTCAAAAGCGAAATTTAAGGGTTGCTGTTCTTTTTGAAGGACGTGATGCTGCAGGAAAAGGTGGAGCTATCAAACGTTTTATTGAGCACTTAAATCCCCGAACTATGCGGTTGGTTGCTCTGCCGAAACCCACTGAGGTCGAGAGAGGTCAATGGTATTTTAGGAGATATATTCGCAAAATGCCCAATCCCGGGGAGATTGTATTTTTTGATCGAAGTTGGTATAATCGCGCAGTCGTCGAACCTGTTATGGGATTTTGCACTAAAGCACAGTATCAAACCTTTATGAAACAAGTACCTGAATTTGAACATATGCTTTATGAAGACGGAGTAATTGTAATCAAGTTTTGGTTTTCTATCGCCAAAAAAGAACAACAGAGGAGGTTTAACGCAAGAATTGATAATCCATTAAAGCGCTGGAAGTTTTCTCCTGTAGATCAAAAAGGTCAGGAACTGTGGGACAAATACACTTACTTTAAAGAACAGATGTTTTCCCGAACACATACTCCATTTTGTCCATGGGTGATTGTGGAGGCCAACTCAAAAAGAACAGCGCGACTAGAAAGTATCAGATATGTATTGTCTCAGTTTGAATATTACGGAAAATCAAAATCCAAAGCTATAATACTACCAGACCCCAATAAGGTCACAAGATATTATAGGGGTATGGAACAAACAGACATATGATTTTTTAAAAACAGAAAATGACAAGAAAATTCACAGACGAGGAATTGGAAATACTCAATAGCAAAATAGGTCTCCGTTTTTTAGTAGCAGACAAAAAAATTCAACCGGAAAAAGCCCTTAGATTGACCAGAGAAGAGTTAGAACTGAGGGGGTTGCAGTACCAGCTGATTAAACTGCAGGAATGGGTAATTCGCGAAAATAAGAAAATTGTTATTCTCTTTGAAGGTCGTGATGCTGCAGGAAAGGGTGGTGCAATAAGAAGACTTACCTCAAGAATTAATCCTAGACATTTTCGCATTGTAGCGTTGGATAAACCTACACCAGATGAGAGAGGACAAATGTATTTCCAGCGCTATGTCAATCAGTTGCCCAGTCCGGGTGAGATTGTGTTTTTTGACCGAAGCTGGTACAACAGAGCCGTAGTAGAGCCAGTCAATGGTTTTTGTACTCAAGAGGAATACAAAATTTTCATGGGTCAAGTCAATGATTTTGAGCGAATGCTGGTAGAGTCGAATACCTATCTATTGAAAATTTATCTCTCTATCAGTAAGGAGGAACAAGCCAGACGCTTTAAGGAAATCCGCAAAAGTCCGCTTAAGCGATGGAAACTTACCCCAGTAGATGCCAAAGCTCAGGAATTATGGGATGCCTACACAGAATACAAAGACAAAATGTTTGATCATACGGATACAGATATTGCACCCTGGAAGGTGATCTTGGCAAACAAAAAAAGTCAGGCAAGACTTGAGGTTATACGCTATGTACTTGAATGTATTCCTTATAAGATAGCTGAGGAATAAAGTGGACTCATTTGTGATTGTTAAACCACATTGGTTCATAGTGCCACATAGCTTTTTTACTTTTGAGTCCCTCAATATGGGAAAATACAACAACTAGACAAAATAACTTTACACAAGCATAGTGAAGCGAATTTTGTTGAAAGTGTAAAATTGAACAAGTTTTGACAAAAGTTAAAATTTACACATTAAACATTAGCTGTTCAACGCCTCTCAATGGGAATAATTCAGTCTAAAAATGTGGTGCTTTTAGGTATGTTGCTTAAGAGTGAGCTCTTCACCAATTACGATATCCGGTTTTTCCCTATCTTTATCACAAAAATGAAATTATTCACCCCTTTAATCTTATTTGCTTTATTCCTGTTTTTTAGTTGTGGGGAACCAACTGCGGCTATAGATGAATCACTTGAGGATACTGAAGAAATATCTTCCGATGTGATGGAAGAAAAAGATGAAGGAAAAACTGAGATCAAAGTAAGCGCAGATTTTTTAAGAGGAAAATTTGCTCCCGAACAGCATGAGGACTTTGTTGAAATTTCAACGAAATATGCCTCGAGAGAGGGAATGTATCTGCAGCGAGAGGTTTATGAAGCCTTTAAGCAGATGTACGAAGTAGCTAAAAAGGAGGGTATTTCTTTGGAGATTAGGTCTGCCACTCGAAATTTCGATGCCCAAAAAAGAATTTGGGAAAACAAGTGGCTGGGAAAAAGACCTTCAGCCGGTGTTAATGCAATGGAAACTTATCCGGACCCTGTGGACAGAGCCAATAATATTCTTTTGTACAGCTCCATGCCAGGTACCTCTCGTCATCATTGGGGAACAGACATAGATCTGAATTCTTTTGACAACAGCTGGTTTGCAGAGGGTGAAGGACTGAAATTGTATAATTGGATGCTGGAAAATGCGTCAAATTTTGGTTTTTGTCAGCCCTATACAGAGTTGGGAGAAGATCGACCTACCGGTTATCAGGAAGAAAAATGGCATTGGTCCTACTTGCCCCTTGCTGTTTCCTACACTCAAGCAGCAAAGAAATTATTGCGAAATGAAGACATCAGCGGCTTTATGGGTGCAGAAACGGCAATAGAAATTGGAATAGTGGAAAATTATGTTTTAGGGATTAACCCTGTTTGTAAATAAAAAATTGAGAAAGTATGACAGCATTATCCTCAAAAAATGTATTGATTACCGGTGGTGCTTCAGGAATCGGTCGCCTAATTGGATTAAAAGCACTTGATAGGGGCGCAGCTAAACTAATAGTTTGGGATATTGATCAAAAAAAAATGGATGCTTTGACCGCTGCTATTGGAGACCCCAATTGTATTCATTGCATGCGGGTTGATGTTTCTTCTACTGAGGAGATTCGACAAGCGGCTGATCAATTGAAAAATTCCAGAATAAAGGTGGATATTCTGGTCAACAATGCGGGTATAGTGGTTGGTACTGAATTTTGGAATCACTTACATGAAGACATCGATAAAACCCTGCAGATCAATTCTAATGCGCTCATGCATACGGCACTTTGTTTTTTACCGGATATGATAGCGCAAAATTCCGGGCATATTGTCAATATTGCCTCAGCAGCAGGAATGCTTGCTAACCCCAAAATGTCCGTTTATGTGGCTTCTAAATGGGCAGTCATCGGTTGGTCCGAGTCCTTAAGAATTGAATTGAAGAAAAACCACCCCAAAGTCAGGATAACTACGGTTACTCCTTCTTATATCTCAACAGGTATGTTCGAGGGAGTAAAAACTCACTGGATATCACCTGTTGTCAAACCTGAAAAGGCTGCTGATAAAATTATCACAGGTATTGAAAAAAACAAGATCTATGTCCGCATGCCCTGGAGCGTTCACCTCATCCCGTTTATGAAGGGTGTACTTCCTGCAAAGTGGTTTGATGTAGTAGCAGGAAAATGGCTAAAAGTTTATCAATCTATGGACGATTTTAAAGGGCATGGAAAGTAGAATGGTACCTTTTTAGATAGAAAGAAGCCAATATTCTTTTCATCAAATTAGCTGATTATTTCTTCGAAATAAAAATTAAAAGACTTTAGGGGTCAATCTAATATATTGATAATCAGATGATTGTAAACAATTTTCCGCTTTGCTTGTTATACCCTTAAAGCAAGCAAATCAAATATCATGGCAAAGAGAGATTTTATTTTCGGTTTTTTACTGGCAGTATTACTGACAGTATATTTCTTTATTATGAAAGCTGCACACCTATACGAATTCTTCAATCTTAGGTTTGTAAATGTAGTTTTCTTTTTGCTTGTAACATGGATGGCTATCAGGAAATTCTACGAGGATAATCCCGATAGAAAATTCAACTACCTTACAGGACTTCTTGCCGGTTTTAGACCTGCTGTAGTGGGAATATTTTTATTTTCGGCCTTTCAGGTGGTTTATCTAAGCTTTGATGTTCAATTGTTACATGCCATTGCTGAGGGTGTACCCTTACCGGATGTGATTACCCCATTCACCGCCTCTTTGTATTTGTTTTTTGAAGGAGTAGCAGTAGCTCTCATTTCTTCTTATCTTTCGATGAGGATAGTAGATGCCAGACAGATTGAAGGTTATGAGGAGAGGTTGTAATCCTCAACTGTTAACAATTAGATGGTTGGATATTCAAATAGAGGAGTACTTTATCGACTCATTTAAAAATTAAAATCTCGGGCAACCATAAGCTTAGTATCCGCATAGTAATTATATTTGGTATTCTAAACTGAAGTTGTCATAGTATGAATCGCTTATTCCTTTGCAAGTTTTTCCCTACAGTATTATTGTGTTTTCTTCCGGGAGTATGCTTTTCGCAGCACGAATCCTTTAATTCTGAACTGCACTTTACGGACGTAATTGTGGTTAAATTTCAGGATGAATTACAGGTAGATTTTTCTCCAAACACGAAAAATGTTCTCAACATTGATGTTTTCAATCAGGAGACTTTGGCTCTTTTTAATCAATTTGAGTGGATATGGCCCTATCATATGGACCGAAAAGAATTGTCTGAAAAATTGATCAATATCCCGGTGAGCAGGAGTAATATCGGGAGAATCCCCAATATAACCAACAGATTCAATTTAAGAATAAAAGGAGACATATCTGTTGCAGATGCACTCATGGAGTTTCGAAAAATTGAAGGTATTGAGTATGCTTACCCTATACCACTTCCGGTTGACCCTGCTTTAGCGCCTGATTTTGAAGTCAATCAAGGTTATTTGAACGAATCTCCTATTGGAATTGATGCACGATTTATGTGGGACAGCTTATACATCAGGGGCAATGGCATGAAAATCGTAGATATTGAATACAACTTTAATCCCAACCATCTTGATTTACCCGAAGTGGGTGTTTTGGGAGGAATTCCCTACGATTTTTTTGGAGATAATCACGGAACTGCTGTTTTGGGTCAATTAGGAGCATTAGACAATGGCTGGGGCGTGACGGGCATGGTTCCTGATGCAGATCTGTATTTTCATTATTCTTTTTCAGAATTTAATTTTTTGGATATTGGCAGTGCAGTTGTCAATTCTGCTTTTTTAATTGAGGAGGGAGATGTCATTCTCATTGAAGCGCAAACGGCAGGTCCTTTGTATGATGCCTCAGCAGGAAATCAGTTCGGACTGGTACCTGTGGAGTGGTTCCAACCCTGGTATGATGATATTGTGGTTGCAGTAGCTATGGGGAGGGTTGTTGTTGCAGCCGGAGGAAATGGGGCTCAGGATCTGGATGATGATATTTATTTACAATCCTTCCACCAGCCTTTTACTGAAGCCAACAATAGTGGGTCAATAATTGTAGGTGCAGGAGCAGCGCCGGCTGAATTTAATGGCACATCAACACCGAGGTCTCGTCTTGGCTTTTCCAATTATGGATCTAGGGTCAACCTTCAGGGATGGGGTCAGCGCATTTATACCACAGGATATGGCTCTGCCTATAATAATGGCGGAAAAAACCTTTATTTTGCAAATGGGTTTAGTGGCACCTCCGGAGCCTCACCTTTTGTAACAGCTGCTGCTGCCTTACTTCAGGCTGCCTATAAAAACTTTTACGGAGGACTCCTAACTGGTCCTGAAATATTTGAAATACTAGAAATTACAGGACTTCCCCAACAGTCCGGTGGTAATCCTGTTTCGCAGAATATCGGACCCTTACCGGATCTAAGGGCAGCAATGGAATATTTGGGAATACCGCCTTGTAAACCTTTTCCAGACTTTTCCTTTACTGTTGATACAATGACTTGCCAATCAGAAAGCAGAGGTATGATACAGGCTGATAGTGCTTTTGAAAACCAGACTGCTTATTTTTATAGCTGGAATACCGGAGATACGACTTTGTCATTAGAAAATATGGGATCGGGATTTTTTGAGTTGACTGTTACTGATTCGGCGGGCTGTAAAAAATTCTTTTCATTCGATTTGCCTGTCTTAGACGACATTGAAATTTTTACTGAAGTTAGCGGAGGGATTTGTTCCGGACAACAAAATGGAAGTATAGGCATCCAAATCCGAACGCAATTGGTGGATTCTATTTTTTTACTATTAGACGGGGAGGCTGTGAGTAATAGATTGGAAAATCTTCCGGCTGGAACATTTCAACTAGTTGCTACAGCGGGAAAAAACTGCTCAACATCAGTGGTAGTGGAAATACCGGATGGGGAACTGATAGATTTTTCTTTGAGCGGTAATCCACGAATAAAGGTGGAAGAAAGTTCATTCTTTTCCGCAAATAATGATTTCTATGAGATCTACGAATGGACAGCTGAGCATGCTGATTTCATCTCAGGTCAGGGCAGTTCGCAGGTAGAACTGAGGTGGGACGACCCGGGTGTGTATCGATTGGGTTTAACAGCAGGATCAGAAAATTGTCAACAGAGCAAATGGTTGAAAATTCTGGTTGAGGAACCGGTGACCACTATGGATTTGTCAGAGTTAATCTCGTTCAATATCTACCCCAATCCCGCCACAGATAAATTGAAAATCTTGATTGAGGAAGAAATTCCTGATAAGAACCTAAGGGTGCAAGTCTATAATATGGTCGGCAAGTTAGTTTATTCCGCAATTCACCAAACAAAAGATATTCAATTGGATATAAGTTCCTTGCCGAGTGCACCCTATAATCTCATCATCATTCAAGGTCAAAAAGTAATTGGCGGAAAGAAGATTTTGGTACAGAGATGATGATGGAAAAGTGTTTAGAAGTGAAAACTAAAAATCACTCAATTGCTAAGAAAACACCAAATCAATGAGCAGCTTATTCAACAGACCTTGAGTGAGATTCCGGAAGAGGACTATCTAGCCACTATTGAAAACCTGATTGTGGAAAAACAAAACCGTCTAAAGGAGAATGATCCCATTAAAGCCCGTCCCAAGACCTATACCTTTCTTATGTCAAAAGGCTATGAGCCTAAACACGTTTTGACCATTTTGAAAAGAAAAATCTAACTTGAATTAAACTATATATCATCCGGATTAAAAGGCACCAATTCTCTGATAATAAAAAAACCATCTTCCCCTTGCTTCTGATAAAGGGGCATCAAAATCAATCCGTCTTCAGGGCATAAAATGTCACCATTTTTATCTGCTGCCAATACCTCGCCTTTGCTTACAGTCTGGAAATTATGGTATCCGGGGTACATTTTAAAGTTATCACTCTCTTGGATAGGATGACAATAGGCGAGCTCAGCGATTTTAGGAAGTCCTGTAGAATGCTCTATTAATAACCTATCGTGGCGGTTTTCAACATCGTCCTTGGAGACACAACCCAGTGTTCTCATACAGTTGGTAATGGCAGCAATAGCCCGGTTTACAGAGAGCGGCTCATCGTGCTGGCCACTTTCAAAAACAACTGAAGTGGTACCCGGATAAAAATGCTCTTCATTGAAAAAGTGTAAGGTTGTTCCTCGTATTCCTTCCAGCATTCCGGTAATTACGGGAGCGTGAAGTTCTACTCCTATTCTCAGACTTTCTTCTGCCTCAGATACAATGGAAAAAATACCACCCCGAGCGGTGGTGGTATGCAGGTCGAGAACCACCAGTTTTTCAGGTTGGTACCTTTGGTAATAATACTCGATAATTTCCAGAATTTCTTTCATTTCCAGAAATTCATTGGTGAGTTTTTCGTGAGGAGTTTTTCTAACATATTCCACGTTTTCCGGTGTCCAGATGCGATTGAGGTCTCGGTCTATATATCGGTGATTTTTACGAATAGCCTGAGCATTGCCTTTTATTCCCAAAAAAAGTCCCTTAAACATAAACCATGGATTGGTAATAGGCTCCACTTCAAGCATTTTGGCCATTAAGCTTATAGCTCGCAGCCCTGCTTTTTCATTACCGTGAATTGCCCCTATGCACACCAGCATAGGGCCCCTTAATTCACCTTCGAATCTTCCAATTATCCTGCTCTTTCTCATTTTTTGCGGCTGCAAAGATAAGAATTTAAAGATGACTATTGACTTTCTTGTTTATTAAAAATAGTATGGTAGTTGGGGTCAAAACTGACAGCCATCGCTTTTTCAACAACAGCTAAATTAAAAGCAAATAACAGGTTAATAAAACCAGTAGGTTTGCTTCTCATTTCTTTTTGGCTTAAATTTGCGCACAGTTATTTAGGTGAGTACTTTTTTAAAGGTTGAAAACAGTAATGAATTTCCAAAAAGTACGTTATTCTAATTCATGTAAAAAAATGCCGAGTTCATGAGGTCTATATATCTGCTTATACCATTTTTAGTTTTAAGTTTTATTCAAAAAATTAATGCACAAATTCTGCAGCCTGTTGAAATGACTCATCAGGTATTCCAAATTGATGACAACACTTGGGATGTGGTCTTCACCGCAAATATTGATCCGGGCTGGTACATGTACTCTCAGGATATAGAAAGTGACGATGGACCCCTGCCTACAGAATTCATATTTGAAAATATTGAAGGCTATGAATTGGTTGATGCTACTTATGAGTGTGGGGAAGGAGAAGTAGGCTTTGATCAGTTTTTTGATATGAACCTCCTCAAATACAGCAACAGAGCAGTTTTCATACAAAGGATTACCACTTCTGATCCCACTGTATCTATTACAGGCTATCACCAGTTTATGGTATGTGATGATTCGAGATGTCTGCCTCCGATGCCTGAGGATTTTGATATTGATTTGACTAAATCTACACCGGCCTCGAATGTCGATTACAATCGCAATAGAATTTGTGAGGAGCCGATAAAGACATCGATGGGTAGCATCCGACAAAATGAAAACGAATCTGAATCCCCTTCATTTGGTAGTATTGATTTGGGTGGAATGGATCAAGAAGACGAAACAGCGTCAAACCGTCCTGAAGGATTGATTGAACCTGTCAGTTGGACCGCCACTCTAATTGATGATGGCGATATGGTTTTTACCTTTATTTTCGAAGCTGAGATTGAAGAGAACTGGTCTATTTATTCTTTTTTACTTGACCCAAATGATGGACCTTTACCTACGGATGTTTATTTCTTTGAGGGCGATCATTTTGAAGTGGTTTCCGGATTGAGGGAAACAGGGTCAAATATCTTTTCCGGTTACGATTCCTTTTTTGAAATAGAAACCACTAAGCTCAATGATGACGCCAGATATGAGATTGTCATTAGAGTTAACAACCCCTCTGTTGAAGTCAGTGGATTTGTAGAATATATGGCTTGTGATGACAGCCAATGCCTTCCTCCAATAGCTTTGGACTTTAATCTAAATCCCGAAACCGGAGCTTTTTTCTTCGATGATGGAAAAATGGATGAAGAAGCTTTATCAAGATTAGATGGTGGTGAAAACCGAGGCCAGGGAACCCCCGTGTTTTTTGAGTTTAATTACGATAATGCCAATACAGATTGTATTGGAACAGAAATCGTCAAAGAAGATACGAGTAATTTTTGGTGGGTGTTCATCGCGGGCTTTATTGGTGGATTGATTGCATTATTGACACCTTGCGTTTTTCCTATGATACCCCTTACGGTAAGCTTTTTTACCAAAAGTAGTACCACTAAAGCAAAGGGTATTAAAAATGCCATTATCTACGGAATCTCAATTATTATCATTTATGTACTTTTGGGTTTGGCAATAACGGGTATTTTCGGAGCAGATGCGCTCAACCTTTTGTCCACTAATGCCTGGTTCAATATCTTTTTTGCCGTGCTATTTGTGGTTTTTGCCATTTCGTTTTTCGGCTATTTTGAAATTACTCTGCCCAGTTCATGGGTGAATAAAACCGATCAGGCATCCGATAAAGGCGGATTGATCGGAATATTTTTCATGGCATTTACCCTCTCATTGGTTTCATTCTCCTGTACCGGTCCGATTATCGGTACACTTTTGGTGGAAACCGCTGTAGGTGGAGGTCCTACTATACTCGGCAGAATTCCCGTTGGTCCATTAATTGGTATGTTTGCCTTTTCACTGGCTTTGGCATTGCCGTTTGCATTGTTTGCAGCATTCCCGGGCTGGTTAAATTCCATGCCCAAATCCGGTGGCTGGATGAATAGCGTAAAAGTGAGTCTCGGTTTTGTGGAAATAGCATTGGCATTGAAGTTTTTGTCGATAGCAGACTTGACCATGGGTTGGAAAATTCTTCCATATGAGGTGTTTGTTATATTGTGGATTGCCTGCGCGTTAGGATTGGCATTATACGCATTAGGGTATATCAAGTTTCCACACGATTCACCTGTAAAAAAAATAACCAAAACCCGTTGGGTACTATCCACCGCTATGTTTGCTTTGGCATTTTACTTTGCTCTGGGCTTCAGAGTCAGCGAACAATCAGATGGTTTTGTGACCCCAAACCTATTAAGTGGTCTCGCACCACCGGCGGGACATTCCTATATTTTCCCCAATCCATGTCCTTTGAATCTAAACTGCCATAAAGACTTTCAAAAAGGAATGGAGTATGCCAGGAAAAACGGCAAACCTGTTCTTTTAGATTTCACCGGACACGGTTGCGTTAATTGCAGAAGAATGGAAGATCAGGTGTGGAAGGACGACCGCATTTACAATATGATCAATGACGACTATGTGCTTATTTCGCTTTATGTTGATGACCGGCAAGCACTGGAAGAACCTTATATATCATCTTTCAGTAACCGCCTGATGCGTAATGTCGGAAACAAATGGGCAGATTTTCAGGCCATACACTTCAATCGAAATGCACAGCCATATTATGTGCTGCTGGATTACGATGGCAATATCCTGAATCAGCCGGTAGGTTACCTTCCCGACAGAGTTGCCTATCGCGAATTCCTGGAGTGCGGCCTCGAGCGCTTTAGCGAGGGTAGAAGATTGGGTAGCGCAGAGTAGAAAAAAATCTGTCTGGTTTTATCTGAATTGAATTCCGATATAATCCTACCTAACTGATATAAAAAGCAGGGAGACCTAGTTAAAAGTAATTGTTGTAATAATTAAATGGGAGTCAATACAAATTCACCAAAACCCTTATATTTACCCCAAAAGAAATTGACCCATGCAGTTTTCATTTATCCATACAGCAGATTTACATATCGGAAGCCCTTTCCGCGGACTGAAAGATGTGAATGAAAACCTTAGGAATAAATTGCTGCAGGCGAGCCGGGATGCTTTTCACTGCTTGATCGCTGCGGCCATCGAAAATAAAGTAGATTTTGTACTGATTTGTGGTGATAGCTTTGATTCAGCTTCGGGTAGTCTGGCAGAGCAATTCATTTTTGCTACGGGAATGAGGCGTCTGATGGAATATAACATCGCTGTTTATATCATTACCGGTAATCACGACCCACTTTCCGATTGGTCCCGAAATCTACGTCTACCGGAAAACGTTACTGTTTTTGGTCCGGACAAACCGCAAAGAATGGTTTTTCAAAAAAATGGATCGGATGCAGCAGCCATTTACGGGGTAAGTTATGCCAAAAGGGAAGAAACCAGAAATCTCGCATTGCGTTTCCAAAGGCAATCAGATGACCCTTTTTCAATAGCCCTGCTCCATGGCACTACCGGTAATCCCGGCAATCACGATCCCTATTGTCCCTTTAGTCTCGATGATCTGAGAAATACCGACATGGACTACTGGGCTTTAGGTCATATACACAAAAGAGAAATCATCCACCCTGCCAATCCCATGGTCGTCTATCCGGGAAATATTCAGGGTCGTCACTTTAATGAAGCAGGAAAAAAAGGTTGTTATCTTATACGAGTAAGCGACAATCGCATTGAAGAGCCACAATTTTTACCCCTTGGAAAAGTTATTTGGATCAACCAAAGTATTAATCTGAGCGAGACAGAATATATGGACGCCTTGACTGCACTGCTGGAGAATCATATCAACGAGCTACAAAACAAATATCCTGATTGTTCACTTTTGATTAGACCTGAATTCACCGGGTCTACCCCTTTGTATGCCGACTTGGCAAATGCCGCTGCATTGGATGAATTGTTGAATCAACTTAATCAGCTTTATCGACAGTCCGGTAATTTTGTTTTTTTCAGCCGGCCAAAGAACCACACGCTTCCACAGATTGATCTGGAAGAAAGGCGCTTGGCTACAGACTTTTTTGGCGAATTGCTAAGAGAAGTGGACAGCTTAAGACAGCATCCGGAGGAACTAAAAAAAGTGCTTTCAGAACTAAATGATGAACTGCCTGCGAACATCAGCAGGAGATTGAACGAGGAAGTGAATGAGGAGGAATTACTCAATGCCGCCGAACAGATTTTGGTTTCTTCTTTTCTGAGAAAAACCGCTGACCAATGATCATTAAAAATCTTCATATCGATGGTTTTGGCCACTTCCATGACTTTAGGCTTGGGGAGTTTTCAAGGGGTCTGTACCTGATTTATGGAAAAAATGAGGCGGGCAAATCCACACTCATGGACTTTATCCGCATGACCCTTTTGGGATATGAGCGCTTACATGAAAAAAGACGACCGCCACTCAAGGGAGGCAATCACGGCGGGTACATTAAATTTGAAGACAGTAATGAAAAATTGTGGGAAATCCACAGATCGGGCTCCGGCAGACAGGATAATTATACCCTGATCAATATCGATACTAACGAAAGGACAGACGATGACCCCCGGTATAAAAACATCATCAGTCATGCCTCTTCTGAACTTTTTAACAACATATACGCCATTGGACTGGAGGAGCTTTTTGCCTTTGAATCCATTGACAAGTCCGGCATGAAGGATCAGATCTACAGCCTTGGACTGGGATTGGGCAGTATGAACATAGGTGAGTTTGAAAAAAACCTGATCAGTCATGCAGAAGAATGGTATAAGCACAGAGCGAGAACGGCAGGCTCCAATGAACTTCTCAAAGTCCTGAACGAACTGGAAGGTAGACTTCACGGTTCCTCCAAAATAGTAGACCATTACGATCAATTGTATCTGCAGAGAAAAGAAAAAATAGCCAAAAGGGATGAGTTGCAGTCGCAATCCGATGAAATCAATAAAGCTAAAAACAAAATACAGTCCCTTCAGCGCACTTACCCGGATTATATCACCTATAAGGACAGCAACGAAAAACTCCAACAACTAAAACACCTTAGTGAAATCCCGAATGCGCTCATCCAAAAAGAGCGCGATCTCATTAGCAATCGGAGCAATATCGAAAAAGAAATCAACGATCTGCAATCTGAATTGGGTGAATTGAAATTCAAATCTAAGCAAATCCTAATCGATGAAAAACTGCTGCAACATCCCGACAAACTTGAGTTTTTCAGAACACGCACAGAATTACTTTCCAGTCTTTTAGACAGTCAGTCAGAACTCGAAAACAGTATTTCCAGAACGGAAAAATCTATATCTGACACCCTGAGTGAAATGGGACAAGGCTATAATCGCGATACCGTGCTCAACTTCCGCAACAACATAGAATTGGCAGCAGCAGCAAAAAAACACAGCGAATTGCTCAAAACTCAGAATGGGGAAATCAGTCGTTTGCAATACAGCCGCGATGAGCGCACAATAGAACTCAGACGAAAAGAGCAACAACTCCATATATTTAATGAAAAAATAGCTGAATCCGGACGAACGTTAGATCAGCTCAAAAAAAAACTGGCAGAGGCGGAAGTTGATTTTTCAATGGCTATAAAAGAAAGCAGCGGTCAAAAATCTCTCCCACTCATCGGGAAGTTTGCCTTGCTTTTACTTTCTCTTTTTATGGCTATAGTGGCTGTGGTTTTGTGGGAGCAAAGTCCGTTACTCGCAGGAATAGCAATCCTTCTGGGCTTGGTGGGAGTGATTATTTTTTTCCTATTGCTCTTTGGCTCTTCATCTGATAAAACCGGCAAAGAGAACCTGCCTGCACTACAACTCAGTATAAGCGAACTGAAAGAAAAAATAAACGACTTGACCGAAAGTAGCAAAAATGCAGATCTATTGAAAAGAGAAATTGCTGATATAGTTGCTCACATACAGTCTCTAGAATCCACCATTGATAAACTTGAGAACGAAAAAAAGGAAGCATACACAAAATGGGATGATTACACTGCCGAGCTTGGGTTGCCAAAAGGTATTGACAGCGATTCCATAGAAGGACTCACCACAAACATCCGCCGTGTCCACGAATTGGATTCCCAAATGCAGCAAGAAAAAAGAAGACTAAACAGTAGAAAAGAAGAAATAGGGCAGTTTAGGGAGGCCATTCGACTTTTTAATCCTTCAGCTGCGGAAGATAAAAACCTAATGTTAGCAGCCAATGAAATGAGGCGATTGTTTGAAGAAGCTTTTGAGCAAAAGCGGACTAAAGACCAATTAGAGGAGGAAATCTTAAGCATCCAAAATAGGATCACAACAGCTGAAAAACGTTTAAAAGATTTAGATACGGAATTAGCTGAAATATATGCGCGCTTTGGTGCGGAAGACAGAGAAAACTACCTCGAACAACTCGAAAAGTCAGAGGAAAAGAAAGAACTTATCAACAAAAGGGATGCTGCGCGTTCGCTTATATTGAGTCATTGTGGCTGGGGAGAGTTAGAAAACACCATTGCAGAGCTTGACCATACTGATCCTCAAAGTCTGTCTGAGCAACTGGCTGATCTAGAAAAACAGCTAAAGGAGATTGAGGAAAAGATAAGAACCCTGTCTGAGGAAGCAGGTGGACTGAGAACTGAGATGGAAAGTCTAGAAAAATCAGCCGACAAAAGCGGTCTGGAATTGAAACTGGAGGAAAAGCGAACCGAATTCAATGAGGGATACCTGCAATGGTTGAAGCACAAACTTGCAGCTACCCTTGTCGGCAAATGTCGTAAACGATATGAAGAAACCCGTCAACCCAGTGTCATTCAGCATACAAGCCGCATTTTTTCCGCTATTACCAAAGGTAGATACAACAATATCATAGTCGACATCAATGGCAATATGGAAATCACGGAAGACAAGCTTCACCGCAAATCCATAGAAAATTTGAGTCGTGGCACCAGGGAGCAACTTCTGCTTGCCCTTCGTATGGGACTGATAGAGGAGTACGAACAAGGTGCCGAACCCCTGCCCGTAATATTGGATGATGTCTTAGTCAATTTCGACTATCCAAGAAGACATGAAACAGCTGAGCAATTGATGAAATTTGCCCAAAGCCGACAAGTCATTTTATTCAGTTGTCATAGACATATGAGAGGCCTGTTTGAAGAACTGGGTGCAAAAATAATGGATGTGTAAAGGAAAGTTTTTTTTATGGCAGTCATTGACAAGGCTTAAAATGATTAACGCATACCGATCAATCTCAAATTCCTCATTGTCCGGACCACTGATTAGTTTGATTTTTGGATTTCTCTGAATGGCTGGGCTGTTTTTCCTAAAACAACTCTATATCAAACCGACTTAAAAAGGGATAAAGAAAAAACTAAATTCTACAATAATCCGGCATCCTCTCTGAATAGAACCTCCAAGACAGTATGACCTACCGCATGTAAAGTGGATTTGTTGATGACATCCATGTCATCGTGAATAGTATGCCAATGGGGTACAAATCCCGTATCTGTACCCGGAGGGCGGTTGATGATGTTGATCATGGGAATACGGGCGATAGTATTCACAAAATAATGATCGTCAATTACTCCCTGAACCTCCTGGTTAACAAACATATGTCCATAGCCAAGACGTTGTGCAACACCCCATACAGTATTGACCACATCGGGGGCAAATCGCATGGAAAAACCCTCCTTTCCGAATCGGGGGCCGGAAGCACCTACCATATCTAAAAGTATGCCGTACTTAGCTCTTGGTGCTGATGAACGGGAAACCTGATGAGACCAAAACTGAGCACCTCTTCCCCAAGTCTCCGGATCGCGCCCTCCATCAATTCCCTGATCTTCGGCATCGAAAAATACGATATCCACTCCGATATTGGATAGTGGATTTTCACCTAATTGTCTAGCTATCTCCAAAAGTACCCCAACACCACTGCCACCATCATCTGCACCCGGGACGGGCTGCGTTCGATTGGCTTCATCGGGATCGTGATCGGCTACATATCTTGAATCCCAGTGCGCACCCAACAAAATACGTTGTCTTGCCGATGGATTGAATTTTCCGATTACATTATAAGCTCTTGTTGAAGTTTGTGTATTGAATAATCTTGCATTGAATCCCTGAACTTCGACTTCAGCCCCGAACCTTCTCAACTGATCCGCCAGATAATCTCTGCACTCTAAATGCGACTCTGTTCCGGGAATCCTATATCCAAATTCGAGTTGATCCGCAATAAACTGCCAGGCTGAATCCGCATTAAATGTAGGGACATTAATCACTGAACTACTTTCAGAACGTTCAGTTTGGCGAGACTCCTCAGAGCCACATGATGAAAAAACAAAAAAGCTCAAAGTCAGTAAAGCCAATAGTTGAATTGAAAAAAAATTAAAGTTGCTCATAGCTGAAAAGTTATTAGTTTTTTAAAAACATGGATGAGATCAAAGAAATTATAAATCCAAAGGAAATTATTCCCAGTGTTTCTCTGAACAGAATTGCAGGTAGTGAAAAATAATAACCGGCCTCCTCTGCATCCCAACCGGACTCAACAAAATGGGATATAGCAGAATCAAAAAATACTGATCCAATAGTACTGAAGTAAACCATATTCAAAATCAAATGCAATGGAACAGCCATTACTGCAATCATCGTTACCGATTGTACACCTTTCCAAAATTCAAGCGTATCACCTCCGGCTGATTTCAACTCTTTTAGTGAAAAATGAAACACCAAAAAGGCGAAGATATACCAAGATAAACCAACTGCCGGATGCCATTCGATAAAGTGACTGTGCAGCCCGCTAATATATTGAACCAAAAGCCATATTACTGACATTATGCTCAGCCGAATTGCCCACTTAAACTCGTGTCTGTATTTTTTAACAGGTGCGTTCATTTTTTCAAACTCCAGCTACTACCGTCCTTGTCATCCTTTACCTCTATACCCGCTACCTGAAGACTATCTCTGATGGTATCTGCCATGCTCCAGTTTTTCTCAGCCCTGGCTTGTTGCCGCAATTGTAGTATCAGTCCCATCAATTGATCTGTTACTTCATTTTCACCGCCCGGATTGTCTTCCTCTTTCAATCCAAAAATATCAAAAATAATAGATCTGAAATTATCTTTCAGAGATTGCAAAACCACGGAATTTAGCTCGGAAATATCAAGCTGTTTATTACTAAGGCTATTGATAACAGGCACCAATTCAAACAAACTCGCCAGAGCTCTCGGACAGTTGAAATCGTCATCCAGATTGTGATAAACCTGCTCAAGTAAGGATTTAATCTTAGTATTCAACTCCTGATTTTCTTTAGTGGAATCTACCACAGCATCAAGATTCATCAGGTTTTGATAGCTCTCCATCAATCTGTTGTATCCTTTTTCAGCAGCTTTCAGGGCCTCATCCGTAAGGTCGAGAGTTGAACGGTAATGAGATTGCAACATAAAAAACCTGATTGCCATAGGTGTAAAGCCTTTGGTAACATGAGGGGATTCGCCTGTAAATAATTGTTGTGGGGTAATGGTATTGCCATCGCTTTTTGACATCTTTTTTCCATTCATCAAAAGCATATTTCCATGCATCCAATAGCGTGCAGGCGCACAATTACACGCCCCAAAATTCTGCGCGACCTCATTTTCATGATGAGGGAACTTCAAATCACCTCCTCCACCATGAATATCAAAAGTACTTCCGAGGTACTTAGTACTCATTGCAGAACACTCGAGATGCCACCCGGGAAATCCTATACTCCAGGGAGAATTCCAACGCATCAGATGTGAAGGATCTGCCTTTATCCAAATGGCAAAATCTGAAGGATGTCTTTTTTCATCCTGCTTTTTTAGATCTCTTGTCTCCGCTAATAAATCATCCAGTTTTCTGCCACTTAGCTGACCGTAAACCTCCTTCTCTTCAGCAAATTTTACGGTATCAAAATAAACGGATCCATTGATAACATACCCGAAGCCATTGTCTACTATCTTTTGCACCATTTCAATTTGCTCCAGAATATGTCCCGTAGCCCTGGGTTCAATAGAAGGGGATAGTGTATTGAATACATCCATCATTTGATGGAAACCTAAAGTGTATTTATGAGCTATTTCCATAGGTTCCAATTGCTCCAGTCTAGCTTTCTTGGAAATCTTATCTTCAGCTCCAGTGTCGATATCACCTTCGAGATGACCTACATCAGTTATATTTCTTACATAGCGTACCTTATAACCCTTGTGCAGTAAATACCTGTAAATCACATCAAAACTCACAAAAGTCCTGCAATTGCCAAGATGCACATCGCTATACACAGTAGGTCCGCAGACATACATGCCCACTCTACCCTCTACGAGAGGTTCAAAAACTTCTTTTTTACCGCTAAGGGTATTGTATATTTTTAATTGATTGTTCATGAAAACAAGCTTTTTCTTTTTCATTCATCAGCAAGAAGAAAGCTACCCAAAATGCTGATTTTTTTAATATAAGCGCAAATTTAAGAAATATACTTCAGGCAGGTGAATAGAGAGGAAATAAATGATTGGCTTATTTGGCTTCCGGGAATCGGTCACTTACATTTAAGTTATGGTTCTTAAGTTTTTTGCTACATTTTTGGGATTAAGCAGATTGTCCCAATTTAACAATTAGTCAATAGCCTACCGGATCTTCACTCTCTCCATTCAAAAGATTCAAGAAGGCGACCGATATCCTCTTTGAGGAATTCTACTACGGGAGCAAGAGAGTCTGGTCTGACTCTCGTATTGAAATAAAGTGCGCCTTTCAGAAAATGTTGGGTAGTATCTGTCAGTAAAAAATGCATGGGTGAGGCTGCATGACCTTCAAACTCCATGATGATACCTCCTACATCACCTCTCGATATCAAAATCTCATCCATAAAATCAGATCTTTGGTTGATCTGATTAGCAATCTTGTAAGCGTCTGTAATATATTTATCAAAATCCGACCTTGAGGTAATTGGCGAATAACTGAAATATATCCTCGCATCGAATATCGGAATTACGATATCAAACCAACAGGGGTGAAGCGGATCTTCATCAAAAAACCTAATATCCTGATCTACTTCTGAGTAAATGGGAATTTCAAAAGTGAATGGACAATCTTTAGAATCAAACAGTGTGTAACCCCTTTCAGGATAATGGACTTTAGGGAAAACCCGCGGTTTTGGGTTGTCCACAGGTCCATCGCCGCAAGATGTCAGCCCGATACTGAAAATCAAAATCAGGATAAAAAGAAAAGGATAAAAGATATGGTACCTCATTTTTATTTTTTTGGCTTATCAATACAGAATTGTTGTTTTAACTTTTTCAATTCGTCTTTTATTGACTACAACGGCTTGAAATTTGAATGCACCTACGGTAATTTCTTGATTTTGCTTGGGCAGTCTTCCAAGAATTTCAAGAAATAATCCTGCTATAGTATCGGCTTCTCCACGGACATTATCAAAGGTGTTGGTATCAATTCCCATAATTCTGCAAACGTCATTGAGTTGAATTTTTCCTTCAAAAATATAATTTCTATTGTCGAGCTTTACATATTCAAGTTCTTCTTCTGCATCAAACTCGTCTCTTATCTCACCAATAACCTCTTCCATGATGTCTTCCAGGGTGACTATGCCGGAACACCCACCGTATTCATCCACTACTATTCCCATGTGCATGCGTTTCTGTTGGAATTCTTTGAGGAGCTCATTGATTTTTTTGTTTTCAGGAACGTATAAAATATTACTGCGAATGAGTTCCTGCCACTCTCCGTCATCTTTATCTTTTTCCAGTTTCCCAATCAGGTCTTTGATATAAAGTAATCCAACGATATTATCGAGATCGTCTTGATATACCGGCAACCTTGAATATCCTGATTCTTTAACTACTTTAAGAACTTCATTGTAATCCACTCCGAATTCAAGACCAATAACATTAACCCGTGGAGTCATGATTTGTCTTACATAAACATCATTAAATTTTACAATACTTTTAAGGATGTCTATCTCAGAGGCGGAGTCAACGTCATTACTTACAGTCAAATCAATGGCTTTGTCAATCTCCTGTTTTCTGTCAATATTTTCTTTTTTCAAACCATCCCTGGTGATTCGACCTTCAATGGAATTTGACCAGTTGACCAAAAGTTTTGAGACGGGCCACAGTAAATCTTTTAAAACAGACAATGGCCATGCCATGAATCGCGCCAACTTCAGATTGTTGACCTTGGCATAAACCTTTGGAGTCACCTCTCCAAACAAGACCAATAAGAAAGTAACACCGGCAACCGTCACCAAAAAATTAAAGGTACGGGTTAAAGTAAAAATATTTTCTTCGAGAAAAGGCAAATGCTGGACTACGAAAGAAGACCAGTTTTCAAAGGTGGTCGCAGGTATTGTTCGCCACAGAATATAATCTGAAAGTACAACTATGGCAATATTGATAAAATTATTGACAATCAAAATGGTAGCTAACAAGGACCTTGGTCTTTCCCTTAAGCGAAGTATTCTTTGAGAACTCAAGTCTGTTTGTTCTCTTAATTTAGCAGTTTGATTTGGTGAGAGTGAAAAAAAAGCCACCTCAGACCCAGATATCAGACCTGAAAAGATCAATAAAACAAGCAGTAAGATTAAGGGGGCTGCCAATTCAGGCAGGGTAGTTGCTAAAAAAATAAAACCCACTAATGCATAATATCCCGATGGGGGAGGTTCAGATTCCAATGCCGTTCAATTTTGTTCGCAAATAGTTAAAAAGGAAGATCATCATCCTCTTTATTGGAAGTGTCCTGCCCGGAGGTCTCTTCCTTTTTTTCATCAACTTTGATCCCTTCCTGAGGCTGAGTAGGATCGTTTGTACTGACGGGATTCTCTGGTTTTTCCAAAGGCTTGATTACAAAGGCAGTAACATCAGTTACATATCGCTCAACTCCATCCTTGTCAGTATAATTACGATAACCAATTTTACCCTCTACAAACGTCAGCATGCCTTTTTTAAGTTGGCGCTCAGCTCGATCAGCTGCTCCTCTCCAGGCAACAATATTATGCCATTCTGTTTTGTCCTTCCATTCACCACTTTTATCCTTATAGCTTTCATTGGTAGCCAATGTTATCCTGGCTATTTTGGTGTTTTCATCCAATAATTTGATCTCAGGGTCTTTTCCAAGGCGACCAATTAAAGTTACTTTATTATACATCTCGATGATTTTTGATCATTAATGATTGAAGATACGAAAATATTTCTTCATTAATTGATGAAACGCAAAGTTCGTTAAGTTTTCGGTCTCTACCAACAACCAATCTTTCTTTTTTTCTAAATCCGTAGTATTGAGGTGGCATTGGTAAATTATCGCCTTTATGTCTCTATGCGTAAGTTGATGCCGCAAATCAGCGGTTTTTTTAAGTTTTATTTTTTCTTTGGGAAAAAGGAGTTGGAGATCACCAATCATTTTAGCTCGACTTTCAAAATCCGGAAATTCATAAAGACCAGGCCATATTCCGGAAGTAGAACGTTTTTTTATAAAAACCCTTTTTCCATCCGTCAGATGCAAGTAATACAGCTTTACTTTTTTCTTTTGTGTCCTTTTTTGTTTTACCGGATAAAAAGCCACCTTGTCCTCAAGTATTGCAGTACAATTTTGTTGAAATGGGCAAATTTCACATTTGGGATTACGAGCTTTGCAAACAGTAGCACCAAAATCCATTATGGCCTGATTGTACAAACCGGGATTATTTTTGTCCAGCAATTGATATGAAAGTTCCTGAAACAGTTTTTTTCCTTCCTGACTATCAATGGGTGTATTGACCCCAAAATATCTGGATAACACCCGAAATACATTACCGTCGAGGACAGCATTGGGTTGGTTATAAGAAAATGAAGTAATTGCGGCAGCAGTATAAGGACCTACTCCCGGAATGCCGATCCAAGCGTGATAATCTTCCGGATACCTTCCTTCAAATTCAAAATAAATATGTTTTGCAGCTTTTAGTAAATTTCTAGCCCGATTGTAGTAACCCATGCCCTGCCAAAAATGCAAAACGGTATCCTCATTGGCTTCTGCTAGAGACTGCAAATCGGGAAAATATTTAAAAAACCTTTGGTAATAGGGTCTTACCTGATCAGTCCTCGTCTGCTGAAGCATAATTTCTGAAACCCATATAGCATAGGTATTTTTATCGTTTTTCCACGGTAGAGGCCTATCCTCAGGTTGATACCAATCCAGAAGTTGGTCGCGAAAAAAATGTTTCTTTTCTTCTAACACTTTTAGCTTTGAAGTAGATGATCAAAGCCCTTTTCTTTAAGCAGGCTTTCGCTTTTTTCCCACAATTTAATTGCTGCTTCCTGATTACGGGCTTCTTTAGAAGGTTGCTTTTCTTTTTTGTTTTTAAAATACTTTCCACTGTATTCCCTAAGCGAATCTAACTGTGCCAGATAAAGTTGTGTTGCCGCACCCTTTTCAGGGGAAACCATCAGAAAGCTAAAGGCCTTAATTAAAGCACCCAAAAAACCACCGAATGGACTGAAAAAATTGGTTCTGACCACTCCCGGATGAAGAGAAACTGAAGCAATTTCATTATCAAAATACCTGCGGTGCAGTTCAGTAGTAAAATAGATGTTGCAAAGCTTTCCATCAGCATAGGCTTTCCAACCTCCAAACTTTTCTTCGCCCTGTAAATCATCAAAATTGAGCTTCCCGGAGCGATGCGCCTCTGAGGATACGTTGATAATACAGGCCTTAGAGAAGATTAATTTATCTAAAAGTCCTATGGTTAGCGCAAAATGCCCGAGGTGATTGACTGCAAAAGTCATTTCCAAATCATCTTCAGTAGTTTCTCGTTTTAAAAAAACACCACCCGCATTGTTGATCAATAGATCAATACGATCAAAAGCTTTTTGGATATGGTTGACGCATTGGTCCACGCTTTTCAAAGAAGCCAGATCACAAGGTAAAATCTTTACTGCAGAGTTGAGCTTTCCTTCTGAAATAAGCTTTTCGGCTTTATCGGGATTCCGAATCAAGCCGGTAACATCATAATTTTTTTCTGCTAGAGTATTGGCTGTAATAAGCCCAATACCAGAGGTAATTCCTGTAATTAGTACGTTCTTTTTCATACTCGACTAACAAACTGGAAGTCTTTTTGATTTTGAAAAAGATCGAAAATACGGAACTGAAGCTAAATTATAGTAAAAAACAAGGTAGCTGTACCGAAGTAAATGATGAGTCCCGTGATATCCACAAAAGTAGTGATGGCAGGGCTTGCTGCTACAGTTGGATCACCACCCAATCTTTTTACAAAAAGTGGCAAACAAGCACCAATCAAAGTAGCGGAAAAAACCTGAATGGTCATTGCAATCCCCACAACCATTGCGACATAAAAAAGAGTATAATCCAACGGAGCTTCTGATTGTGATCCAATGATTAATACATTGATGTAAGTCAAAACGCCTAGACTCATCCCTAACAACATGCCGACCCGCGATTCTTTGAAAATAATCTGCAACCAGTTTTTCAATGTTATCTGACCGACCGAAAGTGCTGTAATCACAACTGTAGCAGCCTGAGATCCGGTATTTCCGCCGGTGGCAGTCATCATTGGCATAAAGAGAGTAAGAATTAAAACCTGCGCCAGCATATCCTCATATTGCTGGACAATAATACCACTAAAAACACTTAACACTGCAAGAGACGCCAACCAGATAATGCGTTTGCTGTAGTGTTTTTTAACTGGATCATCGAGATAGTCCGCCTCTTCATCGCTTTTAGCAAGACCCATAAACTGTTCCATATCCTCAACGTGTTCAGCTCGCATGATTTCAATAGCTTCATCATGGGTTACGATTCCAACTAATTGGTTTTTTTGGTTTAAAACTGGTATCGCGACTAGGTCATATTTTTCAATTTGCATGGCTACTGTTTCCCTGTCATCCTCTATTCCAGCGTAAACGAATTCAGATTTTAGAATATCTCCAACCTTTTGATGTGGCTCAGCCATAATGAGGTCCTTAAGCGTAATAAAACCCTTCATTGCCATGTTGTTGTCTACTACATAAATGTAATAAACCATTTTTTTGGAAGGAGCATCAGATCTCACCTTAGCAATGGCCTCAGTTGTACTCATGCTTTCGAGCACTGTAGCGAAATCTGTACTCATAATCCCACCTGCAGTTTCCGGTGGATATTTGCTCAGTTCAATGACATCCTTACGGACTGATTTGATCAGGTAAGGAAGTAGTTGTATTTGTTCTTCTCTTGAAATTTCCTGAAAAAAATCTGCTCTTACTTCAGAAAGTACCTCTTCAAAAATTCCGGCAAATTGCCATGGATCAAGATGGTCAAACAATAAGTACTGAAGGTCAAAACCCAAATCAGAAAATATCTGTGCTTGTTGTTCCCGGGTAAAAAGCGGAAATACCTCCAGAAACCCCTCCTCACTCAATTCCATCAGAATCTCAGCAACCTCAATAGTTGGTAATTTCTGTATTTCAGGTAACAATTCCTCATATAACCCCTGCTCCAATCCCTCGGAGTATTTTATCTCTTGTTCTTGTCTGGGGTTGTCATGAGACATTCAGATACATTTTTGATTGAACTAAAGCACGAAGATAAAACAATCCTGATTGAGCGAGGAAATAAATTTTGGAGATAAGGGATTAGATTATTCCAAAGTAAAACGCACCGGCAAATTAAATCGAACATTGACTTTTCTACCGGCTTGCTGTCCAGGTATCCAGTTTTCATCCATTTCGTTCATCATTTTTACCACCCGCAGAGCTTGTTGACCCAAACCACCGCCCGGGTCTCTGATAATCTCGGGATCCTCTATTCTGCCATCTCGATTGACCACAAAGGAAATCACGGCAACACCTTCGATGCGGTTTTCTCTTGCCAATGCAGAAAATCTAATATGTCGTGCAATGAACTCCAATAATTGTCTATCAGAGCACAATTGCAATTCTTCTGAACTTAATCCTTTTTGTTCACATCCCGGAAATCGAGGCATATGCTCAACAAAGTCAAATATTTCAATCAAATCAGGATCTGAGGCAGTATAGGTCGGTAGTGATGGAGGTTTATAAACGTCCTCATAGCGGTAATCTTCAGTAATACCTTCATTCTCATCTTGCACTACGCTTTCTTCATCTTCAAAGTCTGTAAATTCTATAGGTTCCACCTCTACATCAGGCTCAATTTCAATATTGTCCATTGGTGGTGGAGGTGGGGGTGGTTTTGGAGGTGGAGTCCTGAGTTCGACTATGTCTGCGCTTTCTATATCGTAAATAACCTCAATAACTGGATTAGTGATGATCTCTTTAGTCGTCCAGTTGATAAGCACTGCTACCAGTGATAAGGAAAAAATAAAGCCCAATGCAAGATGAGTGGAAAAACGATTAAAGACGCTTAGTCCGGGATATTTATTCCTTGAAATAAGGAGTAATTTCGATGGGGAGTTTTCATGGTCGACCCATTTTCTGTATCTTTTTGAGCGGCGCCACAAAGAAAGTCTTAGTAAAACAATCAGTCCTGCTAAGCTGAGGAATAAAAATAGAATTGACAACTCCGCATTATAAAAAACCCATTCCATAATATTTTAATTTTCGATGAAAGAAGTATAAATAGGATGCTAGCCATGGGGTTTGTGGTGGAAGGGGGATTAAGAGGATTTTAAAAAAGATCACTAATCCCGTTAAAAAGCTTGATCTACATTTATTTTTTTCAAGGTAAAAAGGACTTCTATTTCAAAAGATCAGAAGAAATCTAAATCTCAATTTCTAGAAGCAATACTTCTTGCAGCAGAAAAGTACTCCTGAATGTACTCCCCAATCATCTCCATCTATTGAAACCTTTTCACTCAAATTATCCTTAAAAATGGTGATTTATAAGAAGAAATGTAAACCAAAGAATGAACAAAAAACTAAAAATTTTTGGTCGCGAAATCATCGATGATCAAAGTGTAGCGCAACTGGAAAACTGCCTCACTGAAGAAAGTATAGGAGTATTGACTGCTGATGCCCATTATGGCTACGGTCATCCAATAGGTGGTGCTGTAGCTTATCCGGATCACATATCACTGAGTGGAGTCGGCTTCGATATAGCTTGTGGAAATAAGGCAGTAAAGACCGCCCTGAAAGCAAAAGAAATTGACACCTCAGCCATTATGGATGAAATCGTCAGGAAGATTGGTTTTGGTATTGGGAAGCCCAACCCTATCCCTGCCGAACACCCTGTTATCGATGAATTAAAGGAACTGGAAATCAAAGCTCCCGGGAGCTTTAAGTCGAAACTGATAAGTATCGCCAGAGAGCAGTTAGGAACTGTAGGTGCAGGTAACCATTTTGTGGATCTGTTTGAAGATGAGGAAGGCTATCTATGGATAGGTGTTCATTTTGGTTCACGGGGATTTGGTCACAAACTGACGACTGGATTTATTTCACTTTCGCAGGGACTGAAGTTTGAAGACAGACCTAAGAATACCAATATGGACAGCGATCCCATTCTTTTTCATATAAAAAGTGAAATGGGGATAGACTACATTCAGGCCATAGAACTCGCCGGCAAGTATGCCTATGCAGGAAGGGATATAGTGGTGGATACGGTGTTAAGTATTCTTGGCACCAGGGCAACAGATGAAGTACACAATCATCACAATTTTGCATGGAGAGAAGAGCACTTTGCAACGGATTACTGGGTAGTCAGAAAAGGTTGTACCCCTGCTTTTCCCGGTCAAAAGGGTTTTATTGGCTCCAATATGTTTGATACCTCAGTCATCATTGAAGGGGTAGATAGCCCTGATTCCGCAGATGGTCTCTACAGTACCGTTCACGGAGCGGGAAGAGTGATGTCGAGACGGAAAGCAAAAGGAAAAACCAAATGGGTAAAGGGTAGAGACGGAAAACGAAAGATCATAACCACCAGTCCCGGTTTGGTAGATTTTGATAAAACACAACAAAAAGCCCGGGAACTAGGCATAGAACTCAGAGGTGGAGGAGCAGACGAAAGCCCCGAATGCTACAAATCACTGGAAGAAGTATTAAAATATCAGGGTAATACCATCAAGGTGCTCCACAGACTTAAACCCATAGGAGTTGCGATGGCAGGTGATGATGATTTTGATCCGTATATTGATTGAAACTGCTTTATTTTCTAAAAAACCAAAAACTTCCTGACTTCCTTTAAGGTCTCAGCCGGAGCTTCGGCGTGTATCCAATGTCCCGCTTTAGGGATTTCTTTCAGATAGTTATTTGGAAAAAGGTGATTTATCAGTTGCTGACTGTCTGCGGTGATATATCCCGATTTACCTCCTTTTAGAAATAGGGTTTTGCCATGAAATTGCTTATCACTTTCTATTTCATTAAGGATGTATTGATAATTATCCATAATTGCGGGCAGATTGGGCTTCCACCTGAACCCTCCTTCCTTCTTCCGGCTCAGATTTTTCATAAGGAAAAGAACAATTGCTCTGTTTTTTATCCGTGAGTAAAGATGCTCCTCAATCTCAGATCTCTCCTCTGCTTTTTCCGGCTTAACGGACATTAAGGCATCTAAAATTTCCTGATGTCCACCCTCATATCGCTGTGGAGCTATATCTGCCACCATCAACCTATCGACCCGATCGGGATGATGATGGGCAAACTGCATAGCTACTTTTCCGCCCATGGAATGTCCAAGAACTGAGGCCTTGTCCAATTGATGTTCATCCATAAACATGGAGAGATCCTCTGCCATGATCGGATAATCCATTTCCGGATGATGAAAAGATTTTCCATGATTTCTCAAATCCATTGTATATACTTCGTACTCCTCCGCCAGTTTTCTAGCAAAAGTCTGCCAATTGTCTAACATACCTAGTAAGCCGTGCATGATGACAACCGGCTGCCCCTCACCCATTTTTTTATAATTCAATTTTTCTCTCATATTATCTAAACAAAAATTATGTGTTTGTGATCAACCAAAGGCTGATTATCCACCTTTTGATAAAAAGCTATATTTGCATAATATGCGTACAAAAGTAAAAACTTAGATGGACTTTAGAAATATTCGAACATTAGGATGGATTACCTTACTCGGTTTCGGAGGTCTTGGTTTTCTATTGATATGGTGGCTTCGGGATGAAGGTATAGTTGATTTTCTGGGTGGTCATTACTCCATTGGTATTCAATTGCTGACCGGAGTTTTTTATGGGATATTCTGTGGTTATCTGGCCTGGTTTGTAGTCAGTCGAAAGTTCATGAAACCCATCACCAATAAATATTCCCATATTATTCAAGGTTTGAAATTGTCCATCTGGGATATATGGTTTATCTCCTTTTGTGCAGGTGTGGGTGAAGAATTGTTTTTCAGAGGAGGACTACAGCCACTTCTCGGCATCTGGATTACAGCGATTATTTTTGTAGCCATTCACGGTTACCTCAATCCCACCAATTGGCGTATCAGTATTTACGGTCTGATAATGGTCTTCCTGATGGCCGGTCTGGGTTATCTGACGGAAGAGGTGGGTATCATCTCAGCCATGACAGCCCACATGATCATCGATGTGATTTTGTTAAAAAAACTGGTAGCTTGGAAAGTTCCATTTTCTTTTGAAGAGGAGGAGTAAGAAGTGGTTTCGTTGAAAAATAAGGATTATAAGTCCCTGCCATTCACCTTAAGAATCTTCAAAACGTCCTTCTCAGAAGTTTTAGTAATCCTGACAATTTGAGTTAAAGGCAAGCCATCATCAAAGGCAGACAGAACGATCTCTTCAGTTCTTTTTATTTCACCTCTCTTCTCACCTCTCTTCTCACCTCTTTTCTCACTTGCTTTACGTTCTTGTTCTAAAATTAATTCTTCAATTCCCATAGGATAAGTTTTTCCGGTTAAGGCCTCTAATTTCTTGTCAAATATAAGGCTAATATCAGGTTTTAAACGCACATAAAAACGCAAAAAGTTCATAATTGCTCTTATCTTTTCTTTTTCAAACCCTTTATTTAACAAGGATTTAGCCAATTCAAGTTTTAAATTTAGCAATTCTATTTCATTGTTTTTGGTCTTTTTCAATGCTAAAAATACAGTATGGACAATAACAGCAAAAGGATTTGGACTATTTATTAAGTCTTCTTCTTTCTGATCAATAATTTTTAAGGTGTTAAATCGATACACTATTGAGGTTCCCAAAAATGAATCTTCAAATTGGTTGGGTCGGAAATTTTTATTGGAATCAGTAAAAATGGCCCATGCACTTAAACTTCTTTGGTATTTATCCTTAATTCAGTAGTAATAAGTAAACATCCGCTCTCTAAATTCAGGATCTTTATACCCCTGAACTTCAATGTGAAAAAGAAGCCATTGTTCACCATTTTTCTTATGATAAACTTTTACTAATTTATCTACATAGCGAATATTTTCTTGCTCATTTTTGGGAAAAAGGTCTTCCAATTCTTTATCTAAAAATTCAAAACCTTTTGAAAAATCAAAAATATTTTCAGCATCAGGATAAAGATATTTTAGCAGATCATCGAATAAATCCTCAATTATACCTTTCCATAGTGTATCATTCCTTCTCATAACTTAAAAAATTATCAAGCCTAATTCAATCCGGTTTTTTTAAAACAATTTTATCCCCCTTCATAATCGCAAAATCCTCTTCATTACCTTCTGGTCTTTTAGTAAGAAGACTGACCACTATCCCTAAAACCAGCGCAATAGCAAAACCGGGTATGAGCTCATAAGTGATTTCTCTCAATGCCGGCGTTAGTCTCCAAACTATAGTCACTATCGTTCCACTAATCATAGCTGCCAGAATACCTGCACCCGTGGTGCCTCTCCAATATAGAGCCAATAAGGAAGCGGGACCAATTGCCGCTCCCAGGCCTGCCCAGGCGAACAAGACCAGCCAAAACACCAGATCTTCCGCCAAAATGCCCATGATAAGAGCACCTAAAACGAGCACAAATACAGTAATTCGACTCATTCGTACCAAAAATGCCTGTTGGATAGTACGTTTTCTGAAATAGACTTTTTCGAAAAAATCCCGTACAACACCCGATGCTGCCACCAGCAATTGAGAATCGGCAGAAGACATTATTGCAGCAAAAACTGAAGCAATCACCAAACCAAAAAGAAAAGAAGGTAGGTATTGAGATGCCAGATAAACAAATAAATTCTCTGCATCTCCTGCTGGCAACATTTCTACCTCCGGTAACAAAGCTTTCCCAGCAAACCCTATAAAAAATGCCCCCGCTGCCATCAAAATATTCCAGAAAGTTCCTACTATCCCTGCTGTAATCAATTGCTTTTCATTTTCAATACTGATGTAGCGGGAGATGATGTGCGGATTTCCAGGAGAACCCAGACCTATTCCAAGACTTGCAATCATTGCACCAATGGTCAATGCAAAGGGATCCACCAGATTGGGGTCAAGTGCACTTAATGCCTCTGCCATTAAACTGTATCCCCCCAAATCAACAATGAGAATAATCGGTAAAATCATTAGCGAGAGTATCATCAATATGGCTTGTAGTACATCCGTCAGACTTACTGCCAGAAATCCCCCAACAACCGTGTAAATCAAAACAATTCCCGCAGTCAACAACAGACCGGAAGTTTCCCCAATTCCGAATGCTGAGGAAAAGGTTTTACCACCTGCTACAAACTGTGCAGCAACATAGCCTGCCATAAAAATCAAAATTACTGATACCATCACCAACCTGAGCATCAAAGCCTCTCTCGGAAATCTGGAAGCGAAAAAATCTGGTACCGTTATACAGTTTTTCACCTCTGCATATCTTCTCAGCCTCCTTGCATAATGAAAAAACAAAAAGACCTCCACCACAATATAACCCACCACAGCCCATATGGCAGCAGCACCTATTGTATAAGCCATACCGGTAAAACCAATTAGAAGCCAAGCGCTTCGTCCTGATACTACTGCGGACAATCCAACTACAAAGCGATTGATTTTTCTGCCACCGACAAAGTATTCACTAATTCCCTTTGATGAGAAACGCGAGGAGAAAAAACCAATGGCAATGATGCAGAGCAAATAGGCAAGGAAAGCCCAAAGTGCCACCCTATCCATTAGAATCTCCTGAACCCCTTCTGCCATTTGTTGTCGATGTTTGTCAGTTACAAACATAATGATAAATTGAAAAAAGCTAAAGGCCAATTGCGAGAAATAAGACTACGATTTAAGTATTGGATATTTTTTGCTGTGTTAATTTAAACTTTACCCTGATCTAAAAATTAGTTTAATCTACCTTAATTTACAGTGATATTTTCTAAGAAAGTACTGAATAAAAGTGATTAATTACTTGTTTTCCTTATTTTTGCATTTTGGAATTAAGCTCGAGAAGAAGTTTAGATTAAATTGATGCTTTTTCTTTTTTGAATAAAAAATAGACAATGAGTGTAATAGATATTAAAGTGCCTGAAGTTGGTGAATCGATCACAGAAGTAACACTATCCCAATGGTTAAAAGAAGATGGTTCCTATGTAGAAGTAGATGAACCAATTTGCGAATTTGAATCCGATAAAGCAACACTTGAATTACCGGCTGAAAAAGCCGGAATTATTAAACATGTTGCTGCAGAGGGAGATGACCTCGAAATCGGAGCACTTGTGGCAAAAATTGATACTTCAGCAACTGCCCCTGAAAAAAGTGAAGATGAAGGTAAAAAAGAGGAACCCAAGTCAGAATCTGAACAGGAAATACAACCAAAGAAAGAGGATGCAGATAAGCCTTCCCGTGAACAAAAAGAGTCTTATGCAAGTGGTCATCCATCTCCTGCCGGCGCCAAAATACTTAGAGAAAAGGGAATTGATCCTTCGGAGGTAAAGGGTACCGGCAAAGACGGGAGAATAACAACCGAGGATGCTCAAAACGCAAAAGCTAGCGAAAAACCTAAATCCAAAGAAACCAAAGAGCAGGCTACTCCTCAACTCGCAGCTCACCGTCATGCATTCAGCAGAGAAGAGCGGAGGGAAAAAATGAGCAGGATGCGACGCACAATTGCTTCAAGGTTGGTTTCAGCCAAGAATAATACTGCTATGTTAACCACTTTTAATGAAGTGGACCTCACAGCGGTTATGAGTTTGCGCAAAAAGTATCAGGATAAATTTGTAGAAAAGCACGGTATCAAGCTGGGCTTTATGTCGATATTCTCCAAAGCCTGCGCCAAAGTCCTGATGGATATGCCTCAAGTCAATGCAAGGTTGGAAGAAAATGAGCTGATTTACCACGATTACGTCGATATTTCGATAGCCATTTCTACACCAAATGGTTTAGTGGTACCTCCTGTAAAGAATGTAGAATCGCTTTCTTTTGCAGACATAGAAAAAGATATTAAAAGACTTGCAGACAAAGCAAGGGAGGGTAATTTGAGCTTGGAGGAGATGAGCGGTGGTACATTTACTATCACCAATGGAGGAGTTTTCGGCTCATTGGTCAGTACACCAATTATCAATGAACCACAATCTGCTATTTTGGGAATGCACACCATTCAGCAGCGACCGGTTGCAGTGAATGGAAATGTGGAAATCAGACCAATGATGTATCTGGCGCTTTCTTACGATCACCGAGTGATTGATGGAAGCACATCAGTGACCTTCCTTGTCAAAGTAAAAGAAATACTCGAAGATCCAGTCAGTTTGATATTAGACATCTAATACTATGAAATTTAGCTCAGTTTAATGGGGCTCCATTTCACTAAGGAACAATAAAATGACGCTACAGGAATTTTTTGATTTTTTAAACAGCAACACTCTTGCTGTATTTACCTTTGTTATTTGTGTTCCGCTAACTGCTCTTCTTGCCAATTATTTAAGTGGCAAATCTGCTGCATCAGCACCTTGGAAATACCTTTATAGCGGACTTATTTACCTCGCAGCAATACCGGGTATTTTTGTAGTCACCCTGCTTGCTTATCTATTTCTTTTTGAGCGCATCAATGTAATGGAACTGGATATTTTTATTCACATCCTCCCGATTTTCACCATGATTGCTACCCTTATGATTATCAGGAAAAAGGTAAATCTTGACCTCATCCCCGGTTTTGGAAAACTAAGCGGTTTGCTTTCTATGATTTTGGTAGTATTGCTTATCCTCTGGGTACTGGATAGAACGCGACTTTGGGTAGTTACTTTCCTGCCCTTTCAGTTCGCACTGGTCATTTTTGCTGTCCTATTGATCGTATTTATGTGGGGTTGGAGAAGAGTGAGTGGGGATTGATAGATAGACACCTTTAAATGAATATGAACACCGATTAACAATTTTAGATTTTCAAAAGAAATGCTATCAACAAATCTAAAATCGCACATCGGTGTTCCTTGCCTTTCTCGGAACAGCATGTAACGAGGTCCTTCACTCAAAAAGAGAAATCCACCAATCCTCTCAATCCATTATTTTTCCCTGTCGTACTTGCAGCAATGGTGAAGTCTGTTATAAACCCTGTTAGGAGCTTTTACCAATTCTGTATCATGGCCTACTCTTGCCACAGCTTTATGGATATCGTCAATATTTGCAGTGGACGAATCAAATTCAATATATAGTTCTTGGTCTTCCTCACTCCAGTTGGCTTTGGAAACACCTTTTACTGCCATTGCAGCTTTTTCAATTCTATCCTTGCACATGCCACAATTACCTAGAACTTTAAAAGTAGCCTCCATGATTTCCTCCTCAGCAAGTTCGATTTCAGCATCTTTGTTTTTAAAACTCTCCTCAGTTCCGTCAGCTCTCACTACATCGACTGATACAGCAGTATAACCCGCCTCATCAATGAGTGTCACAACTCTTTCGAAAGTCATTTCCATACTAGAGGGAACTTTGTAAGTTAGAATGCCATTTCTTAAATCGATTTCAATATTTTTTATGCCCTCTACCTGCTTGAATTGGCTCTCCACTCCTGCTGCGCAAAAAGCACAACCAAGACCGTCAACTCTGACTGTAAACTGATCGTATTGACCAATTGCTGAAAAGGCGAGAAAAAAGTTTACTGCTAAAATTATTATCGTTTTCATTTTTTTCGTTTTTTATTATTAAAAATTGTTGTTTAAAGTAACATTCGTCCTCCAAATCTGAAGGACCAATTCCTTTCATATTCGAAAAGAAGTTTTTGTGTAACTGGAAATTGCCAGGTTGCCTCAAAAGTATATTTACCTCTGGCGTATTGTAATCCGGGCGCTAAATAAAAAGCATATGCTGCTGAGCCTTCATGTCTTCCCATCGTCATGGCCTCTGATTCCAGATATACATTGATTTGATTGACCGGAAAGGAGGGCTCCAGAAGCGGTATCGCGACACCCAATTTGTAAAGTCCATAAGAGAGATGACTATCCTCGGGGACAAAATTATAACCCGCCTCAGCTTGAATTCCCAAACCTAATGACTCGTAAGCACCAACAAATCCAACATAGGTTTTATAATGACCCATTCCCACTACCGGAGTTTTGACATCACGACCTGTGGGAAACATTTGCTTAATCTTTGAAGATATGCGCGTGGATTTACCCATGCCGTCTTTTTGAATGAACTGATACTTAGCCATAATGGAAATATCACCGGGACGATCGCTGCCGTAAAAATCAGAAAAAACCCAAGGGACTTCAATTCCCACTGCGATATTTCGCTTGATATTATAGTCGGCCTCCATCAGTAAAGCTGCATAATTACCTGCATCAGCATCAACAATATCAACCATAGAGCGCAGCGAAGCTTGACCGGATCCAAGCATGATGGGTTTATCCAGGCGAATAGGAGGCCCCTGAGCCAAAATATCTACTGTAGTTAATGTTGCCAACAGCAGCAAAGAAATAATAATTCTCATTTTAAATTTAGTTGTAGTTACCAAAAAAGTGGGTGCCTGTAGGTATTTCAGGTAAAAGGGTAACTACTAACAAAGGAGGGAGCAAAAAACCAGGTATCTGTCAAAAACAGCAGGTGGAGGATCTTTGCCCGGAGGAAATAATTTATGTTTTGATGTTATATCTGCACTAACCCAATCCGCTGGAAATGTCCCAAAAATGCTGTCCTCCTCCTGATCCAATAAAGGTGAAACCATTTGATTTCGCACTTGCTCAGTGTCGTTGACAACCAATATAAAATCGTCTTCACAACAGGGATCTTTATCGGAATTCTGATTCTTAGATTCAACCGGCAAAGAACAACAACTGGATTCAGCGGAACATTCTGCTTTAGCCAAACTTTTACTGCAAACGCATTTAGGGGTATCAAAAAAGGATATCAACACGCCTTCCTGGCTACAAACATGTATATGCAGACCTACTCCTGTTGTAGAAATAAACAAGAGGCCGGATAGCAAAGAAGAGAAAAACCTTTTTCCCATAACAATCTTTGAACGCTTATGAAAAAAATTTAGTTCAGCTACACAATTATTTTTATTGCACAGAATTCGATCCTAAAGGAAGATACACTTCCTTATCTTTGCGAAAAAAAAAATGAAACACCAAGTTTATGCGGCAATAATGGCAGGTGGAGCCGGGACGCGATTCTGGCCGGCATCAACAGCTACTAAACCCAAACAATTTCTGGATGTACTCGGCAGAGGACGAACTTTACTTCAGGAGACATTTAATAGATTTAATACTTTTATCCCTACTGAAAATATTAAAGTGGTGAGCGGAGACAGCTATGCCGCCTTGATTAAAAGTCAGCTTCAAACCAATGATTCAGGTCTTATCAATGAGCCAATGATGAGAAATACAGCTGCGGCAGTTGCACTCACGGCTTTTGAAATTAGTTTAGAAGAACCAGATGCCTTGATTATTATGAGTCCTGCAGATCATCTTATACAAAAACCCACAGTTTTTTCCGGGGTACTTCAAAAAGCATTGGATTTTGCTGCTTCAAAAGATGCATTGATTACCGTAAGTATTGAGCCGGACAGTCCTCATACCGGTTATGGTTATATAAAAAAAGGTGAAGCCGGAAAGGATTTTTATAAAGTAGATCAATTTACAGAAAAACCAGATCTGGCTGCAGCGGAGGAATTTATTGCCTCCGGAGAATTTTACTGGAATGCGGGAATCTTTGTCTGGAGTGCCCGCAGTATTGTAAAAGCTTTTTTTGAATATGCACCTGAGATTTATCAACCATTGGCAAAGCTTTACAGAAAAGGCAAACCAGGCCTTGAAGAGCTGAATCTAGTCTATCAACAACTGCCTTCCATCTCAGTGGATTATGCAATCATGGAAAAAGCTTCCAATGTTTACACTATTGCAGGAGACTTCGGTTGGTCTGATCTCGGGAGTTGGAAAACCATTTTTGAATTGTCCAATAAAGATCAGGAGCAGAATAGTTGTACCGGGGTGAAATTCAGTGCTGTTGATAGTCAGCAAAATCTCATCAGAGGTGTTGATGGTAAATTATATGCCTTCATCGGAATGGAAAATACTGCATTAATTGATACAGGAAATGTCGTGTTGGTTTTTCCATTAGAGAGAGATCAGGACGTAAAAAAGATTTTGGAGAAAGTCCGTGATGAACACGGCAACCAATTTGATTGATAATTTTTTATTTCAAAAACTTATGGAAACCATAAAGCAATACTTCCCGGATATTGACAATCAACAACTTACAAAGTTAGAATTACTCAAAACCGAATTAGCGAACTGGAATGAAAAAATCAATCTTATCTCTAGAAAGGACGTGGAAAACATTGATATTCACCACATTCTCCACAGTCTCTCCATATACAAGTACCAGAAATTCCTGCCGGATAGTCAGGTACTCGATTTGGGAACGGGAGGGGGATTTCCGGGCTTGCCATTGGCTATAATGCAACCGGAGGTCAATTTCATGCTGATAGATGCCCGTGCCAAAAAAATAATGGTAGTGAAAGAACTAATAAAAGCACTTGATCTAAAAAATGTGAATGCAGTACACATTAGAGCCGAGGAGATGAAAGGGCAATATGATTTTGTGGTGAGTAGGGCAGTAGCACCTCTTTCACAACTTATGGATTGGAGCAAACATTTATACAGTGGATCCCAATACCACGGTATCCCCAATGGTTTGATTTGTCTAAAGGGTGGACAACAGATAAAAAAGGAACTAAAACAAATGCCCAAATCTGCCTACACTGAGCAGATCGCCATTCAAAAATGGTTTAAAGACGAATGGTTCGAAGAGAAATTTGTAGTTTACGTTCAATCCTGAGCTGCACCCTCTTGCATTTTCTCTGCATTTTCTGCTACCTGAAGTGCTTCGATAATTTCACCAATTTTCCCATTGATTATCTGATCGAGATTGTATAGAGTCAAATTAATTCGATGATCCGTGACACGGTTTTGAGGGAAATTATAGGTGCGGATTTTACTACTGCGATCTCCGCTACCTACTAATGACTTTCTTTGCGCTGCTATCTGTGATTGTTCTTCGTTTCTTTTGGCATTCTTCACCTTTTGATACAATCGCTGTAGTGCAATTTCTCTGTTTTTAATTTGTGATCTGCCATCTGTACACTCTACGACTAAACCGGTTGGTAAATGTGTTAAACGGACACCGGATTCTGTTTTATTGACGTGTTGCCCTCCGGCTCCACTGGATCTAAAAGTATCTACTTTTAAGTCTTCCTTTCTGATGTCAATTTCATCTTCCTCCAGTTTGGGCAGGACTGCAACAGTTGCTGCAGAAGTATGCACTCGACCCTGAGTCTCTGTTTTTGGCACCCTTTGTACACGATGGCCTCCGGATTCAAATTTTAGTTTTCCAAAAACCTCCTCTCCCCTCACTTCCGCTACAATTTTTGAATAACCACCGACTGTACCTTCATTCGCGCTGATAATATCGTATTTCCACCCCATTTCGTCAAAAAAAGCAGTGTACATTCTAAATAAATCACCGGCAAATATGGAGGCTTCGTCACCACCTGTACCAGCTCTAATTTCCATTAATGCATCACTTGTGTCTTCCGGGTCTTTTGGAATCAACAATTTTTTTATTTGCTCCGTAAGTTCAGTTATATCTTCTTTAAGTTCTTCAGCCTCCATTCTAGCCATCTCCCTTATGTCTGCGTCTTTTTCATTCAGTAAGCTCTGTGCCTGCTGAAGTTGGTCATCCAGGGTCTGATACTTATCAAATGCCTGCACCACAGCCTCCATATCCTTGTATTCTTTATGAATACGCGAAAAAAGCTTTTGATCTGAAATCACCTCGGGATCAGACATTCTCTCTTGCAGCACCATATAGCGGTCCTTAATACTTCGTAACTTATCAATCATTCCGCAAAAATAAGGATATTGTAAACAATTGCACTCTTTACCTTTTGATTTATACTTCCGGATTGCCCCAAAAAACAAATATACTCTAGCTGAAACATTTTATACAGTGTTTTCCGTTACACTAGGGAGGTTTAAAGCTTAACACTTAAACAACTCAACATTACTTACCTTTATGGTCAATTACAAAGCAAAAAAATAATCTTGGATTACATTTTTACAATACCGGGGTCGGGGTCAATCAAAAACCAATTCAATCTAATTGCTTTGTTGGCAAAATTTGTTTTTTTTCTAATAGTAATCCTTGTCCTTTGTCATGAGATTACATATGCGCATTCGGTAAAGGAACCACATAATGAAAGAGAACATTTTTTTCGCGAAAATAAAGGCCAGTGGGAAGATCATATTTTATTCAGAGCGGATTTTGGAACCAACATTCTGTTTGTAGAAAAAACCGGGATAACCTGGTTGCAGCAGCATCCGGATGATTTGGCAGAAAGGGCAAGCTGTAAATTTGATCCTAAGTGTTCGTTTTGGGATTTTCCGGTCAGGCATTTTGCATTCAAAAAGAAATTTAAGGGTGGGAATGCAGATCCGTCTTTTGTTGGAAAAAATGAATCCCGAGAATACTTTAATTACTTTCGGGGTAATGATCCTGAAAAATGGGCATCAGAAGTGAGAGAATATCAGAAAGTCGTTCTCAAAAATGTCTATGAGGGTATAGACTACCAGATATACGTTAAAAACGGTGTACTGAAATATGACTTCATTGTAGCTCCAGGTATTGCCCCTTCAGTTATCCAACTTGAGTACCACGGCTTGTTAGAAATTGAAGAAGTTTACGAGAATTTAAAATTAATCACCGGCATTAACGATATTTTTGAACAGCAACCCTACAGCTTTCAAACCATCGATAAGACAGAGGTTTATGTTCCTTCCCGTTTTAAAATTCAGGATTCGATTGTCAGCTTTGAATTTCCAACCGGATATGATTCTGACCATCCTTTAATTGTCGACCCTGTCTTAATTTTTTCTACTTACAGTGGATCCTTTGGTGACAATTGGGGCACGACAGCTACTCCTGGCTTAAATGGTGAATTATTTGCCGGGGGTATTATTTTTGAGCCCGGTTATCCGACCACAACAGGTGCATTTCAATCTAGTCTTCAGGCAGAGTCTTTTTTGAATTTTGTCCACACAGATATGGCAATTACCCAATTTAGTGCAGATGGAACAGAAAGGATTTATTCCACATATATTGGGGGAGACAGAACTGAAATACCCATCAGTCTTATTGTAAACTCAAGAGGTGAGCTGGTCATTTTTGGAATTTCAACATCTCAAAATTACCCCACAACAGCGACTTCCTTTCAAAATTCTTACCGGGGAGGCGAGCCACTTCCAAGAGGTAATACCAATGAAATCAGTGTGAATGGATCAGATTTGGTAGTTACTGTTCTTAACCAAGCAGGTTCTAATCTTATAGGTTCAACTTACGTTTCAGGATCTAATAATGATGGAATAAATGCAGTTGACTTTCAATTGGCTAGAAATTACGGGGATCAATTTAGGGGGGAGGTGGTAGTAGATCAAAACGACAATATTTATGTTGCTACTACAACTACCTCCAATGATTTTCCGACTACGGCCAATGCGTATCAAACAAATTTTGGAGGTGGAGCTTTTGATGGAGTTGTGTTCAGCCTCAATAGAAACTGTTCGGCTTTACGCTTTTCAACCTACCTTGGAGGGAGCAATTCAGATGTTGCATACTCCATTAAACTGGATAGTGAAAACAACTTGATCATTGGTGGTGGGACAAGGAGTCAGAACTTCCCAACCACTGCAGGGGTACTGAACACCAATTATCAAGGAGGTGTTACTGATGGTTTTATTTCCAAGCTGAATTCCAATGCAAGCGAGTTGATATCATCCACCTTTTATGGCACAAATGATTACGATCAGGTTTATTTTGTAGAGGTAGATCTAATGGACAGAATTTATATTTTTGGTCAGACCCGAGGTCGACTTACCCCTACAGATGGCGTTTATTTTAATCAAGGGGGCAGACAGTTTATCAGCAGACTGTCGAATGATTTATCTGAGCTAGAATTTCAAACGATATTTGGATCAGGACGAGGGGATATTGATATTTCTCCTACAGCTTTAATGGTAGATAATTGTAACCGGATTTACATATCAGGATGGGGAGGCAGAGTAAATCGTGAATTTGTTCCGAATAGTTCCACTGTGGGGCTTTCTGTAACCCCTGATGCTTTTCAACAAACGACTGACGGTAATGATTTTTACTTTTTGGTATTGGAAGAAGATGCGACTGATCTGATCTATGCAACTTATTTTGGAGGTATAGCAAGTATTGACGGTAGAGGGGCAGAACATGTCGATGGTGGAACCAGTAGATTCAGCCGAGATGGAACAATTTATCAGGCAGTTTGCGCAGGCTGTGGAGGTATTAATTCCTTTCCCACTACAGCAGGTGTAGTAAGTCCTAATAACCTCTCAGGAAATTGTAATCTTGGAGCTGTAAAATATGATTTTGAGCTTGATGAGATTATTGCCCGAGCTGATGTGACACCGGATATTGGTTGTGCGCCTTTTACAGTAGATTTCAGAAATTTTAGTACCGGTACTATAGATTTTCTTTGGGATTTTAATGATGGTGACAGTAGTAATTTGAGAAGCCCAACTCATACATTTGAGGAAGAGGGCATTTATGAAGTCAAGCTTTTAGCACTTTCGAGAAATAATTGTCTCGAACCGGATTCAATAATCATAACAGTTGAGGTTTTGGCTCCAACCGAGAGTCTAATTGACACTTTTGAAATTTGCGATGGAAGTCCGGTTGATCTGAGCGCTCAATTAGATGAAGCCGATGCGGAATACCAATGGAGTACGGGAGAAACTACCCAAAGTATAACAGTTATTGACGCAGGAACCTACATTGCAATTACCAGATTTGAAAATTGTATTTACCGGGATACTTTTACTGTCATTAATTCTACCCCTACGGTGACAATAAGGGATAGCATTGCCTGTGATCAGTCCTTTCTGGATTTGAATCTCGATCCCCGTGCTGAAGATATCCGATGGAATACCGGTTCAACTGAACTCTCAATTATTGCAGATGAGCCCGGAAATTATCAGGTAGAGTACACTATTGGTGGTTGTTCGTTTTTTGATCGTGCATTCATCACCTTCCCCATCAGTCCTGAAGTCAGATTACTCGGTGATAGTTTAGCCTGTGAGGGGGAAGAAATCGTTTTGAACGTTATCGAAACCAAAGGGATTACCATTGAGGAATACACCTGGTCCACCGGCGAGGCAGGCAATGCGATAACCATCTCGAAATCAGGAACTTATTCAGTAGTGGGTCTATCTGATGAAGGATGTGATGACAAAAGTGAAATAGAGGTATTTTTTATCCCACAGCTACCCCCTATACCTGAGTTTCTGGATACACTGATTTGTGCTGATGGAAGTTTGGTTGTCGATTTGTCAATTTTTGATACTTTTGCTGACATTGAATGGAATGACGGTTCCACACAACCTCTTCGAATCTTTGAAGAAGGTGGAGAATATCCTTTTGTGATAGAAAATATATGTGAGAGACTTGAAGGAGAGGTGGTTTTGGATAAGTCTCCTTTTGAATTCGGAGAATTACCCATGTATTTCCCTAATGCATTTAGCCCCAATCAGGATGGAATAAACGATATCTTCAAGCCAGAGTTTCCTGATGAACTTGAAATTTTAAGTTATAAACTACAGGTCTTTGACAGGTGGGGAAATAAAGTTTTTGAGTCTGAATTAACTGAATTTGGATGGGATGGTGTTTTTGACGGTCAGACCATGGATCCAGCAGTTTTTGTCTGGATAGCTGAGATTGAATTTTTTGTATGTGAGGAGCCCCAGAAAAAATTGCTTGAAGGGGATATTACTATTTTGAAGTAGGGAGGCAATTATAAATATTTTCGAGACCAACTTTCAATCGCACTCAATTTCTTTTCAGTAACAAAGTAACTTTTTCCATCACCTCTTCGACTGTTATTTTCTCCATGCTTTCGCGCGCGCATCGCCCATCTTTTTCAGATTTTAATTTTCCATAAATTGTACAAGGTCTGCAATCCAGATCTGCCTGAACTATTCCCTCTTCATTCTCCAAAGGTCCGAATCCTGCAAAGGGATGAGTTGGGCCCCATATGGACACTACTTTTGTCCCGCAAATGGAAGCCATGTGCATATTGGCCGAATCCATGCACAACATGAGGTCAAGATGTTGCATTAGGATTAATTCCTCCTCCAGTTTGAACTGACCAGCGATTAAAATGTCTTGATTGTTTTGGTAAAAATGTTTTTCTAGAATGGCTTTTTCTCTTTGGCCTGCACCAAACCACAATATTTTTATATCTCTGGCTCTCATTTTTTCTGCTAGCTCTACTACTTTATGAGTCTTCCATTCTTTAGAGGGGTGAGCAGCAAAGGGGGCTATGCCTATCCATTTTTGTTTTTTTTGATCTACTAGTTTATTTGTATTTGCAGAGGCTTTGCCAGGTTTAGGTAGGTGTAGTTTTTTTGTAGAAAACAAAACTCCCGCTTGCTCAAAAACTTTTAAATATCTTTCAGTGGTATGCATCAAGGGTTTGTATCTGGAGGCTCCCAACTGAATCAATTTCTTTTTTTCTTTTCTGCCTTTGTCTATTCGATGGACTTTATACGCTGAAAGTTGGAAAAAGAATCCAAGAATTCGGGATCTTAGGGAATAGTGCAAGTCGATAACCGCCTCAAATTCTTCATTTTTTAATTCTAAAAAAAGGCGGTATAGACCCAATATACCTTTGTGTTTCCCCCTTACCTCTGCTGCCTTAAAAGTAAATCCTCTTTCTTTTTTAAATAAGGGCTGATGTAAAGTCTTAGACAGGACTACCAGTTCAAGATGAGGATTGCATTGTAAAAGAGAATGAACAACCGGAGAAACCATTGCAACATCTCCCAAGGCAGAAAACCTGATTACCAATAGTTTTTTCTTTTTCTGCATGAGAATAAGACGAGGATGAACGAACAATACGCTACAGACTACTTCTTTTGAGCATAAAGAACAGGGTTTAGACTTTCATCATTATACATCTTCATTTGATGATAGACGCGTGCAATTCTTTTACCTTTTTTGATGTCGTCAATAAGTTGGTCTATTGCTAGACAAAGGTCTTTTTGTTGTTCTTTTAGAATATGCAATTTATTAAGGCAGTGTGTTTTGTGTTGATTGTCTGCGTCTGCCCGATTGGCTTCAACATTCATATGGTATATTTTTAAACACAAAATGGAGAGCCGATCTATGGCCCAACCCGGACTTTCGGTGTTCAATCTAGCTTCAGGAAGAAAGGACTTCGGAGTGATTTCCTTCAAAAGGGCATCGTCAAGTTTTTCAACTGTCTCAGTCCTAACTTGATTTGAACGGTCAATTCTTCTTTTGATTTCCATTCCATAATCATCTTTTATGGCGGGATCTCTTATTATATCTTCAAGGTGCCATTGTATGGTGTCAATCATACATTTATCGTAAAGTACTGACTTTGTTTCCTGACCCCTAAATGGATTTTGCGGAATAAAGTCTACAGAGTCGGTAATGTGATAATCGTCAATAGCACGTTCAAAGACACGAACCATTTCTTTTGAATTCCAATTGAGCATATTTATTTATTTTACCACAAAGATATAAATATCCTTATTTTGGTGGCATTAGTCTAGTGCTGGATTTAAATCAACCCTCCTTTAAATCGGTTTTTTATCTAAAATATTTAATGCATACAAATCAAGTCTTCTATCCTTGAGATTTCTTACACTTCCATAATTGTGCAATTCATTGAGTAGTCCCATATCACAATCAGCTAAAAGTGTCATTTCTGTATTGGGAGTTGTCTGAGCCTTTATACCATCCGATGGGAATGCAAAATCAGATGGTGTAAATACTGCGGATTGACCATATTGAATATCCATATTATTTACACGGGGCAAATTACCAACACAACCGGCAATAGCAACATAACATTCATTCTCAATAGCTCTTGCCTGAGCACATCTTCGGACTCTCATATAACCGTTTTGAGTGTCGGTTAGAAAAGGGACGAAGAGGATATTAACACCTTCATCTGCCAGTAGTCTTGGTAATTCAGGAAATTCCACATCATAGCAGATTAAGACACCAATTTTACCACAGTCCGTATCCATAGATTTGAGTATGGTACCTCCCGACATTCCCCAGCTGGAAACTTCTGAGGGGGTAATGTGTAGCTTTGTATATCTTTCAAAGGAACCATCCCTTCTACAGAGATAGCCCACATTGTAAAGTTTATTGCGCTGTACAAATGGCATGCTCCCGGTGATAATATTGATATTGTATGAAATAGCGAACTCTAACATTTTATCTCTTAGGGGTTCAGTGTATTGAGCCAGTTCCCTTATGGCTTTTGCCTCAGACAAATGATTGTAGGGCGCCATTAAAGGTGCGTTGAAAAATTCAGGGAAAAGAATAAAATCAGACTGGTACCCACTGATGGCATCAACAAAAAACTCTACTTGCTCGCATAGAGCCTCCATATTTGGAAAGGGTCTCATCTGCCATTGTACCAACCCAATTCTTACAATATTTTTTTGCTCATTAACCAATACCGGTTTTTCCTGATAATAAATATTGTTCCATTCCAATAAAGTGGCAAATTCCATTGACTCTTTGTCTTCAGGCATGTAGTTTTTTATGATTTTTTTGACGTGAAAATCATTAGCAAGCTGAAAGGATAGAGTAGGATCATGTATCTCCCGCATCCGGACTTTTTCAATATAGGTCCTGGGTGTTATTTTTCCCGAATAATTCTTATAGCCCGGAATTCTACCACCGGCCACAATAGACTTGAGATTAAGATTTTCGCAGAGTTCCTTTCTGGCATCGTATAGCCTCCTTCCCAATCTCATCCCTCTAAAATCAGGATGCACAAACAGGTCAATACCATAAAGTACATTTCCATTAGCATTATGGGTATTAAAGGTCTCATTTCCGGTAATTTGTTGATAAGTATGATGGTCACCAAACTTATCGTAATTTACAATTAAACTCAGGGCACAGCCTGCGATTTGATCATTGACGGCAACACATAATTGTCCCTCAGGAAAAACCTTGAGCAATTTTTCGATATGATTCTCCTCCCAATAACCGCCAATCCAGTTGGGATAGGCCTCCATCATGGATGATTTTAATCCCAGGTAGTCTTCCAGTTTCAAGTTCCTGAGCTCAATCTTTATATCTTCTGCCATGTAATAATGTTTTTTATTTGAAAATTCTCATTGCAAAAGTACTTAAAAGTTGAGGGGTTGAGAAGTTTAAAGGTTTAGAGATTAATCGAATTAGTGGACTTCCTCATTAAAGTAGACGTTCAAATATAAAAATCAATTAAGCTGCACGATCTAAATTAGACATTTTATTAAAAGCATTTATTGGTGAAAAAATTCAATTGCAGAATTGATTCTTACCGTATTACACCACCCATTTATTTATTTAAATTATTCGCTGTAAGCTATTTGATCTGATTTGATTTTCTCCGGTACAAATATTCAACTTTCAACTCCTCAACCTCTCAACCAAAATAAATCAAACCCTTTACTATAAATAAGTCCGCTCCGAAAACCCTTTTACCGGAAAATAGGATCATAAGAAATTACGGCTATCGCCGTCTACCTTGACCACCTCCCATTCGAGATCGAAACTGTTCCATCATTTCTTCTTGTACCTCATCAAATTCCTCACTGGTGACTTTTTTACCCCTACTTGGTGCTTGCACTCTTGAGTCCGGTACAGATTCTGAAAGAATTTCGGTGGCAATATATATTCTTTCATTATAATTAATTACTGCCATGAGGACAGCTCCGGGAAGTCCGAAAAAATTATCAGGTCCTATGGCCAAGGGGATTTCCGGTGTAAACCAAACCTCAATCATCGTACTATCTTTTTCATCCATTCTGTAAGCCAACTGGCAAAATTTACCTGCTATCATTTCCGACCTTCCGGTAAGGTTCCATGAGTGCCATTCTACTTCTTCCTCTATCAGATAATCATCATTCAAAATTGCCCTCTGAACTGTATAGGTTTGCTCAGAGAGATTTTGATGGTGTATCTCTCTTGCACCCATAGTAAACCACCTCCCTCTGCCACTACCTCCGGGATCTTCATAATCTCTGAATAAGGATGCATTCCGATTGAAAAGCAATTCCTTCTTCTGACTTTGAAATTCAGGAATACTTGCCTTCATGGCCTCCATATCCTCGGGAAGCATAGAATGCAAATTGATTTTAACATCATAGACAATGATTCCTTCAGTAATCTGAGCTTCAATTGATATAGAAGCAAGGTGAAGAATAAAACCAATGGTTAAGAAACTAAAAAGCCTACTCATATTTTTCAAATCTTAAATTATTAAACTTTTGAATAAAAGGGGATTTTATCCCATCATGCGACTGAAGGTTCTGAACATACCCCCTCGAGTTGCTGCCGGATTAGCAGCTGCATTGATATTATATCGAAATTCCAACATTACAAATCTACCAAGAGAAAGTGTTCTTGACTCCTCTATAAAATTCAAATCAGTAGTTCGGTTAAATCCAATATTTCTGTTAAGTAAATCTACACCCCTCAATTTTATCTGTATGCGATTGTCCTCCATAAAAAACCTTGAAATAGAGGCATTCCAAAGTGGAATATCATCATCGAACAAACCATCATCACTTCTGTATTGAGCTAGATTCATTGATGTTTCCAGTTGCCACTTTCCTTCTCCTAATGTCGCAGTAAGATCTAAACCGTGACGATAAGTCTGAAAAGATTGATCCAAGCTGCTTTCTATCAGGTATCTGGTATTTGAAGTGGTTGCATTTGTATTTAGATTGATATCCAGCCATTCATTGAGGGAATACATTAATCTCAGATCCGCGTTGGGCACAAATGTTCTGGTCTCTGATTCTATTCCATTGATAAAAGCATTGCCCCAGTTATACAAAGCTCCAACTCTTAAATTAGCCCTGATTCCTGTATTGGCAATTGGTCGGCCATAATTTACAGTACCTGTAACACTCCAATCGTCTGACACATTTACGGGCTTCCTAATTCTTCTCAACTGATCATCGAAAGTTATGGATTCCCTTATTCTGTTTCTGGTGTAGGAAACATTTCCAAAAACAAAGAAATTCTGAAAGGTCATCATGTTAAAGGTGGTGTATCGATAACTCAGTCTATGCGTATATTGTGGCTCAAGGTCTGGATTTCCTTCATAAATATTGAGTGGATCTGAGTTATCAATAATGGGTTGAAGTTGAATAACTGAGGGTTCACGAACTGAAGTATTGTAACTGAGATTCATGTTTTTTCCTCTATGTACCTCATAGTTCCATGAGAATCTGGGTAGTAAATAAGCAAAGTCTCTACTGACAGGACTTTCAAAACCAATTACCTCACCATCTAAAGTAGACATCTGATAATCTATTCCCGCGTTAATATTTGACCGATCCGTAATTTTTCTAAGGGACAAACCCATACGGTGATAAAGAAAATCCGTATTGTATTCACTAGATAATGCAGGGACAATTATAGGATTAGCTTCATCTGAGAGGTCAATTACCTCCCTGTTGTTTCTTCTTACACTATTATTGAAAATATACTGACCGGTTAAAAACAACTGTTCAGCTATAGGTTCAGTATATTGCAAATCCACACCATAACCATGAGATCGATTGTCCTGATCTTGACTTTGAGTGATAGTTGAATCGGCAAGCATTATATCTTCTTCAAAAACTTTGTTGAAGGCATTCAAGAATCCGTCTTCTTCATTTTGACTAAAATTTCCAGATAGGCTGGCAGCGAGTACTCTACCACGTGTTGGGAAACGATGTCTAAAGGTCAAAGAACCGGTATAATTTATATTGGTACCATCACCTATAAAGTCCTGTTCGCTTTCGTTAGAAAATTTTTGAAATTCATTATTGTTGACGGTGGTATTCAGTCTTGCTTCATCCCTGAGGGTATAGTTCAAATTAGAATTAAATCTGAGAGCAGACCGTTCCCCAAGATTCTGATCCCATCTCAGATTGAGTCGGTGATCATAGTTTTTTGATTCAATCAAAGAGCTATCCCGGGTGTTTAAAACCTGATTGGCTGGGAGATAATTATCCCTGCTTAAAATTCTCTCGTTGGTACGATCGGCCAGGCCAAAAAAGTAGCTTGCATTAATTTCATTTTCATTTCCATAAGTTTGAGAAAACTGAAGGCCACCACTGAACGAATTGAGAAAACCAGCTTGCGCTCCTTGCGAAATAAGGGGATTCTGTCCCCCACCTCTAAAACCTCCCATTCCGCGACCTCCCCCAGACATCATTTGCTGCATACCACCGGAAAACTGGAAGTAATCCTGCCAGGAAAAGCCCAACTCATTGATATTATTTCCTCCGGCGAGAATGGCCATTTGTCTCTTATCATCAAATCGATTGTAGCTGATTTTTCCATCAAACCTGTCATCCGGCAATCCATACGCACCTGAGACATAACCGAATCCTCCACCTCGTCTGTCTTCCTTTAATTCCAGATTAATTGTTTTTTCACGTGAACCATCATCTATACCGGTAAAATCAGCTTCCTCTGATTTTCTGTCAAAAACCTGAACCCGATCAACAGCATCCGCCTGTATATTTCTTGTCGCTATACGCGCATCACCTCCAAAAAACCGACGTCCGTCCACAAGAACATTCTGAACTTCTTCTCCCAGTGCCCTGATCGTACCATCTGCATCTACCTCAACTCCCGGCAATCGTCTCAACAAATCCTCAACAGTTGCATTTTGGGCCATATTGAATGCAGCTGCATCATACACTACCGTGTCTCGCTGAACGAGTATGGGAATTCTAGTAGAGGTCACCTCAACACCTTCAAGTCCTGCAGCGGACTCCATTACAATAATACCTAGATCCAAGTTTTCTTCAATTTCAATAAACTGCTCGTGATCCGTCATCCCCACAAATCCCGCTTTCAATAGATAATTACCTGTCCTGACATTTGGAATAATAAAGTCACCCTCATTATCAGAATATGCAAATGCAGACATGGTAGAATCAACCGGATTAAACAATATAACTGAAGCCCATTCAAGAGGTTTTTCTTGTTGATTTATCAGTTTTCCGGTGACACTATGGCGATTTTGTGCATCTGCGTGACCATAGAGAAAAAACAGACTAAAAAAAATGGTAATAAATTTTAATTTCATTGTAATAGAATTTTACTATTCTAGGCAATTATATAAATCATCTAGTTTTGGAGGTTAAATCAATACATCCCATACTTTTTAATAAAAGCTATAATTAGAAGGCAACACATTGTGACCTTAAAGGCTCTAATAAAAAAAGTTAAACTTAAAGCCAAGGTAAGTCGGCATTTTGAAATTTACTCATTATTTAGACAAGCTTATTGAATTTGACGACATGGGTGCCTTAAAGTTAAATTCTTAAAAAGTTGAAACATAAAAAACTGAATTACATAAAAGTTTATTAATATTGCTTAATTTTACTTTCTAATATTATTTCAAATAAAAAATATCAGCATGTTGGTCAGATTATTTTTAACAACTATTTTTATTTTTATTGCCGGATTGGCAATGGGACAAAGTTTTATCACATCTAATGCAGCAGGTAATATTCAAATGGAGGCGAGAGTTTCATGGGGAGGAGATCAAATGCAAAACGCATTGGTTGAACGACAAACCTTAACTTCTATAGCACGTGCTAACGCCCTAGCTAATCCTTTAATCAATTTATCAGATCTTGAACTAAGATCTGATCATTCATTGGTTGTTCCTGCAGGAAAAACCTATCACCTTATTCCCATGGCTCAAAGAAGAGATGTTTTTGAGTTAAGTCCCGGAGATAGGCTCGAATTTATTTGTGGGTGTGGTGATAGACCTATGGATGGTGCAACTGAATGCGCCGTTACAACTGAATCATCTACTTATGGGCATCCAGCTACATATTGCAGAGATGCGGCCTGCGGAGGAGTGTGTCAGTCATTTATTCACATTTATTCTTCAAGCGGGGAATTAAAATACGAAAGCATCTCAGGAGGTGTTTTGGTACAGGCTGAAAGATTACAATCAGCGGCGGTAAAAAGGTAGTTTTTCTTATTTTGCCATTTCTTTCAGGGCTTTGTTAAATAAGATAGTTCTGATATCGTTACTTTTGAACTTTAATTATCAGAAGTAAAAGTAAGTAGTAGATTTATGAAACACGCATGGCATGATTTAAGTCCGGGAAACCATCTCCCAGAGTTTGTTGAAGCAGTAATTGAAATTCCCAAAGGGAGTAAAGGTAAATTTGAGCTGGATAAAGAAACCGGGATGATTAAGCTCGATAGAGTTCTTTTTTCTTCAGTTCACTATCCAGCTAACTACGGGTTTATTCCAAGAACTTATTGTGACGATAAAGATCCATTGGATATTTTGGTTTTTTCGTCTATAGAAATACCTCCAATGACTCTAGTTACTGCAAAAGTCATTGGTGTAATGCGAATGCTTGATCAAGGGGAAGCCGATGATAAAATTATTGCTGTAGCAAAAAATGATATGAGTGTAAACCATATAAATGATATTCATCAAATGCCTCCTCATTCAATGAATGAATTAAAACGTTTCTTCGAAGATTATAAAATATTAGAAAAAAAAGAAGTTGTTGTAGAGGAAGTTATGAATAAGGAAAAAGCCTTTAAAATCCTTGAGGATAGCCTGTTCTTATATCGAAAACTGTTTTAATCTTTTTTATAAAAAATATAAATGCTTAAAATTTATGCAGTTAAATTACTGTTAACAACCATATAATTCTTAAGGAAATATATCATTTTTCTTATCTTAGCATTATCAAATCAATTTTTTCATTCTTTAAATCCTTTTATATAGCGGAAAATCTCTACACTTTTTTAACCATTTTACTAATCAAAAAAGTAGATCGTCATGAGCAAATTGACTCCGTTATCAGACAAGGAACTGATCCAAAGCTATTTGGATGGAAATGAAAAGTCCTTTGAAATTCTCCTTAATCGTCATCGTGAAAAAATTTACACCTCTATCTATCTTTTTGTCAAAGACAGAGATCAGGCAGATGATATTTTCCAGGAAGTTTTCATAAAAATTATTAAAACATTGAGGAAAGGAAAATACAATCACGAGGGTAAATTCTTGCAATGGGCAATGAGAATTTCTTATAATCTTTGTGTTGATCATTTTAGAAGGGCTAAAAGACGCACCAAAGTAAGCCCTACTGAGACCTTCGATATCTTTGATGTTTTAGAGCACAAGGATGATAATATGGAACAAAAAATCATGAAGAGTCAAACCCATGATAAGGTTCGACACCTCGTAGATATGTTGCCTGATGAGCAACGTGAAGTGGTTATACTTCGACATTATGCAGATATGAGTTTCAAAGAGATTGCCGCTTTAACAAATGTCAGCATCAATACTGCTTTAGGTAGAATGAGGTACGCTCTTATCAATATTCGTAAATTGATGGAAGAGAAAAACATTGTTTTACAGTAATATTGTAAAAAGACTAAGGACGATTATTACTAAGATCAATAAAATCGAGTAGGAGAAACGACCGATGAATAATCATCGGTCGTTTCGTCCTCTCACACCACCCAGCGTACGCCTCACGTTCTGGGAAGTCTCATTAATTTTAAACAACAATAAGCATACATATCGAACAATCCAATTGAGGCGAACCATTCTAGATTCATGCCCTCGTTTGCTTATGGAGTGTTTGATTTGTGGTACCATCCTTTAGAAGATAGTGCCAATAGCCAACTGAGCCATTCGGGAACTTTGAGCTTCTGTAGAAATCTCGCTATCCATATTGCTCGTTTGCATTGTTTCATCCTGAAACATCGGATGCGTCTGCGAAGCCAACTCATTATTGCCTCAAGCTTGCCCTTCATTCGTGCTCCCTTGAAGTAGTTTAGCCATCCTAGCATTAATAGATTCAACTCCTTGATCATTTGATCCAAACTGATGCCACTATTCCGACGCGTCTTTGATTTCAATTTCCCTTTGAGTCGTTACATACTCTCTTTACTTAAACCCAATTCACCTCTGCCGATGATGCTGTGACCCAGAAAGTTCAGATCATATGGGCGACCTATGCCACTCTTGGCTTTAGTGACCTTCAGTTTCATTCGTTCCTCTATAAACCTTGTTACTGTCCTCATGACTCGATCTGCTGCCTTTCGACTGCCTACGAATATGATCAAGTCATCTGCATATCTTACAAATCTTAGTCCTCGACGTTCCAGCTCTTTATCTAGTTCGTCTAGCACTATATTTGATAGCAAAGTTGATAGTGGGCTACCTTGGGGCGTCCCTTTCGTCCGTTGACTACTTAAGCCGCCTTCAGATTCCTCCTAACGAAGGACACCCTTGCGGTTAGCTAACGATTCCTGTCAAGTAGGCGCATTCGGGACTCTAACCCTATCAGTATATAGTATGCATGGCACACATAAAAAAGCCCATCAACAAATTGCTGATGGGCTTTTCATATCATTCATTCCTCATGGGAATATTTCTCAATTCAATTAATTACCGGTTAGAACCATTCGCTTTGTAGCGCTGTAACCCTCAGCTTCTAACTGATAGTAGTACACG
>RECS01000075.1 GCA_007693915.1 Saprospirales bacterium | reverse complement strand
GAACCTTTCACTGTTTTCGATATCATTTCAGAATCAGATGACCACTTAACTTTACAGGCTGCTATAGAAATTGCAGGACTTGATGGCATTCTCAGTGATCCAAACGGAACTTTTACTGTTTTTGCACCAACAGATGATGCCTTCGATGCCATCGATCCCGAGGTATTAGAAGCCATCTTAGATGATGAAGAATTACTTACTGCAATTTTACTTTACCACGTTGTAGGTGCAATTGCTTTCTCTTCTGACTTGGAAGATGGACAGGAAATAGAGACTGCTTTAGGGCAAAATGTTACGGTAACCATCGAAAATGGAAACGTTTTCATTAACAATGCACTAGTCACAGTTGCTGATCTTGAAGCTGACAATGGTGTTGTGCATGTTATTGACGCTGTGCTGCTACCTGAAGTAGATGAACCTTTCACTGTTTTCGATATCATTTCAGAATCAGATGACCACTTAACTTTACAGGCTGCTATAGAAATTGCAGGACTTGATGGCATTCTCAGTGATCCAAACGGAACTTTTACTGTTTTTGCACCAACAGATGATGCCTTCGATGCCATCGATCCCGAGGTATTAGAAGCCATCTTAGATGATGAAGAATTACTTACTGCAATTTTACTTTACCACGTTGTAGGTGCAATTGCTTTCTCTTCTGACTTGGAAGATGGACAGGAAATAGAGACTGCTTTAGGGCAAAATGTTACGGTAACCATCGAAAATGGAAACGTTTTCATTAACAATGCACTAGTTACAGTTGCTGATCTTGAAGCTGACAATGGTGTTGTGCATGTCATTGATGCTGTGCTGCTACCTCAATTAGGACCATGTGTTGAATTTGTTGGTGGACCTTACGGAAACTTCAATGCGGAACCCTTTAATGGAGCCCCAACACCTGGTCCTGATGGTACTTGCCCAGTATTTCAATTGCCATTTGAAGCATGGGCAAGTGAACTTTATGTAGTTGAAAACTTTCAAGAAGGGGTCGAATACACTTTTTCTATTTGTGAAGGACCGAATGCAGGAAGTTGGGAGCCTGAGTTAACTATATTTAATGCTGATGGACAATTGGTAACTTTTGTCCAGGACTGTGAAATTACTTGGACTGCAACATATACAGGTACCTATTTAATTGGTATAAATGAGGTAGGTGCTTGTGGAGATGCATCAGATAATCTTGAAACAGATAACGGATTTCCCACCTTATCTTGTACAGGAGTCGAATTACCCGAAACTGTATGGGATATAGTTGTGGGTAGTGATGTACACAATACCCTTGAAGCAGCAATCAATGCTGCGGGACTTGTAGAAACTTTACAGGGTGAGGGACCATTTACGCTTTTCGCACCAACTGATGATGCCTTTGATGCACTACCTGAAGGATTACTTGAAGCTCTGTTAGATGATCCGGACGGAGATTTAACAAGTGTATTACTATACCACGTTCTTTCAGGGCAAGTTCTTTCAACTGATCTTAGCGATGGAATGGAGGCAACTACCGTTCTTGGACAAGATATTTTGGTTACTATTGAAAATGGAAATGTATTTATTAATGATGCTCAAGTAATCGTTGCAGATATTTTAGCAGGAAATGGAGTGGTACATGTTATTAATGCAGTGTTGGTTCCAGACCTGAATACAACAAGGAATCTTGATGTAATTGATATTTCAATATATCCAAATCCTGTATCAGATTACCTCCAACTGGATCTGCCTTCAGAATTGCTTAATAATGAAGTAACAATTGAGGTAATAAACATTCAGGGACAAACGGTTCAGCAATTCAGATTTAATGGTAATGCTGAAAAATTAAATGTTTCCAATTTACCAGCGGGAACTTACTTACTGAATATCATTTCTGACCATTTTATAGGAAGAGATAGATTCATTAAGCAATAAAAAGTGGATAAATAGTTTTCATATCAAACCTTTTTTGGTTTAATTTAAGTTTTGGAGCTGGCTCGTATGAGTCAGCTCTTTTTTTGTATGAATAAAAAAGAATAATGAAAAAACCTTATAAATCTGATAGTTAAAAATTGACTTTGAAAGGTTTTCTACAAAGTATTGGTAAAAAAATGTAAGATATGCTAACCATCAAGCCCGTCTAACTCCTCTACTGCTTTATCCCACTTGACATTTTCCTCCTTAAGCTCATCTTTAAAGCGAGCATATTCTTTGGAGGCTTCAATGCTTTCAGGCTTGGAATGAAAATCAGGATCACTCATTTTCTCTTCCAGCTGTACTATTAGTTTTTCTAATTTTTCAATATTTCGTTCACAATAGCTTATGGTTCGGTTCAGCGTTTTTCTCAACTGAAAGTCATCTTGCTTCTCTTTTGCGGGTGAGTAGGAAGTACTTCCATTTCCGAACTTTGCGTCCTTTATCTCAAATTCTCTAATATTTTCTTTACCCTTTTTGGATAGAAAATAGTCAATATCTCCGAGGTATTCATGTGTTTTTCTCCCTGAAAACTCAATCGTTCTATTCGAAAGGCCTCTAAGAAAGTCTCTGTCGTGGGATACAATAATGACCGTACCTTCAAACTGATCAATGGTTTGTTTTAACACATCTTTAGCCAGCATATCGAGGTGATTGGTAGGCTCATCTAGAATCAAGAGATTAAAAGGTCTCAGCAGCATTTTTGCCATTGCCAAGCGAGAACGCTCACCACCCGAAAGAACCTTTATCTTTTTCTCGACATCATCATTACTAAAAAGAAAATTCCCCAATATTCCACGGAGTCGGGGACGTAATTCATTGGGACAGCCCTCTTCCATAAACTCAAGCAATGTCAATTCACCATTGAGCAATTTATCCTGATTTTGGGCAAAGTATCCAATCTGAACATTGTGGCCGTACTCAAGCTCTCCATTATCTCTCTCGAGCTGATTTAAAATCAACCTGATAAAAGTGGTCTTGCCCTCGCCGTTTTTACCGACAAGGCTAACTTTTTCCCCTCTCCTAATCTGAAAATCAATGTCTTCCAGAACTTTTAACTCATCGAAAGACTTAGACAGGCGGCTAGTTCGAACTACTATATCACCACTTCGCGGAGGAGGCTGAAACTGAAAACGAATGGTGGTAGTATCCTCCTCAGGCTTTTCTACAAGCTCCATTTTTTCCAATTGCTTAGCCATTGACTTAGCCATTTTGGCTTTAGTAGCCTTCGCGCGAAATCGGTCAATAGTACGTTGTCTGTCCTGAACTTCTCTTTGTTGGTTCTGAAATACTCTCAGCTGATTTTCCATTCGCTCCTGTCTCGACTTCTGATATAGAGAAAATTTTCCCTTGAAGTAGAAAGCGGTTCCATTCTGTATTTCAAGTATGGATTGTGTAGCATTTTCTAAAAACTCAGCATCGTGACTAACTATCAGGGCTGTACCTTCAAAATTGGTTAGCCAGCCTTCAAGCCAGATAATGGACTCCATATCCAAATGGTTAGTAGGCTCATCGAGTAAAAGCAAATCCGGCCGGGCTAGTAAAATTTTTGCAAGTTCGACCCGCATACGCCAGCCACCACTCAGTTCGCCTACTTTCTTTTCAATATCGACAGGTGAAAAACCGAGGCCTTTTAATATCTTCTCTGCCATCGCCTCCTGATTATACCCACCAAGCAGCCTAAATCTTTCTTCCAATTCACTTAGCTTGATTCCTTCATTAGGATTCAGCTCTTGTCCTGATTCTGCTTTCTTTTTTAATTCATTAAGTTTTGACTCAATCTTTTTTAATTCTTCAAGCCCTGACAAACAGGCTTCCTTTACCGAAGGCTTTAAATCAATATTGATATCCTGATGCAGAAAACCAATAGTTGTATCCGATGGCATCGCGAATGACCCTTCATCTGGCATTTGCATTCCGGATAAAATTTTAAGGAGAGTGGATTTTCCGCATCCATTTTTTCCTATAACACCAATCTTATCACCATAGGTAAGGTTGAGACTGATACAATCAAGCACAGCGCGTTCACCATAAATAACTGATATGTTGTTAATTTCTATCACAGTAGCAAATCAGTTCCAAGAAATTTGATCGGGAATATTTGACATAACTGCAAAAGTATCTCCCTTTATAGCTAATACTTTCGACCATAATTTTTTAGGTGGAACCGCCAAAAGGTAGTTGGGGTCCATTTCAGCTGCAATCCAAGTGCCAATATTTAATTCTTCATTCAGTTGTCCTGTTGACCAGCCTGAATAGCCTGCAAAAAACTTCACATCATTGGGCTTCACCATCTTTGAATCAATCAGCAACTTCAATTTTTCAAAATTTCCTCCCCAAAATGTATTATTACCAACTGGTAAACTATCCTCGATTAGGTCGCCAAAATGATGCAAAAAATGAATGGTATCGTTCGCTACAGGGCCTCCATAATATACAGGAGCTTCAAACTCAGGAAAGTCAGCGACTAATCTATCTACTCTCATTTTTAGCGGTTTATTCAGGATGAATCCAATACTACCCTCTTCCTGATGTTCGCACAACAAGATCACCGATCTCCTAAAATTGGGATCAATCATAAATGGCTCGGCTAAAAGCAATTTCCCTCTGTCTATCTTTACTGAAGAGTTCACTATATTTTCAGATCGTTTCTGTTTTCAAATTTCGATCAATACGTCTAACCATACCAATTAGCACTTTACCATCAACCTCTACTATATTGCTAACTCCATCCTGAATCATTTGTTGTACGGATTGTGTCCACCGCACAGGAGCGGTCAATTGCTTGAGTAAATTTTCTTTAATCAACTCAGGATTGCTTTCAGCTTTACCTGTATAATTCTGATAAATGGGACATGAAGGTTGTTTAAACTCAGTGTCCTCAATAGAGTCTGCTAGCATTGACTGCGCAGGTTCCATCAGAGGTGAGTGAAAGGCTCCACCAACAGCCAATTGTATTGCCCTTTTCGCTCCTGCCTCTTTTGCAGCTTCAATTGCTTTTGTTATACCAGAAATAGATCCGGATATCACCAACTGTCCTGGACAATTATAATTTGCAGGGACTACCAAATCACCTATCTTTTCGCACAACTCCTCAACAAGGTGATCATCAAGCCCCATAATGGCTGCCATAGTGCCATCTTCCATGTCGCAGGCTTCCTGCATTGCCATAGCTCGGTCATAAACCAATAATAAAGCATCTTCAAAACTAAGTGCCCCTGATGCCGCCAAAGCTGTAAACTCACCCAAAGAGTGACCTGCAACAGCATCTGGCTTAATATGATCCGTCACGGTATATTTAATATAGGCATTAATAAAAACAGCGGGTTGAGTAATCTTTGTTGTCTTTAACTCTTCTTCATCCCCTTCAAACATAATATCGGTAATCTGATATTCTAGAATTTCATTGGCCAAATCGAATAGTTTTCTAGCCTCAGCATGAGTTCTATACAACTCACTTCCCATTCCTTTGTATTGGGAACCCTGTCCGGGAAAAACAAATGCAGTCTTCATCTATAAGTAATTTTGCTTGTCAAACATTTTCACAAAAGTACTATTTATTTTTGGTCAGGACAGCTTGGCTTCAATTAATTTAAGAAACTCATTTCGGGTTTCTACATGCTTAAATATACCCGTAAAGGCTGAAGTGGTAGTTACGGAGTTTTGCTTTTGCACCCCACGCATCATCATGCACATATGACGTGCTTCGATCACCACGGCAGCACCATAAGGATTCAAACTTTCCTGGATACAATGCAGTATCTCATGAGTAAGTCTCTCCTGCACCTGCAGTCTTCTGGCAAAGGCATCAACAATTCTAGCCATTTTACTCAGGCCTACTATTTTTCCCTTAGGTATATAGCCTATGTGCGCCTTGCCAAAAAAGGGAACCAAATGATGCTCACAGAGGGAGTACAATTCAATGTCCTTCACTATCACCATTTCACTGTAATCTTCATCGAACAAAGCCGATTGAAGTATTTGTGATGGATCCTGCTCATAGCCTTGAGTAAAAAACTTCATAGCCTTTGCTGCGCGCTCAGGTGTTTTTAATAAACCATCGCGTGCAGGATCCTCTCCAAGTGAGACAATTAAGTTCTCATAGACCTCTCTCAATTGGGAAACTGAAGTTTTATCTTCAGCATCAATCATTTCACGGGTATTTTTATTCTCCAAAATAGTTGAGTTTATATTTGATAAAGTATTTTAAATTGATCCTAATCATCAAAAGTAATTATATCTTAAATATAATTCTTGGGGTTATGGTTCAAATTCCTATTCTCAGAAAAATAATTCAGGAAATTACTTTGATGAAAAATGCAAAAAACAAAGATTGAGAAGGCTGAAAAAAAACATTTATCTTTACGCCATGCAGAAGCCAAGCAGAAGAAACAGATGGTTAAGTTATGTGTATGACCTAGTGACGGGGCGCACCTTTTCACATGTTGCATGGTGGGTTATTTTTTTTCTTTTTTTACTTATCATTACGCCAGATCGGAATGACTTTTGGTTTACCATCACCCATGCTCTTCTCTTATTAGTTTTTTACATGGGTATAGTTTACTTCAACCTAATTTACCTGATACCTGAGTACCTTTCAAAAAAGAAAATATTTCGCTATCTGTTACTCTTATTACTGTCTTTGCTTATTGCCACACCAATTAGAACCTTCCTTCTTTATCTGAAATTCAGGAAATATCCGGAATTACAAATGGAAGTTCTAGAAAGTCAATTTGAGCATTACATTTTCTCATTAATAATAGTATCGGCTTCAACCATTCTCAAAATAGTTTCGGATTGGCTACGACAGCAAAGGGAAATGAGGGATCTAAGAACTCAGACGATGCAATCAGAACTCAGTTTTTTAAGGTCACAGATTAATCCTCACTTTCTTTTTAACACCCTAAATAGTTTGTATGCACTTAGCTTAAAAAAAGACGATAAGGCGCCGGATATAGTACTGCAACTATCAGACATGATGCGCTATATGTTGTATGAATCCAATGAAGAAAAAGTACCTATTGAAAAGGAAATTGCATATATCAAAAATTATTTGGAGTTAGAAAAACTCAGACATGGTCCGAATGTTAAAATTGAGTTCGGTTTAGGAGGTGATTTCTCGGGTTTAAAAATAAGACCTCTTCTTTTTCTGCCATTCATCGAAAACTGCTTCAAACACGGTGTAAATAAAACTCTTGAACTGTCTTATGTCATCATGAAACTGGAAGCAGATGACTCGAAAATTGAATTTTCTATAAAAAATAATAAACCTACGGATGACCTAAAGACTACTTTTGATGAAGTGGGTGGAATCGGCCTCCAAAATATCCGGAGAAGGTTGAAACTACTTTACCCTGGCAGACATCATCTAGAAATCAGAGAAACAGAAGAGGAATTTATTGTAAATTTGACCCTTTTACATGGGCAATCTATAAAACAGAAATCATGATTAAAGCAATAATTGTTGACGATGAACCACTAGCATTAGATGTATTACAGACATATATTGAACAAATTCCTGAAATTAACTTAATTTGCAGATGCAATAATGCAATTGAAGCCAATGATTTTTTATCCAAAAATGATGTTGATCTGATGTTTTTGGATATAGAAATGCCCAAGTTAGGAGGATTGGATTTCCTAAGAATCCTAAATAACCCTCCATTTGTAGTTATCACTACTGCTTACCCCAATTATGCTGTTGAGGGCTTTGAATTGAATGTATTGGACTACTTACTTAAACCCATTTCCATTGAAAGATTCATGAAGTGTGTCAACAAAGTGAGGTCTAAGATAGAACTCAAAACGAAAGCTTTGGAAAAATCACAGTCCGGAATTGAGGATGTTAAAAATGAAAACAGCTCTGAGGATTATATTTTTATAAAGGCAGACAAAAAGTTCATAAGGGTCCATTATTCGGATATCCTTTATATTGAAGGTCTTAAGGACTATGTCATTATCCGGACAAAAGACAGTAAAATAGTAGCCCTTCAAACCATGAAAAGCCTTGAAAGTAAACTTCCTTCTGATTGCTTCCTAAGGGTTCACCGTTCATTTATTGTAAACATTAATTACGTTGATGCGATTGTGGGGACTACTATTGAAATGAAGGAAGAAGGAAAATTAAAGATGATCCCTGTTGGAAAAAATTATAAAAATGACCTTGTAGAAATTATTGAAAAAAAGAGACTTTAGAATTGAATTTGCCCAAAATATTTCACGAATTACAAGATACTGGCTTTGTGTTTAAAGAAGATAGTTTGAGTTATTACAGCTCAGGGCAAGCTGGTTCTATATATACCATTACAAAAGAGGGCACAAAGATGCTCGTAAAGGTTTACACTCAAAACGATGGGCACAATCGAATGACTGCGGAAGAGGATGGTTTGAAAATGTTGAAACAAACTAATACTGTCAGTATTCCTGAGATTTACTTCGCAGAAAAATTATATTCAGGTGCCCTTTTAATTATGAAATATGTCGAAAGTAGTCATCCTCACAGAAAGTCTATGTCTCTATTGGGTACCCAGCTAGCTCAACTACATCTATCAGCAACTAAGTCTTGCTTTGGACTTAATCGCCACAACTACATTGGAGCCCTTGATCAATGCAATAAACCTTATAAAAAGTGGTCAGCTTTTTATTTTAGCTGTCGATTAAAACCACAAATAGACATGGCGATCTCTCGTGGTTTACTACCAAATGATACCATATCAAACGAAAATGATTGGATAGATACCATTGATAAAATTTATCCTTTAGAACAAGCTTCGTTGATTCACGGTGACTTATGGAGTGGCAATTTGGTTACAGATATTGAGGGGTTACCATATTTGATTGACCCTGCGGTGGCTTACAGCCACAGAGAACTTGACATTGCAATGAGCAAGTTATTTGGGGGATTCTCAGAGGATTTTTACGCTTCATATCATGAAGTTTATCCTTTAGCCGATGGATTCTTCGAGAGAATGGAACTTAGCCAATTGTATTACCTATTGGTTCATGTCAATCTATTTGGCAAGTCATATGTCTCACAAACAAGAAATTTATTGAGGCAGTATTTTGGGTAAAAAGAAGACCTAATTACAGCAGTAATTACCACATAAAAGTTGAGGAATTAGTAATAATTTTAATGTTGGATGCTAAGCTTTCTGGTAACTATACCTCCGTCAGTGCTAATTCGCAATAAATAAATTCCTGAACTCAATTCATCTAAGTGAAGGCGAGTACTATTGCCATTAATATTTTCGACATTGTGCAACATTCGCCCTTGTAAATCATAAATTTCGACTAGTTCAATTGAATAGCCGCCATTGACATGTATGTTAACTTCATTGCCGGCTAATGTAGGATTAGGGAATACAGTGATCAAATCATCACTGAAGTCTTTCTGAGCATTTCTGCCTGGTCTAAGCATTTCAATGAAGGCATTTGTATCCGGTAATTGGAACTCTGCACCATTTGCAAAATAAGCAATTGGAGCATCGAGTAATATTTCTACTAATTGTGTCTCTGATTCTCCGACCCAACGTATGCCATCGATATCGTCCTCAACAATAAAAGAAACCTGCGTAACTAACCCAAAACCTGCAGCACCAAATCCATCCGTTCTCGTCAATGCAAAATCCAGTTGCTGATTATCAAACTCTTTTTGCATAAATAAAGATGGTGCATCATAGGTTAACCATGAAGAAGTGAGTTCATTAGCAGTGAGACTGTTAAAGCTGAATGGTGTATTCGAAAAACTAAAAGAAAGAGCAAGACCATGTAAATCAATCACAGGAGAATTCTCGGTGCCAATAACTACGTCTAAGACCACCAAATCACCAGCTTGATATGGACCGGATGTTGATTCATGCAGGCCTACGTAATAAGGTTTATTTTGCAAGCTTTCTTCGGCTAAAAGGGTATGCACTCTATTATAAAACTCAGATATAGCAAAAGTATCCTGTACCTGAACAATTCCGTCACCATCGGTATCAGCATGCTTAAGGTTCTGGCCATTGTATTGCTTTTGCCCCCAATCTGTTGCGGATTGACCATACCAGTTTTCAAGATCGACATCATCTCTTGCCTCACCCACACTACCAATATAGTACCCAAGACTTAATACATCCCGCATATCGACAACCCCATCATGATTTACATCCCCGGGCCAAACACAGTTCTCAACGCATACACAACTTGAGTCTATAAGTAAGTCAAGAATAGTAAGCTCAATTTTAACAATATGACAGTCTTGACTACCGTCAATGCAGTACTCTAATTCAAACTCATCTAATCCTATTACATCAGTATCGGGCGTATATACCACTAAATTATTCCCACTTACCTCACTACAACCTACAGTTATCGTATCTAATCCCGGGTAAATCACCAATTCACCTAATTCAGGATCTTGGGTCAAATTAAAAGAAAAGTTTGAAATAGGGACATCATAATTGATAACAAGCGGACGATTTTTAGTGGTTGTCAATTCATAAGTCCCAGAATTTTGCGGATTTAAATCTCCTACAAAAATGATGACTTTGGCAGTTTCACAATTCCCCAAAATACAAGCAGTGTAAGAGAACCCTGTTGAACCTGTAAAGTTCGAATCGGGAACAAAATGAAAGTTACCACTACCTTGGTGGGAAAGCACACCATTCTCTGGATGGGTAAAAGAATTGATGCTTACATTTTTCTTAAAATCATTTTCTTGAACATCAAAGCTTACATCCTGATTTTTCGGTGTGTAAATAAAGTTGTCAACAAGGAAAGTATTTGGAGATGGGGTATCGTATATTTTTACAAAAACATTTCTGTGATAATCAGGATACATTTCAAAAGAAAAAGTATCTAATCCAATAACATTCTGGAAGGGGCGGTATTCCCATATGCCCGTACTTCCTTGCTGAACAACAACACCTAACTCAGGATCAAGAGAAAGTTCAAATTCTTCACCGGGCAACAATACTCGAACATTCCGATTCTTCATGGTACTTATGTGAATATCATAATCTGATACTACATTAGCAGAATCAATAACGTTAATTACGGCATTTGCCGAAGCACATTCCCCTAGACTATCGCAAACCGAATAGGTAACATAAGCGACTCCACTATAATCAGCTAATGGTTTGAAGAAAAGTGAGTCAGCTACCAAATCTACCATTCCCTTGGACACCAATGAAATGTTTGAAAAACTTAAATCACCATGAGTGCTGCTGTCATTCATCATAACATCCAAAAAGGTAAAATCACTATTTGAAGGAATAGCAAATTCTACATCATATGCAAAAACAATAGATTCTTTAACATCAAAAGCAAAATGATACCATTGAATTACTGGATTTGCACCCCAATTGAGTTGAACCTCAATCGAAACAGAATCCAAACCCACAAAATTACTATCTGGTGTATATTCCAAAAAGCGAGCACCTGAACTTCCTTTACTTCTGGCAGTACCATTACTTGGATGCTTTATTACCATAAGCATAACTGCATCGTAGACCTCTGATTCGAAAACCGAATTGGAAAGAATGCTTAAGTCATCATATGGTGAGGGAGCTGACTGAGCAAATGTCGTTTTAGAAACACTCAGAAAAAGTGTCAACGTGAGTGCAAAAAATACTAAAAGGATCGACTTTCCGCTCATGGTGGTTTATTGGTGTAAATAATTACGATAACAAAGGTATGCTATTTTTAGGTTCAAAAAAAACATTTATATTATTTTTTTTTATATCATATTGCAAATCATTTGAATGTATAGATATCATTATCTATGTAGACCTGCCAAACAGTATTTAACAAATTTAAGAAAAAAAATCTAATTAGTTTTTCCAAAACAGCTATCTTAGCACAAATAGCTTGAAAAACAGCTATCGACCAGAGCCAATAATTCAACAATTCACTTGAATTCTACACGATAAAAATCATGAAAAATAACAATAACACAAACGGCATATCTTCTATCAAATTGGTCAAAGTACTCAGTCATTTTAATACTGTCGAATTGAACAGACTGGAAAAATTCATCACCTCTCCCTATTTCAACGTCAATAAATCTCTTATTAAATTATTTGAGGAGTTGGTTAGTGGAATTAAAGACCTCTCACTTTCCGAAATTAGTAAACTAGACCTATATAACAGTATTTTTCCAGGCGATAAGTTTTCTGATTCTCGCTTCAGGAAGAGCTGTTCTGATTTACTAAAGCTGGTCGAGGAATTTCTGGCAATAGAAGAATACAGAAGAAATCCATTACACCAGGCTACCTATCTGATGCAAAGTATTTCGGGCAGAAAATTGGAACCCTTATTCAATTCAGTACTAAAATCTACAAGAAGGTTATCATCAAGACAGTACGAAGTCGCTGCATCCTACTATTACCACCAATACGAAATCGAAAAAAACTATTACAACATGTTGGGGTCAGAAATTAAAAGAGATTCAGGTTTTAATCTTGAACAGATAGCAGAAAACTTGGACTACTTTTATATGGCTGAGAAATTGAGGTACTATGCGTCAGCTTTAAGCTGGCGAAATGTGGTAACTGAGGACTATCAAATGCTTTTCATGGATGAAATTCTAGGACATATAGAAAAATCCGATTACAGTCAAATACCTCAAATTTCTGTCCACCTCGCCGTACTAAAGGTTTATCAGCAACCGGAAAAAGAGGAGCATTACTACCATTTAAAATCTGAAATTTTTAGAAATATCGATCGCTTTCCTCCAATGGAGGCAAGAGACATTTTCCTTGCAGCTTTGAACTTCTGTATAAAAAGAATCAATCAGGCTGATCAAAAATTTTTGGAAGAAACCCTTATCCTTTACCAATATGGGCTGGAAAAGGAATATCTGTTCATCAATGGTGAATTGACCCCCTGGACTTTTAAAAATATTGTTGTTGTAGCACTTCGACTCAAAGAGTTTGACTGGACTGAAGCCTTTATAAATCAGTTCAGTACATATTTAAATGAAGAGCAAAGAGAAAATGCCGTCACCTTTAATCTCGCAAGACTTTATTTGTATAAAAAAGACTTTGAAAAAGTTTTGGAATTATTACGCGAGGTAGAGTTCGAAGACTTTTCCTATGCCCTTGGAGCTAAAGTAATGTTAATGGTCAGCTATTACGATTTAGATGAAATTGACCCCCTGCTTTCTTTCCTTAGTTCCTTCCGTGTATTTTTAAACAGAAAAAAGAATCAATTACCTGAGCAACGAAGAAAAAATTATCTAAACACCATAAAATATACCCAAAAACTAGCCACCTTAAATCCGAATGACAGGCAAGCCATATCCAAACTCAAAAAAGAACTTGAAGATGCAAAAAACGTCGCTGATATTCAATGGTTATTAGAAAAGGCAAATGAACTGTAACTTTGCCGTCCCAGACTATGGAAAACTTACCATTTCTTTGTAGAAGCAAGTCAGAACAGCTAATGAACTCTCTCGGCAAAAAGGGAGAAGACTTTGTATTTATCTTAAACTACAAGCTAGACCAATGCCTCATTTGCCCACCCGATCAAGCTGCCAAAATGGGATTTTACTATAAATTTGATCATCGGACCAACTCGCCCCTTACCGAAGAAAAAAACAAAGCTTTTATAAGTCAACCAAAATTCATTCCCCCCTCCTTTGATAAATACTCTTATGCATTTGAAAAAGTCATGGAGGAAATAATAGCAGGAAATACTTATCTCATCAATCTTTGCTTTCAATCCCGGTTGAAATCACCGGTGGATTTTGATCAAATAATGGATCATGCCTCAAGTAAATACAAGGTTCTTTTAAAGGAAAAATTCATTTCTTTTTCACCAGAAACTTTTGTTAAAATAACAGATGGAAAAATTCACACCCACCCCATGAAAGGGACCATTTCAGCCAACCTAAATAATGCCGATCAGATACTTCTTAACGATAAAAAAGAACTGTCCGAACATTATACCATAGTAGATCTTTTACGAAACGACCTGTCCATATCCGCAAAAAATATTCGGGTGGAACAATTCAGGTACCTGAGTAAAATACAGTCAGGTGAACGATCATTGTACCAAACCAGCTCACATATAACAGGAAAATTACCGAACAACTACACTGAACAGTTGGGGACCATTCTCTTTGGGATGTTACCGGCAGGCAGCATTACTGGAGCTCCAAAAGTAAAAACTATGGAAATTTTAGATCGGGTTGAATTATTTGAACGTGGATTCTACACCGGGATTGCAGGGATCTTTCAGAATGGAGAACTAGATAGTTGTGTACTGATACGATTTATTGAAAAAGAGGATAATGCATATTTCTATAAAAGTGGGGGGGGAATCACTTTTTTAAGTAAACTTAAGGATGAATACGAGGAACTAATTGAAAAAATTTATGTGCCATTTGCTTGAATCAATTTGCTGGGAAAACCAAAAAATGGAATTGTTCGACTTCCATATAAACCGAATGAATAAAAGCAGAAAGCTCTTATTCGGCATAAATAAACCAATCTTCATAGATCCTGACTTAAGGCCTCCTGCAGACTTGAATCAGAAATGGAAGTTAAGAGTAATCTACAAAGAGGAAATAGAAAATACAGAATGGATTCCCTACAGAAAAATGAGCCCGAAAAAGGTTTTGGTATTGGATGCCGGCACAATTGACTACAAATTAAAATATGCCAACCGTTTCGCTTTTAAACAACTAAAAAAAGATCAGCCCGACTTTGATGACTTTATCTTAATCCGGAAAAACTTTCTTACAGATGCAAGTTACAGCAATATAGTTTTAAAGATAGGCAACAGGTGGCTGACTCCCTCTACCCCACTTCTAAAAGGAGTGCAACGAGAATTTTTACTAAAAAAAAGCAGGATAATTGAACATCCACTAATAAAAGAAGACTTATTAAAGGCAGAGGAAATCCGACTGATTAACGCATTACTTCCTTTAGAGGATGCAATTGCACTTAATCCAGATCAACTGTTTTTCTCAAAAAAGGATTAAATTTGCAAGTAGTATTAGGAAGATAACATCAATGTCAAAATCAGCTAAATTTCTCACACTTTTCTCGCTAATAACTTTAATAACTGTGCTTATTTCAGGCATCCTGCTTCCTAATAAATACCATAGCGAAGTCACCTTTACACTTCCTGTAAATTCAGGTACTGCCTTTAGGATTTTTAGTCAATTTGAAAATTACCCTGCATGGTTTTTATTGTCTTATGATGAAAGGAAGCACCTGAGTTGGGTAAGCGGAGTAGATGGAACCAAGGATGCAGTTCTTAACTGGGAAACATCAAGAAGTGGATTTAATAAAGGACAAACACATATGAGTATAATCAAACCATTGAGTACCATTGAACTAATCTCTCAATCTTTGCAGCGGGATAAACGCTTAACTAAAGACCAATTTCAGATCGAAATGCTGGATCACCAAAATGTTAAAGTAAATTGGATTCGTCAACTCACCTTACAGTTCCCATTTAATATTTTCTACCACTTAAAACAACCTTCAGATTCATTTAAAAAAGATCATCAAAAAATTAAAAAGCAATTCTTTGACTTTTATCCTGAATTAGCTGGGTAAAATATTGATATTCTCAAATACAATTCAGTTGCCCTTCACTGATTTGCAGTCCTGAATTAGTGCGAAGGAATCAAAAAATCGAAACATATTTTGGGTGGAAACTCCTTCTGCTGAGGAGGCAACAGATATAATATACAATTGGGAGCAGCAAAGATATGCCCTCGATCTGATTACCGCATTCCCTTGATTGTAATGGATCCTGAAAGTGTAGCCCGGGCAATGAAAATTTTGAACATTATCAGAATAAATGAGATTACCCGCAACGGAATAGGCAGCGGACTCAGCAGTAACCAGAAAAAACTCTTCAAGTAACTCCACCGAGTCCTGATGAACCAAATCCTCCGGATAGTCAGTATAAAAGACTGTATATACCATTTCCCCCTTTTTGGAAAATGTATCTACATGGGTGTAATGATGAATTTTTAGTGGTCCAAAAACAGGGTGATCTAACTCATTAAGTCGATAAGTATTTTTTCCATCCGGGACTGAAATGCGAAAATTGGCATCCTGCTTTACGACAAAACTCCAATTTTGAGCTGATATAGAATTTATTTCAAGCTTTAGTGAAACAAGACCGAAGAAAAGCAGGGCAACAATTTTATAACTCATCAAATTCAATTATGGAAATCAAAACGAAACAGATTATTAAAAATTCTTTTCCTTTGCACAATAATTTAGTGTTCACAGGACTTTTTTTTGCGAAAAAGGTAAGCACTGAATACAGCATTCTTTTTTGATATCTTTAAATATAAGATAGGCTTTCACAGTTTGATTAATAACATAAAGAGACCTAAACTTAACTTTCACAACATGAAAAGTACAATAAAAAAAATTATAAAACTAAGCCCAATACCACTTAGTAGAAATCACCTCTATGATATTCAAACAAAAAAAATAATTAAAACCCTGAATAAAAACAGCAACTGTATAGATATTGGCTGCTTCATAGGAGAAATCCTAGATTTACTGCTCAAACAAGCTCCGGAAGGCCAACACTTTGGGATCGAGCCCATCCCCGAAAAATTCAATGAACTCAAGAAAAAATATGCCAAATTAGACAACTGTCATATTCTAAATTATGCTGCAAGTAATAGAAAGGGAGAATCAGACTTTAACTTTGTAGTTAGCAATCCATCTTACAGTGGCTTAAAAAAGAGAGACTACGATAATCCTAATGAAGAGGATACTACCATCACTGTAAAAACAGAATTACTGGATAACCTAATACCTGAAGATCTTCATATTGATTTCATGAAGATTGATGTTGAAGGTGCAGAACTTCAGGTATTACAAGGGGCATCAAGAATAATTGAGAAATGCAAACCAATCATTGTATTTGAGCATGGCTTAGGTGCTTCCGACATTTATGGTACGAGTCCTGAAATGATCTTTAATTATTTTCAGGAAAAATTCATGAGAATTTCTAATCTGGGTTCATGGCTAAAAGATAGTCCTGCCCTTTCAGTAGAGAACTTTTGCGACCAATATTACAATAAACGCAACTACTATTTCATTGCACATCCCTGAACCGAAAAACAAAACTGATGTTTATTCGGTATCCAGCTTGCAATACAATGAATTTATGGAAAACGAAAAAGAAATATCAGTATATAGAAGAGGGCACTTCAATGCAGCACACCGTCTATTTGTTAATGATTGGGATTTTGACCAAAATCAAAAGGTTTTTGGAAAGTGTAACAACCCCTATTTTCATGGACACAATTATGAAATTGAAGTTTGTTTAACGGGAAAAATAGACCCTATCACTGGAATGCTAATCAATTTGGATGACTTGAAAAAATTAATTTCTGAAGAGGTGGAAGAGTATTTAGACCACAAAAATCTAAACGAACAAATAGAAGAGTTTAAAAACTTAAACCCCACAGTTGAAAACATCTGTATTGTAGCCTACAATAGAATAAGAAAAAAATTAGATGAAAAGTACAAAGTACGAGTCAGGCTATATGAAACTAAGCGAAACTACGCTGAATACGGTGATTAATTTTTAACTTTACTCTCCCCTTTTCTCCTAAAAAGAAGACTAGCGCTTATTGAGTCGCAAGGTACGAATAACGGCATTACTTTCATCCATCATTTTAACAAAGTACATTCCATTATTCAGGTGTCCAATATTAATAGTTGTACCAGAACTATGGGGTGTAGAATAAATACTTTGACCCAATAAGTTGAAGAATTCGACTCTCGTTACTCTTTGATCGTTTTTTATATTTAGGAGGTCGTGGGCAGGGTTAGGATAAAGTGAAGGAATAGAAGATTCGGAAACTACTTCACCACTTGTTGAGGTAGTCATTGGAGTAAAGTGAAACATCAAATCAATTCTAACATCTGGATTGTTCTCATCGTAAAGCTCCAAAGCTACAATTGCAGAGTCTCCAGGATTTGTCCTTGGATACAAATGCGCCGCAATATCAAATTCTTCTCCGGGCTCAACATCAAAACTCATGCTATTTACATGCGGAAAATAACACAATACCGGATCACATATGGCAGTTTCCCAATCCTCTTCAATCATTAAAACATCCCTAACCCAAACAAGCTTGGTAGGAGTATTTCCTTCGAATTTAAGAGTAAGTTTGGCTTCAATATCCTGAGACCAATCATCGGGATTAACCTCAAACTCAACGATTACAAAATCCTCAGTTAAACTGGAAATTTGCGCATTAATGACACCGTGAATCACTAATAAAAGAGAAAAGAAAAGGAAGTAAATTTTTTTCATAGTTATATTCTTAAAACTCAATTCAAATGCTAAATTAATACAATTATGACAATTGAAAGCAATTTTTCGTTCATTTAACCGTGGTTTAACACAAAACTTTTCAAGTTGCCCCGAAAACCATGCTTCCCAAATTAAGTAATCTTTGAGTTAAATATCCTCTTGTACGCTTAAAATTCCAGATCATTATAAAATTCTTTTGTAAGTTTGTACATATTTTAGCAGCCAAGCTAATTTTGCAATAAACTGCAAGCAAATCAACAGTAATCTTTATGTCAAACTCCTTTAAAATTACCACTCTGCCTCTTTTCTTTCTTTTGGCATTTTCAAGTTTTTCCTTTTCTCAAACCGGAGGTTTAACCGGACAACTGGTAGATAAGGAATTAAACCGCACCCTTTCGGGCTTTGAAGTCTCTTTAGATGGTACATTATACAGCGCAGTCAGCTCATGGAATGGAACATTCGAAATTAACAATATTGAAGCTGGAAGTTATCTATTGACAATTTTTGATCGGGACATTAAGCTCAAAGAAGTGGCTGTCCAAATAATAGACGGAGAAATCACTGATTTGGGAGCAATTGAACTTGAGTTAATAACCTTTGACCAAGGTAGGTCCGCGAGTAATCTACCGATTATTGAATTAGATGAAACTGATTTTGAAAGTAGCGACATAGATGTACAAGATTATTCAAGTCTTTTAGCAGCATCCAGAGATTTATTTAATGCCAGAGCGGGATTTGCATTTGGACAAAGAAGATTTAGAGTAAGGGGTTATGATTCCGAATACTCCACCATGATGTTCAACGGAATACCGATGAACGATCTGGAAAACGGCAGAGTTGTGTGGGGGATTTGGGGAGGATTAAATGACGTAATGAGAGCAAGAACAAGTACAGTAGGTTTAGAACCAGCTGAATTTGCTTTTACAGATATAGGCGGTGGAACTAGTATTGACACCAGAGCCTCTCAGCAGTGGCAACAAACCCGGATCAGCTATGCCTTTTCTAATCGAAGTTACCACCACCGCTTGATGGCAACTCACAATACTGGTGTACTGCCGGGTGGTTGGGCGCTTTCCCTTTCAGCTTCACGTAGGTACGCAGAAGGTGGATATGTTGAGGGTAGTTTTTACGATGCCTACAGCTATTTTGCTTCATTGGATAAAATTTTTGACAATAATCACACCTTAAATCTTACCGTTTTCGGAACTCCTTCAAAAAGGGGTCGATCAGGAGCTGGAACTTTAGAAACCTATGAATTGAGTGGCGATAACTATTACAATTCTTTTTGGGGTTTCCAAAACGGAGAAAAGAGAAATTCAAGAGTTGCAGATGCACACCGACCCACCTTTATCCTACGCCATGATTGGGAGGTAATTAACAGGACGCAAATTACCACTGCAATCTCCTATCAAAAAGGTAGGTATGGTACAACCGCACTTGACTGGAATAATGCAAGAGACCCCAGACCAGATTACTATCGTTACCTCCCCAGTTACACAGATGACCTTGGGTTAGCCGAAATCATAAGAGATGAATGGAAAAACAACCCGGCGGCAAGACAAATCGATTGGGACAATTTTTATTTTACAAACAGGAGAAGTTTAACTTCAATTGAAAATGCCAATGGATTAGAGGGAAATACTGTAACTGGAAATCGAAGCAAATACATACTTGAAGAAAGGCGCTTTGATCCAACTATCTTCGCATTTAACACGCAGTTCAATTCAGTGGTGTCAAGAATTACCAAACTTTCGGGAGGTCTAGGCTATCAAAGCTTAACTAATGAAAGTTACAAGCTGGTAGACGATTTACTTGGTGGTGATTTTTACCTGGACATTGATCGCTTTGCTGAACGCGATTTCAGTGATTTGGATAGTGACCGTCTTCAATCAGATATAAGAACACCAAACCGCGTGGCAACCGAGGGGGATGTATTTGGTTACAATTACGACATCAATGTTCGCAAAGCCAATGCATGGATTCAGGGAGAATTTGAGTTCAGGCGTATGAATTATTTTGCTGGTGCTCAATTAACGAATACCTCTTTCTGGAGAACCGGTTATATGCAAAATGGTCATTTCCCGGACAACTCACTCGGTGACTCAGAGAAAAGTAATTTCCTGAATTACTCTGCAAAGGCAGGTGCCACTTATAAAATATCAGGAAGACAATACCTCTACGCCAGTGCAAATTTCCAAACAAGAGCTCCACAAGCCAGAAATGCATTTTTATCTCCAAGAACTAATCACAGATTGAATCCCTCCTTAGAGGATGAAAAAGTTTTGTCTCTCGAAGGTGGATATCAGATCAGAACACCTTTTGTAAGAGGACGTCTTACGGCCTACTATACTTCATTTGAAGATCAAACCAACCTCATCGCTTTTTACAATGATATAGAAAGAGCTTTTGGTTTTTACTTCCTTGAGGAACTCAATACTGTTCACCAAGGCATTGAAGCAGCACTTGAAGTAAAAGTAAGTCCAACGCTTTCAGTTAGTGGTGTTGCAGCTTTGGGATATTATCACTACAGTTCCAGACCACTTGCTTCACAAATTCAAGATAGAAGTGAAGACTTTATTTTCGAAAAAGAACCCATTTATATTGAAAATTTTCTTGTTCCCGGAACACCAATGACTGCCCTTTCATTGGGTTTTAGCTACAACAGCCCCAACTTTTGGTTCATCAATCTGGACTTCAATTATTTTGATGATTTATTTATTGATTTTAATCCTGATAGACGAAGGGCTGCAGCTTTTGACTTAGTAGAATATCAATCAGAACAATGGAATCGCATCCACAGGCAGGAGAAAACAGATGCAGCTGTTATGGTTAATGCATTTGGAGGAAAATCCTGGAGAGTGGCAAGGGGTAAATTCATCTACTTGAATATTGGAGTTAACAACCTCCTAAATGCCAAAGATGTAATCACAGGCGGATTCGAACAAAGAAGGTATAATTTCAGAGACAGAGATCCTGATACTTTTCCCAATCGCTACTATTACGCTCAGGGAATCAACTTTTTCAGCAGTATAGCTTACAGATTTTAAAATTATTAAATTATTTTATATGAAAACCACGTGGTTAAAATTATTTATTGCTTTTGCATTTATCTCACTCATAGCATCATGTGTAAAAGAAGACTTTAAAGATCCTCCTGCGGAAGGGACGGATCCGGATATTCAAACCAATGCAACTATAGCTGACATTAAGGCCTTTTATCAGCCCGGAGACTATATTCAAATATCAGAGGACTTGGTGTTCGATGCAGTAGTAACTGCTGATGACCGCTCCGGCAACTTTTTCCGAAACCTGGTTATTCAGGATGAAACGGGGGGAATTCAAATCAGATTTAATTTTACTGACCTACATAATGATTATCCCATAGGCAGAAGGTTGTTCATCAGGGCTCAAGGGATGTATATTAGTGACTTTAACGGAAGTCTGCAATTAGGTGCGGGAGTAATTAGAGATGCAGGAGGAAACCCTACAGAAATGGAAGGAGTGCCCCTACCCCTAGCTAACAGGTTTATTGTGAAAGGAAAATGGAATGAGGATATAAGTCCAGTTGCCAAAAGAGTGAATGAATTAACTGAAAACGATATCAATACGCTGATTCGGCTCGACAATGTACAATTCAGGGCTTCCGATTTAGGTGAAACTTTCGCTGTAAATACAATTGATGAAGATGGAAATCAGATTCGATTAACAACAAACCGGGATTTAACAAGTTGCACTGGTGATGCTCCCATAGTAGTCAGAACTAGTGGGTTCGCTGATTTTGCGAATACCGAATTACCTGAGGGTAGTGGAAGCGTAGTTGGGATTTATACAGTCTTCGGAGCCACTAAACAGTTGTTTATTCGCGAAATTGAGGATGTACAGCTAACTGAAGAACGATGCGAGTTTGAATTTACCCCCATTTCTTCCATAAGGGGACAATTCGCCGGGACGACAACCAATGTAAGTGGCGCTGCTGTAATAAGGGGAATAGTAACTTCCGACAGAGAGAATAATAATATAGTTGGGCAAAATCTTTTTATTCAGGATGCTACTGCTGGCATAGCCGTAAGATTTAATGGAAACCATAACTTCGCTATGGGTACCGAATTAGAAATCGATGTGAGTGGAGTACAATTGAATCAATTTCAGGGACTCCTGCAATTGAACAATGTGGATCTTCTAAATGCACAAGCGATTAGCACAGGCAATGAGGTGGAACCTATTGAACTTACTATATCCAACCTTTTGGGAAATTTTGACCAATATGAATCAAGGTTAGTAGTCATAAATGATGTGTTATTATCTAAACCAGATGGGGGAAGTACTTTTGCTTTTTCTACAACAATGAATGATGGCACCGGACAAATTGATATGTTCACACGACCTCAAGCTAATTTTGCAGACGATCCATTCCCTCCCGGATCTGTGAATGTTACCGGCATAGTATCAGTTGGAGGTGCTCAGGAAAGCAGACAAATCAGCATTAGAAATCTCGATGATATAGATGGCGAAATACCTGATATAACCATTGCGCCAATATCAGAAATCCGCGATCAATACACTGGTTCTATAACTAATATAAGCGGAACAGTTGGTATTCGCGGTGTCGTTACTTCTGATAAGGATAACAATAATGTGGTTGGTCAAAATCTTTTTATCCAGGATGAAAATGCCGGAATTGTAGTAAGGTTTAGTGGCAATCACAACTTTGATATGGGTACTGAATTGGAAATCAATGTTAGTGGAGTTGAGTTAAGCCAGTTTCAGGGTCTTTTGCAATTGAGTAATGTAAGTTTACAAAGTGCACAAGTACTTAGTACCGGGAACGAAGTGCAGCCAATTCAATTGACCATAGCAGAAATACTTAACGATTTCGATCAATATGAATCTAGGTTGGTATTTATTTCTGATGCCAATATTACTAAAGCAGACGGAGGAAGTACTTTTGCTTTTTCAACTACGGTAAATGATGGAACAGGGGATATAGATATGTTTACAAGGCCTCAGGCTACTTTTGCAGACGTTAATTTTCCCACTGAGACGGTTTCAATAGTCGGAATATTATCAGTTGGTGGGACGCAAGAAACAAGACAAATCAGCATAAGAAATCTAGAGGATATTGACGGAGACATTAGTGGTCCGGAAACCTTACTTGAGGAAGATTTTCAAATGGCAAGCGCAGGTGAGGACATTAGTCTTCCTGGATGGACCAATTATGCTGAAACAGGAAGTAGGCTATGGTCTATAGGGGAGTTCAGTGGCAACCGCTTTGCAACAATGTCTTCGTTCGAATCTGCAGATACAGAAAATAAAACTTGGTTAATTACCCCTCAAGTTGAGGTAGAAAACGGCGTGCAACTTCAATTTGAATCAGCTCAGGGGTTTCATGTTCACAATGGCTTAAGAGTGTATATCTCCAACGATTATGATGGAGGTAATCCTGCTGAAGCAAGTTGGACAGAACTGAATGCAACTATAGCCGGTCCCACTCAAGATAGATGGGAATTTATTTCTTCCGGAATAATTGATCTATCTGATCATCAAGGAACAGCCCATGTCGCCTTTGTGTATGAGGGCTCCAATTCGGCAGGAAACACAAGCACCTTTAGGATAGATAACTTGAGAATTTTCAGATAATTCTGTGGTTTTCAATTAAAAAAAGTGGTCGATTCTAACAAATCGGCCACTTTTTTTGTTTTGTCTTGGCATGAAACAACAACTGATGTTTAGATTTACTATTTCCCTTTTTATTCTTTTTTTTGCCGGCTTACTTCCCTTGTTTTCTCAACTGCAAGAAGTAAATCTTTTTGACCTAATCAACAGTAAGGACCACTCTCCTATTGAGCGAATTGAAACCAATGCTATTAGCCTCCAATCAAATTCGCCCCATTATACCATAACCGGATACAACCTCAGTCACCTGGGAGTATGGGAGAAAAAAAAAGAAGGAAATAGAAATGAGGAAAACATTATAGACCTAACTCCATCAACCCTTTACTACATTTCAATAGCTGTTGAAACCAATAACAGCAAAAAAGACACCATTTGGAATATTCCATTTATCACTCGCTCTGTTTCAAGTGGTGATATTTTGGTGTATTTCAACAGTAGTATAAATGAGGACGTAAGTAATGGTTCCTCCCCTTTTTCTACCTCAGGAACGACCATTAGGAATGCAATAATCCAGAAAATTGATGATGCGCAAGTAAGTGTTGATGTTGCAGCCTATAATATCAACCGCTCTGATATAGTACAGGCACTCAATAGAGCTGCTAACAGAGGGGTCAGGGTACGCTATATAGCGGAAGGGGAAAATGCCAATACTGCACTAAATACCTCTCTGGCATTTAATGTCTTGAAAAGAGATGATGAGGATGGCATTATGCATCATAAGTTTTTGATCATTGACGCCTCACAAGAAATGGACAGCTGGTTGATCACCGGATCTACCAATCTTACGACTCAACAGATTGCAACAGATAACAATAATGCCGTATTTATTCAAGACCAATCACTCGCACAGGTTTTTGAAATGGAGTTTGAGGAAATGTGGGGTTCCTCCACAGCTCAACCGAATACCAACCTCTCTCGATTTGGTCAATTTAAAAAAGACAATACGCCTAAATGGCTGATGGTAGGTGATGTTCCTGTGGAAATCTATTTTTCACCATCTGATAATACATCCTTTCATATTTCTCAAGCATTACTTAATGCTGAAGAAAGTATTGCGCTTGCACTACTATTGTTCACCTTTAATCCATTAGCAAATTCTGTCATTCAAAAACACCATCAAGGGCTCAATGTAAGAGGGTTAATCAATGACATTGATGCAAGTGGATCACGATATCAGGCTCTACTCAACAACGGAGTTAATGTGCATGCCAATAGCGTACCCAACATTCAACTTCACCATAAGTACGCGATTATCGACGCAGAGTCAAACGCAGAAAATCCCAAAGTAATAACTGGATCACACAACTGGACCAACAGAGCAGAAAACCACAATGATGAAAATACACTCATCATTCACGACATAGATATAGCCAATATTTTCAGACAAGAATTTGAAGCCAGATGGTGCCAGATTGTATCCAATGATTGTTTTGTCTCCTCAATTGATGAATTGTTTTCTTATTCAGAAAACAGCTGGCATTTATACCCCAATCCTACAACTGATGTAGTTTATATCGAGCGTAAAGAAAGAACTGCTGAGTCAACAAATAGAATCAACTATAGTCTTTTTAGTTCATCTGGTCGATTAATAAAGTCTGGTTTAAAAAACAATGGAGCAGCGAACCCTTTTTCTATTGATCTCAGCCATTACCCAAGCGGTTCATACTTTATTCAGATCAAAGAAAATGATGCTTATCAGCTAATCCACTTGAATGTTCTGAGGTAGTGACTGGGGGGGTGTATCAAGGTTTAAAAAATGGTTTGACACACTTTTCTGAACACTCTCCAACTTCATTTATACACAAAAGTATTTTAGAAATAAATTACCCTTTTTTAAAATTACACAAAAAACTTTAGAGTCCCGAATAAATCCGGGTAAATTACACAAAAACCTCTACAGCCCCCATTTTTAATAAGCTATTAGCCGAAAGTCATAAGCCAAAAGCTTTTCTATAAACCTGCTGCCATTCAACCCACTTGGTTCAACAAAAAAAAGTACTAACAGAACCAAAGCACAAACAATTTTTACCTTTGCAAAAAAAAATCATGGGCAACTACTTGTTCTTCCTTCTTGCCTTTTGGCCCATACTTTTCGTAATTCCCCTGCATGGACAGCAATTAGACTCTGCAGATTATGTGAATTTTTATCATAAACACATCAATAGTTATGAATATGGAGACACCTTAAACATCCAAACCAAAATTGCCGGTCTTTCCAGAGCCTGGGCAGAAGCGAGATTTAATTTTTCCAATTTTGATCAAATACCCGCATTAAACTGGGATAGCTTATATTTAGAATACCTCCCAAAAGTAATGGAAGCAAATTCAAAGCTAGAGTATTTCCAGATCCTTACCCGTTTTTACACCTATTTACAGGATGGTCACAGTATGATTGTAGCTCCTTTCACTCTTTGGGACAGTTTGTATGCTGCACTTCCTATAGAAGCTAAACTCATCGAAAATCAAGTGGTCATCATTAAAAATTACAATACTGAAGAGGCCTACTCCACTTTAAGGGCAGGGACTATTATCAAAAAAATCAATGGAATAGCTATTCATGATTACGTTGATGAGAATGTCAGTCCTTATGTTAGCTTCACAAGTAGTGCCGATAGTATCAGTAGAATTTTTTCCTATCATTTTACTCGGGGAAATTTAAACGAGTTAATTGTTCTTGAAATGATTAACACAAAAGGGGAGACTTTCACAAAAAGCTTCAACAGACTTCCACAACACCAAATTAACACCCTAATCAAAAAGCCTAAAATAAGACTGAATCAACTTTCAGACGACATCAGTCTGCTCAGTATACCGAGCTTCGACCAGAAAAATCAGAGTTTGCTATTCGATAGTATATTCAACAAGCTCCAGACATCGAACGCTTTAATTATCGACCTTCGAAAAAACAACTCAGGACTCCTTTTTAATGCCTATGAATTGCTTTCCTACCTACTACTTGAGAACTATGTTGTTGAGACCATTTTAAGCCCAGTTTATTTTCCTTTTAAAAGGGCGCGACAAATAACTTCTTATGAAATGAGAATCCAGACCAATAGCCGCCAACCCCTTTGGGGACTTCAATTTGATGGTCCCATTGCTGTTTTAATAGACAATCATACCCATGGTAATGCAGAAATATTCCTATCTGTATTAAAAAAGCGAAACAACACCTACCTATTCGGTTCGGGCACTTCAGGGGCGAGCGGACAGTCAGTTGTATTCAGATTACCGGATAATGCTACAGGCTATATTTCAGCAAGCCGAAATCTTACAGCAAATAGAATGGAATTTTACCGAGTTGGAATTCAGCCAGATATTGAAACAAAAGCTAGTTTAGATCAAATCCTTTCAGGAGAGGATGCTGCACTTGAGGCAGCAATTCAATTTCTAAAGGAGAAATAAAAAAAGTCCTGACCGCTTGATCAGGACTTCTGTAAGGGTGGATGATGGGATTTGAACCCACGACCCCCGGAACCACAATCCGGTGCTCTAACCAGCTGAGCTACAACCACCATCTAAAAATGGAATGCAAAGATAAGACTATACAGTTCATTTTTTTTATTTTAATGCATGATTTTTTACAAAAAATCCCCTGAGACTTGCAATCTCAGAGGATTCTTAACTCACTCTTAAACTATAAAAAACTTATGAACTCAGTGCAGCAGCATAAAGTTCACTAACTGCATTCCAGTCGACTACGTTCCAGAAGGCGTCGATATAATCTCCTCTCCGGTTTTGATAGTGCAAATAATAACCATGTTCCCATACATCAACACCGAGAATAGGTGTTCCTCTTTCTTCAACTACATCCATCAAAGGATTATCCTGATTTGGGGTTTGGGTAACCTTTAAGTTTCCATCAGCATCAACGATCAACCATGCCCATCCACTTCCGAATTGGGTCATCCCCATGCGCTTGAATTCTGCTTGAAAATCTTCAAAAGAACCAAATGTACTGCTGATAGCTTCTGCTAGATCTCCCTCTGGTTCACCTCCACCATCGGGTGACATAATGTTCCAAAACAAATCGTGATTGTAGTGACCACCTCCATTATTTCTAACTGCCATAGAGTGCTGGCTCATCTCAGCAAAAATATCGATTAAATCCATATCTGCAAGTGGGGTTCCAGCAATTGCATTATTTAAATTATTTACATATGCTTGATGATGTCTTCCGTGATGAATCATCATGGTTTTCTCATCTATGTGCGGTTCTAAAGCATCGTGCGCATAAGGCAGATCTGCTAACTCGTGAATAACCTGAGATACAGACCTTGCATTGTTATCCTCAGAAGCGTCACCGGCTCCCTCCTGACAAGAAACAAAAGCCAATGCAAAAACAAGAGGAAAGATCAATAGTGGTAATAAATTTTTCATAAAGGTTGATTTTTTTTAAAGAATGAAAGTATTTGAACTACCAACTCTAACAATGAGACAATTTCTTTGTTCAAGATTCAGACTCAAGGATAAAAAAAATAAAGAAAGTTATCTAAATTTTTGTTTTTAGTTGTGTTTCGGTTTATTAAATTTTCATAAAAATGAATCCTATAGAATGGAAAGTAGAGGGAATGACCTGTGGTGGTTGCGTCCAAAAACTTCGGCAACAACTTGAAAAAGAGGGGGCTCAGGAAATATTCATTGATCTCGCAAGTGGCGGTGTGGAATTTACTTCAATTTCAAGTGATTATTCCTCCCTTGAAAAAATAAAAAAATCGATCCATTTGTTGGGTTTTAAGGTAGCAAAGGAAGACAGCAAAGCAAAGGGGGATTTTTTAAAAATCAAATTGATCATCGCCTCTATCTTTACATTTCCATTGCTATTTGGGCATTTACTTATGATGACCCCAATTCCGATGCCGGTTATTTTAGAAAACGGCTTTTTTCAGTTGGTGATATGTCTGCCCGTTTACCTAATTGGGCTACAACATTTTGGAACGAGTGCATGGGGTGCTATCCGATCCGGAACATCCAATATGGATGTATTGATTTTTATGGGTACTACAGCTGCCTTTTTCTATTCCCTTACAGGCACTATTATTGATGAACCGGATTATTTTTTCTACGAAACCGCTGCAACCATTATTACACTTGTGCTGGCTGGGAATTTTATAGAAAAAAGGGCTATTAAGTCTACAACCTCCTCCATTGACGACCTAATCAAACTGCAAAAAACATTTGCCCACAGGAAGGAAGAAGACGGACGTACCACGCGCATTCCATCATCAGAAGTGCAGGTAGGTGATCACTTATTTGTGAACGAAGGAGATCAGGTACCATGCGATGGGATCATCCTTAGTGGGGAGGGAAGTTTCGACGAAGCATTGCTGACCGGAGAGGGTATACCCGTTTTTAGAAAAAAAGGAGATGAGTTGGTGGGTGCTTCTGTACTCATTAGTGGCAATGTAGTCTTGAAAGCAACAGCCGTCGGCAAAGAGAGTTTCCTTGGACGTCTGATTAAGTTGGTAAAAAATGCTCAAAATAGCAAGTCTGGAATGCAAATTCTCGCTGACAAGATAAGTAGTGTCTTTGTCCCGGTGGTTATATTGATTGCTCTGGCTACCTTTTTTATCTCTTGGTCTATAGTTGGTATTGCTCTTCAGTCTGCCCTGATGAATGCAGTAGCTGTTCTCGTCATTGCCTGCCCTTGCGCCATGGGAATAGCCACTCCCACCGCTGTAATGGTAGGAGTGGGTAGAGCTGCAAAAATGGGTATACTACCTAGATTGGGCGACAGCTTTGAAAGGCTCGCAGGCATAGAGCATCTGGTACTGGACAAAACCGGAACACTGACTAGCGGTAGGTTTTTGGTAGATTCCTTTGAATGCCAATCTGAAAATACTGAGGAGATTAGTGGAATTATCTATCAAATGGAACAACGCAGTAATCATCCTGTAGCCAAAGCCATTACTGACTTTTTTAAACCATATGCTTCAATCCATGAAAAGGACGACTGGGAAAAAATAACGGAAATCCCTGGATCAGGAATAGAGGCATACACCAAAAGCGGAGATTATTTTCTTCTTAGTGGTGAAGACACAGACCTAAAAGGCGTACATCTGATTACACTAAAGAAAAATGGTGAGGAAATAGCCTTTATTCAACTCAAAGACAGCCTTAAAGACAATGCGAAACAGGCCATGAATTACTTCAGAAATATCGGCATCAAAACCATATTACTTAGTGGTGACCGGAAGGCACCCACTGAAACTGTTGCAAAAACCCTTGCTATAGATACCTTTTATGCTATGCAAAGTCCTGAAGAAAAGTTAAAAGTAATTGAGGATTATACCGCCAAAGGAAGAACTGCCATGGTGGGTGATGGTATTAATGATGCGGTTGCATTGGCAAGGGCAGATATCGGTATTGCCTACTCCTCTACTGCCACACTGGCTATGCAATCTGCTGATATTGTCCTACTCAACGATCAGCTGGAAACGCTGGTTGACACCCACAAGCTGAGCCGCAAAACAGTTACCACGATAAAGCAAAATCTGTTCTGGGCATTTTCTTATAATATAGTTGCTATTCCCATGGCGGCTCTGGGTTTTCTAAACCCAATGGCTGCGGCTTTTTTCATGGCTTTTTCAGATCTAGTGGTAATCGGCAATTCAGTTAGATTGAAGTGGAAGAAGTTGTGATGTACATATAGTTATATCTTTTATAAGGCGCTTATCTTCCTTTTGAAAAACTAAAATATTTACTTTACGTATTGATTTAGCTCTTATCATCAATAAAAAAATCACTTAAGTAATCCTTGAAATATCTTACTTTATTTTCACTTTTCTTATCGAATAAAAATGGTGCTACATTCCTAACCATCTCTTCCCTATCCAAAGAACCACAGTATGCATTTATCAATATTGTACTCAGCTACTTATTGACCATTCTTTTCAATTTATAGATGCAAATATAGATTCTGTCTTATTTTTTGATATTTTCCCGCAAAATGCAGTATCTTTAAACCATCAAAATTAATGATTCATGAGGAGGAAATACAAACTCACCGGCTGTGCTCGATTTTTAATTTTTCTGGTTATTGCTGTTCCTGTTATCTATATCTCGGCTACCTTGATTACGGGTACTTCTCCCTGGGACGAACTGAAAATGATTATTTCAGGAGAGGGGGAAAAGACGGAAATAGTTGAGCCGGCAGTAGGTTTAGATGGAGAAAAAACAGAAGAGTTAGAAAAGGAAAGCAAAGAGGAGAAATCAGCTGACATCATTCCTTCGTCAAGTAAAAAACCGGAGAAGAGTGAGCAGGAACACCTAAACGAACTTATTCAACGGATCGAGTTACTTGAAAGAGAATTAAAAGCATTAAGAGAACAGCTTGATGATTAATACTTTCCTTTAAAGATAAGCTGCCATTTGATTGGATAAATCTGCGGCTTTTTTTGCTGCTGCCTCCTGAAAATCTCTACCTGAGGAGGCAAAAATTATTCCTCTTGAGGAGTTGACCAATACACCTACATTATCATTTAAACACCTCTCCCCTACCTCTTTCAGACTACCGCCCTGATGACCTATGCCGGGTACAAGGAAAAAGTGCTGTGGGGCAATTGCTCTTGCTCTACTCAACTCTTCACTTTGTGTTGCTCCGCAAACAAACATCATTTGATCAGCAGATCCCCAGAGTACTGCTTTTTCCATAACTTTCTCGTAAACTTTCAAACCATCTACCGTGGGAACTTTTTGAAAATCAGCACTACCAGGGTTACTGGTAATTCCCAATACAATAGCCCATTTTCCTTTATAACTTAAAAAAGGATCAATAGAGTCCCGCCCCATATAGGGTGCTACCGTTACCGCATCAAAATTCAAATGATTAAAAAAAGCTTCTGCATATTGGGAGGCAGTATTTCCAATGTCCCCTCTTTTGGCATCAGCGATCAAAAAGTGTGTTTTGGGAAGAAGTTTTCTGGTTTTCTCCAATGCTTTCCATCCTTTGGATCCATAACGCTCATAAAATGCAGTATTGATTTTATAGGCAACACAATAATCGGCAGTTGCATCAATTATGGCTTTATTAAAATCAACTATCCCATTGAGGTCTTTATTGAAGGAAATCGGAAGGCGATCCAAATCACTGTCCAGTCCAACACAAAGAAAGGAGTTTTTTTCTCTAATGTTCTGAATAATGGATTGTAATCTCAAAGCTATAAATTTAAAAAATCAAGATATTGCTCTAACACCCTTGATTTGAGGTAGTTTTTGAATAATTGTCTGCTCCACTCCGGCCTTAAGCGTCATTTGAGACATTTCACAGGACTTACAAGCACCCAACCATTTGATAAGCACATAGCCATCCTCTGTTACTGATACTACTTCCACATCCCCACCATCAGCTGCGAGATGTGGTCTAATAGTATCCAATGCCGTTTCTATTTCGATTTTGAGTTGTTTGTCTCCCATAAGTTCCTGATTCCAATGCAAAAGTACATCAAATAAATGACACTTTATTCATTCCATTCGTCATTGATTCATGTTCACCATCTTGGTTGGATCCAGCATTTCGTTCCTGATGACTGTTTGTCTAACTAGCTTCTTAGCGGTCTCCTTATAATTATCAGCCGTAATATCTCCGCACAAAACAGCTGGTTTGCCGGAATCACCTGCTTCTCTTACTGACTGAACTAAAGGAATCTGAGACAGCAATACCGTATTGAAAAGTTTGGCTAGTTTCTTTCCACCTCCCTCTCCAAACAGATAATATTTTTTATCAGGCATATCATCAGGCGTAAACCAGGCCATGTTTTCCACTACACCCAGAATGGGTACATTGATATTTTCAATCCTAAACATATTACCCGCCTTAACAGCATCATCTAATGCTACTTCTTGTGGAGTGGTAACCAAAACTGCTCCTGTCAGCGGAACAGATTGCACGAGACTCAGCTGGACATCTCCTGTGCCCGGAGGTAAGTCAACAATCATAAAGTCCAATTCAGGCCAACGCACATCAGAAATAAATTGCTTCAACACCCCACTCAACCGAGGACCTCTTAATACAACTGCCTGCTCTGGTTCAACCACAAATCCAATAGACATGATATGAATCCCGTATTGATTTATTGGTTCAAGCACAGGCTTGCCGTAATGTTCATAAATTTTGGGGCGCTTCCCTTTAAGACCAAACATTGTAGGCATAGATGGACCATATAAATCAGCATCTAGCAGTCCCGTCTTGTATCCCAATTCTGCCAAAGCCAAGGCTAAGTTCGCAGCTAAGGTGGATTTTCCTACCCCTCCTTTTCCAGAAGCCACAGCAATGATATTTTTTACCTGCGGAAGCGGTGTGTCCGCCCCAGACCCCTGTGCAGCAGCTTTCATGTGAATATGTATTTCAGCATCAGGATAAATGCCCAATATTTTTTCCTGACATTTGAAATTTAATTGCGCCTTTTGCGAGTCATCAAGGCCGGTAGTATGTAAAGTAAAAATCACATTAACACCATCCAGCTTAAGATCCGTAATCCTGCGGGCAGAAATGATATCTGTCCTGGAAGTTGGGTCCTCAATTCCACGTAAAACCTCAACTACTTTATTATTATCCATTGCGAATTTTTTAATCTAAAGGAACAACGAAAATAGCCCTTTATATGTTGATACAAAAGCAAATTGATTAACTTCAAAGATACACATTGTAAAAATATTCAATACTTTTGCAGGTAAAAATCGGAAGGAACAACAAACCGTGTAGTTTACTTAGTGAATCCATTAAGAGGATAAAAATAATAAAATGATAGTACATCGGGACTTAAACAATTTTCCAAAACTTAAAAACAGTGTCCTTACTATAGGATCCTTCGATGGAGTACATCAGGGGCATAAAAAGATATTGGACAGAATTAAGGATTACTCCCGTCAATACAATGCACCATCCGTGGTGATAACCTTCCACCCTCATCCGCGTGAAATTATATATCCCGCAGACAAAAGTCTGGAGTTAATCACCACCTTACAAGAAAAAATTATTTTATTCGAAAAGTCAGGAATCGATCATTTGGTAATCATCCCCTTTACTGTCGAATTTTCACAACAATCCCCGGAGGAATATATAGAAAGATTTTTGCTGCAAAACTTCAATCCTTATTGTATTGTAGTTGGATATGATCATAAATTCGGCCTCAACCGTGCCGGAGATATCTTTTTACTCAAGGAATACAGCAAAGAAAAAGGATTTAAGGTCGTTCAGATTGAAAAACAGGAATGTGATGATATTTCTATCAGCTCAACCAAGATCAGGAACTCCATAAAAAACAATGAAATAAAGGTTGCCAACAAATTACTCGGACACCCTTTTTTCTTCATTGGAGAGGTCATTCATGGTAGAAAAATAGGTAAAGGTTTGGGTTTTCCAACGGCAAATCTAAAGATAAAAGACAAAAAGAAGATTCTCCCCCCTGCCGGAATTTACGCAGTAAAAGTTTATCACGGTAAAAGCCTGTACAATGGGATGATGTATGTCGGATCAAGGCCTACAATTGATGATGGTGGCAGCAGAAGTATTGAGGTTCATATCTTCGACTTTAATCAATACATCTACGGTGAATCTCTATTGATAGAGATTGTTGACTTCATCAGGGATGATGAAAAATTCGACAATCTCGACTTGCTTAAAGAACGACTAAAAGCAGACAAAATTCTGGCAATAAGTAGTTTAAGTGCTTATGAGGAAAGCACTAAATTGAGAAGTGGCTACAGAGGAGCAGTTGCGCTCTTGAATTACAATGGAATGAAGCATTTAGCTCGTTTTCTTCCTGGTGTTTTAAAAAACTGCCCTGCTGATTGTAAGGTTTACCTTATCGATAATTCCTCTACGGATGACTCGCTAAAGTGGATCCGGAAACATCATCCTTCAGTTGAAGTCATAGAATTACTTGACAATACAGGTTATGCTGGGGGCTACAATCTTGGCCTTCAATTGATCAATGAACCCTATTTGGCATTGGTCAATACTGATGTGGCATTTGAGGAGGATTGGATCACTCCAGCCTTTGACTACTTAGACAACAACAAGGATGTAGGGGCATTACAGCCTAAAATACTGAGCGTTAAGGAGCCTGAAAAATTTGAATATGCGGGCGCATGCGGGGGCTATATGGATGTTTTTTCTTACCCCTTTTGCAGAGGAAGAGTCTTTACCCATGTGGAAACTGATGAAGGGCAATACGATGAAGAAATGGAAATATTCTGGGCTTCCGGCGCTGCTTTTGTAGTCCGTAAGGACCTCTTTACAAAACTGGAAGGATTTGATGCCATGTTTTTTGCACACATGGAGGAGATTGACCTATCATGGAGATTAAAAAAATCGGGCTATCGTGTAGTTTGCCTCCCTCAACTAAAAGTATATCATCTTGGTGGTGGGACACTTGATTATAACAATCCACGTAAGACCTTTCTGAACTTCAGAAATAACCTGTTTGCTATTCTAAAAAATGAGTCAAAAAGGCGATTAGTGTGGGTTTTACCATCGAGACTACTACTTGACATAGCCGCCTCCTTTCATTTTCTTCTTCAGGGAAAGTTCAAACTGAGCAAAATGGTTTGGAAAGCCCACATAGAAGTATTTCGCTCCTTACCTCAACTCACCATGACACGAAGGCGCTTTAACAAGGCAGTTGAACGCACTAAATTTAGAAAATCCAGGACGAGGTTTGGGCGTTATTATTACTCTATCATCTGGCAATTTTTTATCCGAAATAAGAAAAAATTTTCTGACTTGAACTGGAAACAGCATGAAGCAACCCGATATTGATACTATTTTTGAGGATGATGATCTGATCGTTGTTTCAAAGCCACCTTCTCTTCTTTCTATTCCAGACAGGTACAATAGTAATTTACCCTCAGTTTCTGAAATTTTACGAAAAAAATATGGGGAGATTTTTGTGGTCCACCGATTGGATAAGGAAACGAGTGGCATGATGATATTTGCTAAAAATGCTGATGCACATAAACTCCTCAATGAGCAATTTCAAACAAGATCCGTAAAAAAGACTTATTGGGCACTGGTAAAAGGAATTAGTCCGATGGAAGGCATTGTTGATGTCAACATCACCGTTCATCCTATAAAATCCCAGATGATGGCCAGTTTAAAAGGAGGAAAAACAGCCAGGACGGAATATAAAACTATATCTCATTTTAAATCTTACAGTCTCGTTGAGGCTTTTCCGCACAGTGGCAGAACACATCAAATCAGGGTTCATTTAAGTCACATCGGTCATGAAATCGTTTGTGACAGTATATACGGAACGGATGAGCCACTTTTCTTGTCTTCTTTCAAACGGAAGTACAGGCAGGCACTTGAAAAAGAGGAGAGACCATTGTTATCAAGACTTGCATTACACTCTAAAGAATTGTCTTTTGAGCACCCAATCAATAAAAATAATCTGAATTTTGAATGTGAGCTACCAAAGGATTTTAGAGCAGCTTTGAATCAATTGGAGAAGTGGGGGAAGTAATAAAAATAGGGCATTTATAAAAATTCATTTTTCTGCACCATTCAATTGCATTATTTATAAAAAGCTTTATTACTTTTGAACTTTTATTAAGAGCTAAGCACAGGGAATATCGAAATGCCAATATTTAGAACATTAACACACAATCAATTTGGAACACTCTTTAGAAGAGTATCTATATTTATAGTCTTTTTTGCTCTGACTTTTCTTTTTTTTCTGACTTTCCCACAAAATGCTCTTGCTGGTTATGAAATACCTGAACCAGATTCTATAGCTCAACCAAGGTCTGCGGGGACAATAGATTACATTAGGCTTTATCAGCGATACATCAGTCATGCCAGAGGACATGAATGTCCAATGTATCCGAGTTGTTCTCATTATGGTTTGCAGGCTTTTTCATCAATGTCTTTTGTACCAGCTTTTGTATGGACTTCTGACAGGCTTTTGCGCTGTGGTCATGAACACGAATATTATCCACTTACTCTTACCGAACAAGGTTTTAAACTATTGGATAAGCCAGGGGAGGATGTATTTCCTGACGAATTGATTTACCAAAGAAACAGGTACTTTTTCCCATACTCTGATCTCCGCTGGGACGACTCCACTACCATGTTCATTAAAAGACTAATGAATAGTAGTCAGTTTGAACTTGCTCTACTTGAACTCAGCAGAAAGGAATTTTATGGAGGATTAAACCTTGAGCTATATACCAATAAAATCATTGCACTCCGCGCATTGGGGGACTATGAAAATGCAATTTTTGATTTTGAGACAAGAAGCTCACCTGAATTCAGGAACTACCCGGACTTGGTATATCACATTTCAGCAATTGAATACAGCCTCGGAAACTATGAAATGACTTTGGAGAGGAATCGAGCAGTACTTGAAGGTATGGATGAACCCGACCCCTATATTGCACCCAGGTTTTTTCAATTAAATGGACTGGCACATGCACGGCTTGGGCAATGGGATGAAGCGGTTTCAAGCTATGAATCAATGTTAATTTTCCCCCAATATGAGCGCACTGGAAAAATAAATCTTGAATTATTAAATAATTCATTACCTTTAAGGCGTAAAAGTCCGGTAGTTGCAGGTTTATTATCTGTTATACCCGGAGCTGGCTATGCTTATACAGGTCATACCCAAACTGCGATTTCTTCCTTTTTGATAAATGGATTACTGGGGTATGCAACTTATACCAGCATAAAAAATGAAAATTACGGTATGGCTATTTTAACCGGTATATTCAACCTGAGCTTTTATATAGGAAATATTGGTGGTGCGAGCAGGAGTGCACACAGATTTAATGATCACCAAAAAAGATCATTGATTAACAGTCTTGAATTTAATTCTGATTTTTAACTTTATAAACCAAAAACAAATGATTAGCTTTTTCCAAAATTCAGTTTTCTTCAAGCATATGCTTATGCTTGTAACAGCATCTATGCTTTTTATGTCATTTACTTTATACGATCAAAAAGCAGAAACAGTATTAAGAGCAGGTACAGCAATACAGTTGGAAACAGTCAACAGAATTAGCTCCGAGACTGTACGTGTAGGACAAACAGTTGACTTCAGAGTCCGTCAGGATGTTAAAGTGGACGGAAAAACAGCAATTGCAGCAGGAACCATCGCAAGAGGACAAGTTGTAAGAGCACAAAAAGCTCGTGGAATCGGTAGAGAGGGTTTTATTGAAATTCAACTCAGATCTGTAGAAGCAGTTGATGGAACGGAAGTATTTCTTTCAGGTGGAAATGTATATGCTGAAGGTGATGACAAACAGGTATTATCGATTGTATTGGGGGTATTTCTTTGTATTCTCTTTCTATTAATTAAAGGAGAAAACGCAGATATTCCTGCCGGTTATCATGTTAGTCCATCCGTAGCCAGCAATACTCCCCTAAATATTTAATTAAGTTTTTTAAGGGTGAAAAAAGTAAGAGTGTTTCTATAGCTTAGGCTACGGAAACACTCTTTTTTTTAAATTTAAGTGAAGTGGGTAGAAAAACTATCAAAATAGATACTGAGTGGTACAAAGTCCTCGAGGAAGAATTCAGCAAGCACTATTTCACTGAATTAAAATCATTTTTAATCAGTGAAAAAAAGAAAAACAAGCAAATCTATCCGCCGGGTAATTTAATCTTTAACGCATTTGACTCCACTCCTTTTTCAAAAGTAAAAGTAGTCATTATCGGACAGGATCCCTATCATGGTCCCGACCAGGCCATGGGACTTTCCTTTTCTGTACCAATGGGAGTAAAACCACCACCCTCTTTAAAAAACATCTTCAAGGAAATATATGAGGATACAGGAATAAAGCCACCGAATCACGGGGATCTAAGTAAATGGGCATCGCAAGGGGTTTTTTTACTGAATGCAGTGCTTACAGTTGAATACAAAAAAGCAGGTTCTCACAGGAATAAAGGCTGGGAGCAATTTACTGATGCAGCCATAAGTAAATTATCTGAGTACAAAGAAAATTTAGTATTTCTTCTTTGGGGGAATTTCGCACGTGGAAAAAAAGAACTCATTGACGATAGTAAACATCTCATTTTAGAAAGTCCTCATCCGAGCCCCTTGGCTAGAGGTGGTTTTTTTGGGAATCACCATTTTTCTAAGACAAATGAGTATTTAATAAAGCATAAAAAGTCTCCAATTAACTGGGATCTTAATAATTGATTTCTTACCTTAGCAAAAACTCAATTAGATGGAAGGACATTCAATAAAATATCGCAATCAATTTATTATTTCATGCTGTCTTGGTCTCATCGCCGTCGTTTTCGGGGCTTTCTCAGCTCATGGTTTGGAAGGTCGACTAGAGGACTCTTCCCTTAAGGCTTTTAATACAGCAGTCCAATTTCATTTTTATCACGTTTTGGTTGCCATGATAGCGTGTTTTGCACCTGCGGGATTCAGGCATAATCTGGTTAAACTGGCCATCAATTTTTTCATTACCGGTATATTTTTATTTAGTGGAACCATATACTTATTAAGTACAGCTGGCGTAGTGCATCAGATGAACGTATCTTTTCTAGGTCCAATTACCCCTATAGGTGGGACTATTCTTATCGCAGCATGGTTTGTTCTCATTGTCAGTGCAATTCCACAAAAAAAATAATGGAAATATCTAAATAAAAATTACCTTAGCAGAATGAATACATTTGTAAACTAAAAACTTAAAAACATGAAGTACATTTTAACAATTTTGATCGCATTTGCGATAATGATGACACCCATTGCAGAAACAAAGGCACAACAGGTGACTGATTATCAGACCGCTGTAGGTCTTAGATTGGGATGGGGTTTCACTCTTTCCGGAAAACATTTTATTAATGATGCACACGCAGTGGAGGGGATTTTAAGTTACCAGTGGGGTTGGACTTTTTACAACAGAACAAGAATAGGGGCTGTTTATCAGGTTCACTATCCATTGGAAGACCTAATTGATGGTTTGAGTTGGTATTGGGGAGTAGGTGGTTTAGTAGCTTTTGAAAGCTTCTCTTCAATTAATGTCTCTACCCAGACTTACTTTGGTTTAATTGGAAACCTTGGATTAGACTATTCCGTAGAAGGACTTCCCTTAAATATTAGTCTTGACATCATGCCAAACTGGTTGTTTGGAACAAGAAGTGATGGTTTTGGTACTGCAAGAGGATTTCGAGGTGACCTCGGGGGTTTAGCCGTGCGCTATATTTTACAATAAAGATAAAAAAGCCGTCTCATTTTGAGACGGCTTTTTTATTACCTTAATATTTATCACTTTTTTTAGGCCATTTCAGCCTGTTCAGCTTTTCTGTTTTTCCACCACATGAAAGCAATTCCACCCACTACAAAATAAGGTGCGGCTAATAGATAGAGAATACCTCTATTTAGTCCCAAGCCAGCTGTTCCACCATCGGCAAAATTCGACTCTACAGTCATCCTGCACATAGGACATTGCGCCAACAAATCTGATGATAAAACAAAAATCAATAAAAGGGTAAAAAGAACTATGCGTTTAAAATTCATATCGTATTCATTTATCCATTTAACAATACAAATATACGAAAGTTGCCTCTATCAATAATAGGGAAGCAACATCAAATAGCATATGGGGCCAGTCAAGGCGACATAGAACCATATAGGAAATACCCATTTTGCCATTTTTTTATGTCGTTCAAACTGCCCTGTAAAGGCGCGATTGAAGGTAAATAAAATAAAAGGCAAAATAACTGCTGCCAACACTACATGTGTTATTAGAAAAAAGAAATACACATATCTGACAAAGCCCTGACCTTCGTATAGGGTAACAGGAGTAGTAATATGGTACAAAACATAGGATACTAAAAAAAGAACTGAAAGTCCCATTGCCAAAAAGATAGCATTTTTATGAGCCTTCACATTTCCTTTACGTATATAAGAAAAGGCAAAGAGTAATACAACAGCCGTAAGAGCATTCAAGCCCGAATGTAATGGAGGTAAAAAAGAAAAATCAATTCCAAGATCAATCTGAATATCCCGCATCCATACTACTACTGCGAGTATGACAATAGAGACAATGATTGCCAGGATATTTAACTTTTTTTCAAGCTTCTTGTTTTCTAATGATACTGAACTCATATAAATAAATTTTTATAATTTCTGCCGGATGGCATCAGAATAATCTCTTCTGTTTTGACTACCTGTAAATTGCATTGAAAGGTGTTCTACAAGGCGACCCACTCTGTTCTCATCTTTATAATTGTAAGCCTGAATTATCTTAGCATTTCTACCAATAAGAAATAAAGCATCATCAAATGGAGTGATTAGTTCATATTCATCAATTTTCCACAACTCTTTCATCTCCTCAATTTCTTCAGAGTCAAAAGCCAATATCAGATGATTTGCAACTGTTCCGGGATACGATTCATACAAGCTGTTTGCTACATCCTGGGTAGAATGAACAATGGAGGAATTAATTATATTAAGGTAAATCACCTCATCACGACTTGAAAATTGTTCGATCAAACCAACATATCTGGAAGAAAACAATTCAAAATAGCTTTCATCTGTAGGCACAAAACCAGCCACTATAAACTTATCTTCAAAAACAGAAGGGTCGATGTATCGATCCCTAAAATCATAAGAGCCTTCGATACTAAAAACGCCAATTTCTTCAAGTTCAGAAATGGCTTCAATCCTATAATCCATTCCTGAGCGCAGATAGTACCAGGACATGAATGGAAAAATAAACAATATCAGAAGGACAGCTATTAATTGAATTCTTGATTTTTTCATACTTAGAATTATCGCTATTTATAACAAAAGGGGCAAAGATTAGTTGCCCCTTTTATATTTTTATAGCTGATTAACAAACCTAAGATTAAGCCAATAAAAGCTAATCAAGAAGTTCGATGGTATCTTCTAATTCGGCTTCGTCAATTACACCCTGAGTTTCCTTTTGAAATTCAGTTTTATAATCTAACCTTTTCTCGCCCCACCATGCACCATCCCAAAGGAATGCAATAATAGCCCAAACCAACAATATAAAAGGCAATAAAATACTTGATACAAGACCTTTAACCTCGTATCTCAAGTGCATGAATTCACCCATAATAAAGTAGGCTTTGTAAATACTCAATCCAATCATTGCGATATAAATTAACCATCTTGGCAGATAAAAGCCTGGAATAATATAACCCTTACCCAAAAGAGCAATAGCCACTTCTGCAACAGTAACCAGTGCAAGTAGTATAAGTCCCTTTAAAACAGTTTTTTTAGCCTCTTCATAACTTACATGTCCCATTATAGAAAAATTTTAAAGTAGATAAAAAACAAGAAATACAAAAACCCAAACAAGGTCAACAAAGTGCCAGTAAAGACCTACTTTCTCGACCATTTCATACCCATTTTTACGTTTAACATAGATCCCACTAGCGGCATTTATAGCTATTATTAACAAAAGAATCAAACCACTTAAAACGTGAAATCCATGGAATCCGGTAATGAAGTAAAATAATGAGCCAAAGGCAGGAGGCCCTAATTCCTGACGTTTTATTTCTCCATCAGCAGTTCGGTAGGGAATTTGATTCCATTCACCATCTTTTTTGTGAATCAAATAATAAGCGCCGGCTTCAAATGTATCACCAGCTTCAATATCATAACCATCTCCAGCGAGATAAGTTCCTGATTCAATATGCCTTCCAAAAGGATTCTCACTTAAGGTCATATGTTCCTTTACGATAAGCGTATGCCACTCCCACGCCTGACACCCTAAAAATATAGCACCTCCCAAAATAGTCATTAAGAGCCAAAAGACAACTCCTTTCTTATTTTCTCGTTGTCCTTCCTGAACAGCTCTAACCATTGTAGCTGAACTGGCAATCAGAACAAAGGTCATCAAGGTTACAAATATAAGAGGCATTCCGGTCAAACCACCCGGAAAGCTTTGAAATACAAAATCCGGCTCAGGCCAGGTAGGCACACTAAACCTTAAAGCACCATAAGCTATCAAAAAGCCGGCGAAGGTAAAGGCATCTGACATGATAAAATACCACATCATCAATTTGCCATAGCTGGCTTTGAAAGGCTCACTTCCGCCATCCCAGGAGACCTCATTATTTTTAGTGGTCTCGAGTTCCTGATTAATAGTTTCTGTAGACATCGAGTATTTAAATTTTTGTCCTAAAATTCAAAGTCAAATTATGACTCATTTTTATTTTTTCAATAATAACTAAACTTGTTTCAAGTCACTGCAATTTTTAAAATCCATTTATTGCAGAATAAAAAACAGCAACAAATATATCCAAAGTATATCAACAAAGTGCCAATAATGCACCATCATCTTAAATCTGGTTTTGCGCTTTTGAGAAAAACCATCAGGCAATAAGTACATTTTTAATACCCCTACCGCCAATGCGGCCAATCCACCGAGCACATGCAAGGCATGCACTCCTGAAATAACATAAACAAATGAACCTGCAGGGTTACCGGTCAATTCGACACCACTATCATTCATAGCCAACCACCCTAAATACTGAGTAATCACAAAAAGTACACCTAGAACAAAAGTTATGAGGTAGAGCTTTTTGTACATTTGAATATTTCGAGAAAGAAAGTTTTTATATGCAAAGTGAATGGTAAAGCTACTCGCCACAATGATTAGAGTGGACCAGAAAAACCATTCCGGAAGTCTGAACTCCAGCCAATTGCCTTGAGCTTGGCGTACAATATAAGCGCTTGTGAAGGCAGCAAACATCATAAGTATACTACCATTCGCTATCCACAAACCGAAAACTTCCGGCTCAATACCTTTTGATCGTGTTTTTGTATTTGAATTCATATCGATTTAAAATACTATTTTATCCATTAAAAAAACGATCAATACCATTGGCAAATAAACAAAAGAGCTGAACATTAACTTTCTAGCTGAAATATCATTGGCTTCCTTTGCAAATCTAAAAGCCATATAGCAATACCAAACAGCTAATGCTGCAGCGATAAAACCACTTAGTAAGGAACTTATCCCAAAAACCCATGGAAGGAATGAGAATGGAACCAAAAGTATCGAATACAAGAATGAGTTCCAACCCACACTACTGTCCTTTTTTCCTTCACGACCCGGCAAAAGATAAAAACCTGCTTTTTTATAATCATCATCTGCTAACCAGGCAATAGCCCAGAAGTGTGCAAATTGCCACAAAAACTGAATAGCAAAAAGGCTTGCTGCCAAGGCTGTGATTTCCCCGGTTGCAGCTGTAACGCCAATAATAACGGGCAAAGCACCTGGAAATGCGCCAATGGCAACAGCTAAGGGAGTAAGTCGTTTAAGTGGTGTGTATATAAAAGAATAACTAATTAATGCGACCATCCCTAGAAAACCGGTTATCGGATTAAAAGCAGACAAAATTATTAAGCCAAGAAGACATAACAACCCAGCCGCAATTAATGCTGAAGAGACTGACATTCTCCCGGCTGCCACAGGTCGTCCTGCCGTCCTAACCATTAACTTATCGTAATCGCGTTCCAGAATCTGATTCAAAGCATTAGCTGCTGCTGTTACCGAAAAACCACCAATCCAAAGCATAGCTAATCCCACAAAAGAAATATGCGGCGCTGCAATCATATAAGCCAAAACTGATGAAAAGACAACTACAAAAGAAAGCCTGAACTTAAACAACAGCCCCAAATCCTTAATGAAGGAATTCCTTTCATTAATACTTATACTTTCAACTACAGTTATTGGTTTTTGATTTCTTCTCACTATCCTAAATTCTATTCGTATTATTTCAAAGTCAAAACTAGTTAATGAACACCTTCTTTCTTCTCTTCTTCTGACAATGGTTCAATTTGAGATATAAAATCTCTTTCTCCTTTGCTATAATCATAACTCCATCTGTGAACAGTTGGAATTTTTCCGGGCCAGTTTCCATGGCCAACATTAATTGGAGTAGTCCATTCAAGTGTAGTTGCACCCCATGGGTTTTTAACCTTAACTTTCTTACCATACCAGATACTATAGAAGAAATTAATAACAAACACCAATTGCACAACAAAGACCAAGATGGCAGCAATCGTAATAAACTGATTCATCCCACTGAAATGAGAGAACGTCTCAAATGTATCAAACGAGTAATATCTTCTTGGCACCCCGGCTATTCCCAGATAGTGCATAGGCCAGAAAATAAGATAAGCACCTATTAGCGTAAACCAAAAATGTATCTTACCCAGAAATTCATTCATAAACCTTCCGTACATCTTCGGGAACCAGTGGTACACACCGGCAAAAGTACCAAAGAATGCCGCTACACCCATAACAATATGGAAGTGAGCCACCACGAAATAAGTATCGTGAAGCTGAATATCAATAGCTGAATTCCCCAAGAATATACCGGTCAAACCACCGGAAATAAACATAGATACAAAACCTATAGAAAACAAATTAGCTGAATTAAACCGAATACTACCTCCATAAAGTGTGGCGATCCAGTTAAACACCTTAACCGCCGAGGGGACGGCAATAATAAGCGTAAACAATACGAATATCATTGCCATATAGGGGTTAATACCCGATACAAACATATGGTGAGCCCATACCAGGAAAGACAGAAATGCAATCGCTAGTATAGAGAATACCATGGCTTTATACCCGAATATCGGTTTTCGACTATGAATGGCGAGCACTTCGGACACTATACCCATGGCAGGTAAAATAATGATATATACTTCAGGGTGACCAAGGAACCAGAAAAGGTGTTGATACAATATAGGGCTACCCCCAACATGGTCAAGCGCCTGACCACCAATATAAATTTCACTTAAGTAAAAGGAAGTACCTACACTTCTATCAAAAAATAACAACAAGAAGCCTGATACCAAAACAGGGAATGAAAGCAGACCAATTACTGCTGTAATCAAGAAAGCCCAAATGGTTAAAGGCAGTCTCCACATGCTCAAGCCCTTAGTTCTCATATTGATAATGGTAGTTACATAATTAATACCACCCAAAAGCACTGAGACCACGAACAATGTTAAACTCAGTAACCACAATGTCATCCCGGCTCCACTACCGGATGCAGCCTGAGGTAATGCACTGAGAGGAGGGTATGCCACCCAACCACCTGAAAAAGCTCCTGTGCTCAAAAATAAAGAGAAAAAAAGTACCACCCCTGCAAGGAAAAAGAACCAATAGGATAACATATTTAGGAATGGAGAAGCCATATCCCTCGCACCAATTTGCAACGGAATCAAGAAGTTAGAAAATGTCCCACTCAATCCCGCTGTCAAAACGAAAAAGACAAGAATGGTACCGTGCATGGTAACCATTGCATAATAGAATTCAGGGGAAATGGAACCGATTCCGGCATCGTTCAAAACGATCCACTTGCCAAGAAAAGGTTGTAACCAAGCCATATTCTCCTCGGGAAATCCAAGTTGAAGACGGAAGATCAAAGACATCAAACCACCAATAAAAGCCCAAAACATTCCTGTTATCAGGAATTGCTTGCCAATCATTTTGTGGTCCATGCTAAAAATGTAATGGGTAATAAAATTAGTTTGAAATTTATCCCCATGATGATGCTCGTGAAAGTGATCGTCATATCCGTATTTTTCGATCAACTGATCCGAAACATCCTGTACAGCTACTTGAGTTTGTGCCATCTTTTTAATTATTTACTTTTGAATAAATTGGATCCTTTACCAATTTGAATTCGAGTATTTTTTATTGCATTAATTCAGAAAATACTTCCTCAGTATCTTCATCAACATTTTCTTCAAATCCTATTTCTTCAGAAGAGTCTGATACCTTATTTTCAGAGCCATCTTCATCACTCGCCTCACCAATTGGGTCTATCTCTATATCTATACCTTTAAACGGATCTTGATCACCACCGCGAATAGAGGTAAGGTAATAGGAGGACTGAGTCTCTAACCACTGCTCATATTCATGCTCCTCGACAACCCTAACGATCATTCTCATACTTGCATGGCCTGTACCACACAACTCTGCACATGCCAATTCATAATTAAATGTCTCCCAAAGCATGCGGCTTGATGGATCATCCGGATCTTCAAGTACTTGGTATTCAGGGTATTTACTGAGGTTTTGACGGTACTCTTCAGTCGTTACAGTAGGTGTAAAAACAAAAAAGGTCGGAGTACCGGGAACACAATCCATTTTTACCCTAAAATGAGGTAAAAAGAAACTGTGAAGGACATCCCTTGCAGTTAATCTCACTTTAACTTTTTTATTTACAGGCAGTACAATTTCGTTCGCGTGTATATCATCGTGATTAGCAGGGTCTTCCCACACCTGACCCAATGGATTGGTTCCGCTTGTCTGTCGATAGTCTCTTGAACCTAACACCCCATCAGAACCAGGATATCTGGCGATCCATCCAAACTGATAACCTGTCATTTCTAATTCTACGAAGTCTTCATCCGGACCAACATCCTGCATAATCTCATTCCAGGTATTCAATCCAAAGATTACTAAAATTGCCATAACCACAGCAGGAATTGCAGTCCACACTAATTCTAATTTATTATCATGCGAAATGTGAAGTGCTTTCTTCCCTTCCACTCCACGATACTTATATGCGAACCAGAAAAGCACAATCTGAGTTAGAACAAATACAATACCTGTAAAAAAAAGTGTTACATTAAATAGCTGATCCATAGCTACTCCATGCAGTGAAGCAGCTTCATGAGGACCGTAACCCAACATGTAATTTTTATAATAATAGGCAGAAGCAATGGTAGCAAAAAGGAAAAGTACCATAAAAACCATACCCATTCTTGAATTCCAGTAATTACTGTCGTTCTGTACGTCTTCTTCACCTCGAATAAGCCCTGCCATTTCACTGACTCTGCCAATTTGAATGACAACAATTACCAGTAGAACCAGACAAAGAAAAGTTAGCAATAAAACCATTATATGATCTCTTTAAATGTTATTTAATTATTTCAGATCTACACCACGTGGTGATGAAGACTTTCTTCTAAATATGGATCCTTACTCGCTACAAGTGGCGCTTTACTGAGCGAGGTAAAGACAAAGTAACCAAATAGACCAATGAATCCAATAAATACTCCAAATTCAAGGAAACCTGGCATAATTAGTCTTGAAAATTCAGCCGCCGCTTCAGGATTGGTAGCAGAGAGAATTTTTTTAGTTGTATAATCAACACCTGGGACAACCATTAAAAATTTATCCAACCAATGACCAATGATTACGAATATTGAAACAAAAATAAGCGTACCTTTCTTCCTTTTGGTGTCATTTCTCAGTAAAACAAAAAATGGCAAAATGAAGTTAATCGCTACATTCGCATAAAAGATAAATGGATAGTACTCTAGCCTAGTTTGATAATAGACAGTTGCCTCACCAATATTTGCATACCAAATAAGCATATATTGAGAGAACCATAAGTAAGCCCAGAATACACTAAACGCAAAAAGGTATTTACCCAAATCGTGAAAATGATCGTCAGTCACTTTTGGATAATATCCTCTCTCTTTTAGATAAATGATGGTAAGAATTAAGAAGGCAACAGAAGCTACCAACCAACTGGACCCGGTGTACCATCCATAAAGTGTGCTGTACCAATGCGCATCAAGTGACATCAACCAAAGCCATATAGCAGCAGCAGAGGTAAAACCGCCAAGTGGAAGCATAATAGCAGCCCACACTTTCATTCTTTTATGAACTTTAAATTCAATATCCCCTACTTTATCTTCTTTTAGAGAAAGTGCTCTGAGCTGTCGGGCAACAAAAAACCAAGATGCTCCAAAAACAATGGTTGCAAACATGTACCACATTGGGTTTAAGAATGCACTTTTATTTTGAATGATGATATCCTCAGACACTAGCATTTCATTATTCCACTCATATAAACTATGAAAACCCATAACTGTACCCAGTCCAAGTACAACCATAAAGATCAAACCAATTCCAAGGAACATGTAAAATGACTCCATTATTCGTTTAAACTGAGCATGCCATCCTGAATAGGCTAGAATCTTCGCAGCATAAAGGAAAAGAGTAATAAAAGCGATGCCTGTAAAGAAGGAGGCATTGATAAGAATATTACTCCAAAATCTACTGTTTAGTGGATCATCCGTCAGATAGGTTATGATTAAACTAATCACCCCAATGATCATGCAAATTCCGAAAAATTTACGTTCTCCCGCAGCAAATGAAAAGCTTTGCATTTATTAATTTTTATTCTTGTTCAAAAAAACTGTTAGTTATCCTTTTCCCGACAAACTATTGCAACCAAATTGCACCGGGAACATCTATATCATTTAAAGTATTTTCTTCTTCATTATACACAACTCCCATCTCTTCAGCCTGTAAAGAACGTATGTAATGAATAACCTGCCAACGCTCCTCGAAACTCAATTTATCATTATAAGCACCCATCACATTTCTACCACGCATAATACTGTGATAGAATCTACCATTAGAGGCTTCAATAAATTCCTCAGAGAGCAAATTTGTAGGTTGAGCCGGGTAAACACCACCATCATCTCTTACAATAAATCCATTTCCATCAGCCTTATCACCATGACAAATCCCACAGTAGATATCGTATAATTTTTTTCCCTTAGCTAATCCTGCGGTAGTTATAGGAAATGGGTTATCAATAATCTCATCCATAGCGCGCTGACGATCTTCTTCCGTATCTTCATAATAATAAGGAACCGAACCACTCATGCTAAAGCCCTGTAATCTGGCTGCTATTTCAGCAGCTTCAGCATCATCAATGGCTTTGTAAAGACCAGCCTGCCCCAAAGGTAAGGTACCTTCAACAGGAGTTCGTGGCAAAGTAAAACCATAATATTCACCCTCACCTCCCCAAGTATTTAAATGATAATAGTTATAAAGATTAGGTTGGAAGGAAATACTGTGTGCCATCTCCGGAATAAACTCCCTACCGGGAAAATCTCCATCTGCTCCACTTCTGCACGAAGAGAATAGAAGGGCAATAAAAAGAAAATAAAAAAGTATATTTCTCATCTCTGATTTTTTCAAATAGATTTTTGATTGATTTCTGAAGCTCCTGTTTCTTCAAAGAACTTTTGAAGACCGGCTTTCTCGTTTTCTTCCATATTACTTACATCAAAAGCAATACAGAACATATCGTCAGTAATTCGCGGATCCAAAACTTTGGCTGTTACACCGGGTCCAAGACCACAAATTGTAAAAAACACTATCACCATACCTACCGCGGAGAACAAAACAGTCAACTCAAAAGTGATGGGTATGAAAGACAGAACCGGCCAATAGGGCTTACCACCATAAATTATAGGCCAGTCAGAAACAGAAATCCAACTCATAAACCCCATAGCGGTGATAGCACCAATTAGACCAAATACAAAACCTGCTATATGTATTCTGGATTCAGCCAATCCCAATGCCGGGTCTAGTCCGTGCACAGGAAATGGAGTAAAGACATCCATTATATCCAACTTTTGGTTTCGAGCAGTCTTGATGGCGTCAATGAGTATGTCATCATCGTTATACAAACCAAAAAGTACATTCTTAGAATTTGCCATTTCTTTTTAACTTATATGTTATTAATTCTTTTCAGAAAATTGTTGTTTCTGAACATATTCTTTTTGCTTTTCAAGATATTGATCTCCACTGGATTTTAATATATGTTTGATCTCCGCAATAGCTACAACAGGTGCGACTCTGACGAAAATCAAGAAAAGGGTAAAAAATACTCCAATGGAACCAATAAAAATTCCAATCTCCACCCAAGTTGGAGAGTATAAAGACCAACTTGAAGGAAGGTAATCCCTTGCTAAAGTAGTAGCAATAATTACAAATCTCTCATACCACATCCCTATGTTTACAAAAATGGACATAATAAAGGTTACATAGAGATTTCTTCTCATTTTCTTAAACCAGAAAATTTGAGGAGAAACCAGATTACAAGTCATCATTGCAAAATATGCAAACCAATAAGGTCCAAAAGCACGATTATAGAAAGCAAACTGCTCATAGATATAACCACTATACCAGGCCACAAAAACCTCAGTGAGGTAAGCCACACCAACCATTGTACCCGTCAAAAGAATAACTTTATTCATTGATTCAATGTGGGCAATAGTGATGTAATCCTGTAGCTTTAACACATAGCGTGTAATAATCATCAAGGTCTGGACCATTGCAAAACCTGAAAAGATTGCTCCTGCAACAAAGTAAGGAGGGAAAATAGTCGTATGCCAACCCGGTATTACAGAGGTTGCAAAATCAAAACTTACAATGGTGTGAACAGACAATACCAAAGGAGTTGCAAGACCCGCAAGTATTAAAGACAATGATTCCCATCTTTGCCAATGCTTAGCTGAACCTGTCCATCCAAATGAAAATATTCCATAGATTTTCTTTCTGAATCCACGAGCCCTATCTCTTACTGTCGCTAAATCAGGAATTAATCCGACATACCAAAATAGAACGGAAACAGTAGCATAAGTTGAAATCGCAAAAACGTCCCACAATAGTGGGGAATTGAAGTTTACCCATAGGGGACCTCTGGTGTTTGGATATGGAAAAACAAAAAATGCAAACCATGCACGACCCATGTGAATTAGGGGAAACTGCCCTGCTACTGCAACGGCAAAAATCGTCATGGCCTCAGCAGCACGGTTTACCCCTGTACGCCATTTTTGTCTGAAAAGTAAAAGGATAGCTGAAATCAATGTTCCGGCGTGACCAATACCAATCCACCAAACAAAGTTGGTGATATCCCATCCCCATCCGATTGTTCTATTAAGATCCCAGGTACCCACCCCCTGCCAAATAGTCCACGCACTGGTGAACAAGAAAACTGCAGCTAATACATTAGCTACCGAAAAAGCGATCACCCAAGAAATACTGGGAGCTCTTTCTGTTGGAGCACATATATCCTCTGTAATCTGGTTATATGTTTTATTCCCGGTAACTAACGGCTCCCTAATTGGAGATATAATTGAACCCATAAATTTGAATTATTTAAAGTTTAGGCTTCCTTATTTATTTCTTCGTCTTTATTTACTACTTTCATCAAATAACCAACTGATGAAAGCAAGTTTACTTCCTCTAATACATAGAAATTAAGAGGACTTTCTTTGTTAACACTTACTTTGCTTTGTTTGTCGTTCATGTCACCGAACTGAATTGCTCCGGTAGGACAGGCAGTTACACAAGCTGTTTTAACATCACCATCTCTTAAAGCGCGACGCTCAATCCTAGCCTTAAGTTTTCCTTCCTGAATTCTTTGAACACAGAAACTACATTTTTCAATTACTCCTCTGGACCTTACTGTCACATCCGGATTCAATACCATACGGGTGAGATTTTCAGCATAAAATGGCGTATCAGTACCGAAAGGATTATTCTCATTCATCGCCCATAAATCCGCAGTAGTATAATCAGCCCAGTTAAATCTCCTCACTTTATATGGACAGTTATTTGCGCAATAACGCGTACCAATGCATCTGTTGTAGATCATTTGATTCAATCCCTCAGGACTGTGATTAGTGGCACCAACCGGACAAACATTCTCACAAGGAGCATTATCACAATGCTGACACATCATGGGCTGATAAACAACATTGGGATTGTCAAAGTCTCCATAATAATACCTGTCAATCCGCAACCAAGTCATTTCCTGATGTCTACGAACGCTATCTTTACCGACTATAGGTACATTATTTTCAGCAATACATGCAATCTGACATGCACCGCAACCTATGCAGGCAGACATATCCACTGTCATTCCCCAATGATGTCCATTTTTATACAAGTCATCGTGACCAGGATACAAACCTGCCGAATTCAGCTTTTGAGCAAATTCTCTCTCCTTTCTCAAACTTTCTACGGATTCGTCAAGGGTGGGAAGATTGGCATGTCTTATAATGGTCCTTCTTTCTAAAGCACCCTGAAATCCGGGGCCTATATCAACAATTGTCTGTTCGTCAACATTGATTATTTCACCGGAGTTCGGATCCTTGTCTTTTACACCAAAGGTGTGGTGATACTGTACAGTAGCAAAAGTTCTGTCCTCACCTTTTCGATCAGATATAGAAACTCTACTCACATAGTACTGAAGGTTGCCATCATCATTTCTCCAAAGGTTGGCAAAAGCATTTACTCCCACGTCGCTACCTGCCGGTCCGGATAATTTTCGACCATAGCCTAATGGGAATGCAAGTTGTCCCTCATAAATTCCAAATTGAGTTACTACAGGTACTTCATATGAATTATCCCCCAAGGTCAGCTCCACTTTATCTCCATCTTTCAATTTATTGAAACCATTTATTCTATTGCGACCATCCCACTTCAAGCTAATGGACAAGCAACTGTCCCATACCGTTCTCAATAAAGGATCGGGCATTTCTTGTAGCCATGGGTTGTTCACATATTGTCCTGCTCCCAAATGAACTGTCTCATAAAAACTCACCTCAGCATCTGCTGATGATGGCCTCGATATCCTTGTAGACATACCGGAAACATCAATAGGGTCATTGCTATTAATATCTTCTCCTTCTACTTCAATTTTGGTAAATCCATTATGTAAAGAAAAATCCCAAAAACGCTGAAAAGCAGCAAACCTACTTTGCTCTGGGAAAACATTTTCTTCCCAATTTTCTCTGATAAAATGGAAGTAAGGTCTACCCATTCCGTTTTGTTCAGGTAAAGCATCAGACCACTTTAAAAGGGTCTCTTCTTTTTCGCGTGTATCGAAAAGTGGATGTATTGTGGGTTGTATTAAGCCAAAGTATCCTTTTATGGGTTGAACGTCACCCCACGACTCCAGCAAATGGTGAGAAGGACAAGCATATGTACAAGCCGCCAAAGTTTCATTGGGTACCGTTGAGGTAGAAATCTTCACCCCAACTCTATTCATTGCCTGCTTAAAATCCTCAGCCTCAGGAAGGTCATAAAGCGGATTACAATCATCCATAACAATAAGGGCATCAATATTTCCAGATTGCATATCATTTAACAAGGTCAAAACATCTTTGTCTGATCCCTTTTTTAGATATAAAGGCTTGCTGATATCTAAAGTATTGCCATAATTAGCCAGCATTTGATTCAATCGAATAACAGCTGATTGCTCAGCAACATTATTAGACCCTGAAATGACTAATGTTCCCTCTCCATTTCTATGAGCTTCCACCAGGTGAAGAGCCGCTCTTTTCAATCCTTTCTCTGCCTTTGGGTTCAAAAATGATCCGGATACATTTATTTGTCCACCTGCGTTTAACATGGAAGCCACTTCATTGTGCAAAGTAGCAATAGCCAATCCATTCTCAGAAGGTCTTATGATTACTCTGTTATCAGCACTCGCACCAGTTAGTGAAAAATGCCCCTCAGCAACAATCACTCTACTCATTGCAGCATTCTTAACATCTTTTATCTTTCTGTTCTTTGCCCATTGATTGGCAAACTGTACCGGAGAAATCCAGGTGCCTAAAAAATCAGCTCCCAAACTGACTATTACTTTTGCTTTATCAAAGTGATATGAAGGAATGGCTCTACTACCAAATGCCTCATCATGTGCATCTAATAAGGCTGCTGATGATACTGGATCGTATTCAACATGACGTGTATTTGAAAACTTCTCAGAGAACTTCTCTATAGCTTTTAGAGTAGAGGGGCTATGAATAGTTGAAGATAGAATAGCAATTCTTGAGTCAGCGGATAATTTACTTCCGATTTCATCATCTATTTCTTCCCAACTCATCTTTTCTAGACCACCTTCAGTTTTTATTTTGCCGGGATACCTCAATCGTGAGGTATCATATAATTCTAGTACTGACGCCTGAGCCCTTGCAGAAGTACCACCATTGGCATAAGATGAGAGCGTATTCCCTTCAATTTTTATTGGTCTTCCCTCTCTGGTTTTTACAATAACGGGACAAAAATCACTTCCCTTAACAAAATTACTGGAGTAATAAGTCGCAATACCGGGAACAATGGCATCCGGCTGAACGAGGTGGGGCAAAGCGCGCCTTACAGGTGCTTCACAGCCGGCAGCAATAGTTGCTGCACCAAGTCCAAATCCCAAATACTTCAGAAAATCCCTTCTCGATGCCTCTGGAGCATCTTCCTCCTCTTTGGTCATTTCATTAAGTACGGGAGCTTCAAAAAACTCCTGAGATGACTCCGCTCTAAGTTGATCAGGATTATTGACATCTTCAGTTCCTACCCAAAAATCTGTCTTCGTTTCCTTCATTTTATAATGACTTTAAAAAGCTTTATTCAATTGAATTAATAATGACATACCTGGCAGCTCAAACCACCAATATCTTCAACAGTTACTTTATTCATTTCACCTGCTCTTAAGGCATCATGATACTTTCTATACGCCTGCAGATAATACTCGTTGTCACTTGTAAATCCTTGTACTTCAGTTTGCCTGTGGCAGTTGATACACCATCCCATGGACAATGTAGAATACTGAGCCAAAACTTCCATTTCCTCAACTTTACCATGACAGGTCTGACAATCTACATTCCCGGCAGTTACGTGCTGAGCGTGATTAAAATACACATGGTCCGGTAAATTGTGAATTCGCACCCACTCAATTGGACCTGCTACATGATCTCTGTGCTCATGGGTAAGACTTGCAACAACGTCCTCCCATTGACGATCAGATTCCAATCTACCCCCCTCGTCGAGATAATCGAGACTATTGTCTCTTACATATTCCGTTTCTATCCACTCGCGATAAATTGCCTCAATTTCCTCCATCGACATTTTTTCATAATCCTCAAGATATTCATCATTTAGCGGGTCGTACCCGATAGAAGCGAAAATTTTGGTAATCTCAGCAGTACCGTATTCCGACCCTTTTTTAATGGCTACGTGACAATTCATACAAGTAGAAGTTGGCGGAATCAACGCCTGCTTACTTTGCCTGGCTGCAGAGTGACAATACTGACAATCAATCTCATGTATACCTGCATGAACAGCATGTGAAAACTTAACAGGCTGCTGTGGCGCATACCCTTGCTGTCTGCCCAGATCAATGGCGTTATTAACTGTGGTATAACCACCTATTATAATTAGTGTAAGTAAAACCAAACCAACAACTGTTTTACTGGTGAGGATACTTCCAAAAGAACCTGGTTTCGGAACTCTGTTGGTCTCTCTAGCTATATGGATAGAGCGTAAGACATTGGCAATCCTCGCCAAAACAATCGCTAAAAGAGCCAAAATAACAATCAATGATATTAAAAGGAAGCTGTTATCTGTCTCATCTTCAGCTATCCCAGTGGCATCAGCCGCCACACGAGCTGGACCATAGGTACCGGTATAGACCCCATCAATGTAAGCCAGAATATTATCTATTTCCTGATCCGTAAGATTGGGAAAATTATTCATGATAGCCGGCTGCCACTCATTCCAAATTTGAACAGCTCGAGGATGTCCTTCTTGAATAGACCTTTGAGAGTATCTGATAAAATAACGCAAATCCTCAATGGGAAAATCGCCCCACTTATCCTGAACACCACCAAGAGCAGGTCCTGTGAGATTATCGACCATGTTTCTGTTGTGACAGGCCGCACAATTGGTTCTAAACAAATCCCTTCCTTCATCCAGATTTAACTCCTCTGCTGAAGTTGAAAATGGATGGATGAGTAAAAAAAGAAGGACCAAAACAGACGAATTGAGCCAATTTATTTTCATATTATTACCATAGTTTAAATCGCACACAAATAGATTTCTTAAGCTGAAATCGTAATTGCCGGCAAAAATAGTTCAATAACCAATTATTAACAATAGATATGAAATATATCGAATTATTTAGATTTATTCTAAATTGATCAAACGGCTACAACCGCCTTAATCGCTGGTGCCGGATGATAATCTATCAATTCAATATCCTCATATTTAAAATCATCAATATTTTTAATTTTCTCATTCAATTTTATCCGCGGAAGTTTACCCGGTTTTCTACTCAGTTGCAATTGAGCTTGTTCAATGTGATTGGAATACAGGTGGACATCTCCAAAGGTATGCACAAAATGTCCAACTTCAAGATCGCAGACCTGCGCTATCATGTGTGTGAGAAGGCTGTAGGAAGCTATATTAAAAGGTACCCCTAAAAAAACATCTGCCGAGCGCTGATAAAGCTGGCAACTCAATTTTCCGTCGCGGACATAAAACTGAAACAAGCAATGGCAAGGAGTAAGCGCCATTTCACTTAATTCACCCGCATTCCAGGCATTGACAATCAGGCGTCTAGACTTTGGATTTTTCTTTATTTCATCTACCACATACTTGATTTGGTCCACAGTTTCACCATTGGGTTTCTGCCATGACCTCCATTGTTTACCGTAAACCGGACCCAGATCCCCATTTTCATCAGCCCATTCATTCCATATCCTCACTCCATTGTCCTGTAGGTATTTGATATTGGTATCCCCTTTCAGGAACCAAAGCAATTCATGAACAACAGATTTGAAGTGCACTTTCTTCGTAGTCAAAAGAGGAAATCCTTCGCTTAGGTCAAATTGGAGTTGTTCACCAAAAATACTAAGAGTACCCGTGCCGGTTCTATCGTCCTTCTCTCCCCCTTCATCAAGAATTTTTTGCAATAAGTCAAGATAGGTTTTCACAGATATAATATTTAAAGGTGTATTAAAAATCTACTGCAAACATAAAACTTTTTAATATATAAAAAATGTCAATTTTAAAAAATCTGTTAATTCTTATTACGTTCAGGACCTTTCATTTTGATTTTCAGGAGTTAAGCTAAAATCCACAAATTTATTAAATTAATGGCTTCAGAATAATGATTCAAAATAGAGTTCTACCCCGGACTTTATAAGGGATGAAAATGATTTAATCTCAAAAATTGTCTCAAAAGGTCAGGATTTTGGTTTCGATAACTATATTTGGGGTAAAATTAGTTCTTTGATGTTGTTGATTTAGGTTAAAGTTGGATTCATCAATGTTTTGAGGATGGATAGGCATACCAATACAATTTAGATCTATTAGACGCTTTGTCATGTTAATGAGGTAGATCCCGCTTCAGAAAAATACTTTGGTCTCACGCCTTACAACAGCATGGCGAATAATCCATTTA
>RECS01000098.1 GCA_007693915.1 Saprospirales bacterium | reverse complement strand
AACCTATGTTAAAACCAATAAAGACAGATAAAGACCATGCAAATTATCTGGCCCGTGCATATGAATTAATGCAAATGGACCTTAAACCCAATTCTAAAGAATCAGATGAACTAGAGGTGCTGAGTATCCTTATTGAATCTTACGAAAAGAAAAAGTACCCGATTGAACCGCCCCACCCGATTGAAGCCATATTATTCAGACTCGATCAGTTGGGCATGTCACAAAGTGATCTAAGTAAATTATTGGGATCCAGAAGCAGAGCAAGTGAACTACTACAGGGCAAAAGAAGGTTGAGCATCAGTATGATCCGCAAATTAAATCAACATCTTGGAATTTCCGCTGAAATTTTAATTCAGGAATATTAAATGGTTTCAACCTGTGTCGTCAAGCTTGCAAGGTGGACTTCCACAACTTAGCAGTCACAACAAAAGACAAATAATTTAGGCAAAAACACGCTCTACCTACACCATATCCTCTGGTCTAACCCATTGATCAAACTCTTCTGCGGTTAGATATCCCAGCTCAAGGGCAGCTTCTTTCAGTGTGCTGTTCTCCTTATATGCTTTTTTAGCGATTTCGGCAGCTTTGTCATATCCGATATGGGTATTTAGTGCAGTGACCAGCATCAGACTGTTTTCCAGTTGCATTTTTATCCGGGCTGTATTGGGTTCTAATCCTTCGATACAATTATCGGCAAAACTCATACAAGCATCTCCTATCAATCTCGCTGAAAACAAGAAGTTGAAGATCATCACCGGCTTAAATACATTCAACTGAAAATGACCATTCATGCCTCCGATATTTATGGCTACATCATTGCCTACTACCTGCGCCATTGCCATAGTTAAAGCTTCGGATTGAGTAGGATTGACTTTGCCCGGCATGATAGAGGATCCGGGTTCATTCGCGGGAATCAGGTACTCGCCTATTCCACTTCGGGGTCCGGATGCCAGCATTCTGATGTCATTTCCGATTTTCATCAGGGCACAGGCTGCAGTTTTTAATGCTCCATGCGCCTCAACAATAGCATCATGAGCCGCCATGGCCTCAAATTTATTGGGGGCAGTTACAAAAGGTAAGCCCGTGTATTCCGCTATCAATTCAGCTACTCTTTGAGAATATCCCTCCGGAGTATTCAAACCCGTACCGACAGCTGTTCCCCCTAAGGCAATCTCAGATAAGTGCGCCAAACTGTTCCTGATGGCATTTTCAGCATGACTCAACTGAGCCACAAATGCCGATAATTCCTGACCGACTGTTACCGGAGTGGCATCCATAAAATGGGTTCTGCCTATTTTGACCACTTCCATAAATTCAGTGGATTTTCTTTCCAGAATGGCTTTTAGGTGAGCGATCCCCGGTAGGGTGCATTTTATCAGGACAGCATAGGCTGCTATATTCATGGCCGTCGGAAAAGTGTCGTTGGAAGACTGTGACTTATTGACATCATCATTGGGATGTAATGCCTTTCTCTCATCCGTGAGACTGCCCCCCTGCAATACATGAGCCCGATTGGCAATTACCTCATTGACGTTCATATTGCTTTGAGTACCAGAACCCGTTTGCCACACCACCAGTGGAAACTGATCTGCCAGTTTACCCTGAAGAATCTCATGGCATACCCTACCGATGAGTTCTGCTTTATTTTTATCCAAAACTCCTGCTTCAGCATTGGCATTAGCAGCCGCTTTTTTTAAAATTGCAAAAGCAGCAATAACCTCATCCGGCATTTTCTGACCCCCAATTTTAAAGTTGGTTAACGATCTCTGAGTCTGAGCTGCCCAGTATTTTTCTGCAGGAACATCTATATAACCGATACTGTCTTTTTCTTTTCTGTAGGCCATGTCTTTATTTTTTGACTACAAAAGTAAAGAAAATATCAGAGCTCTAAAAGGCCATAATTTATTGATTCAATCTTGAAAAAATTATTTTTCTGTTTTCAACCAAAAGGAGAAAAATGGGTTATTGAGTAAAACATTCAAAACATGAAAACATTAATACTAAGCTTACCGATTCTTTTTTTAAGTAATTTTTCATTTTTTAACTACTCAGAAAAAGAGAGTGAATACCCTGAAAAAGTAACATATACAGCAGAAATGAAAGAAACTCAAAAAATCTACCAGGATCACGATTTAGTCCTAAAAAGCTATGCTTCCTATAATCGCTGGGCCAATGAGCGATTTGTTGAATGGCTTCAGGGGGCGAATGAAGAGCAACTAAACAAAGAAATTGAATCCAGTTTCAACAGTCTTACCAAGACGCTGCTTCATTTGTGGAATGCAGAATACGGGTGGTTACAAACCCTTAAGGGTGAGGGTTGGGGCACACCACCCGGACGCGATTTTCAAGGGAGTCCTCAGGAGATGTTTGAAGGATTTCTGGCTACTTCGCGTAATTTCGAGGAATACGTTTTATCGCTTTCTGAAGCGGACTTTAAAGATGGTAGACCACTTGGTAGAGACGGCACACCCACCTCAGTAGAGGGCATAATACTACATGTATTCAACCATGCTACCTACCACCGCGGACAATTAATTACAATGGGGCGTCAAGCCGGATTAACAGAGCCTCCAAGAACTGATTATATCTATTACATCAGGCTCTAATAAGTTTGGACTAAATGAGACTCCATTTTTTCGGCTTAATAGCACTATGGTATTTATTGGGTTCTTTATATATAAAAGAGTCCACTCGTTAATAATCCAAAACTAACCGATCTTTAGGTTTAATCAGTTTTGTAGATTTCGCTCAAAAAACTACCTGCTGACTAAATTTCAGCTATCCACTAAAATCATTCCATATACTCCGGATAGAGAATAAGTCCGATCATTTCTTCATCATTTATTACTTTTTGGAACATAGCTTGGACCTCTCCTTCAGTGACTGTTTCCCAGAAAGATTCGAGTTCTTCATAACTCATTTCTTCAAAGTCTTCTTCGAATAGCACTGCATTTCTAATTCCTTGTACCCAATAGCGATTTTCCTGCAAGTCCAGTCTTCTCGTTTGCAATTGTTGTTCTCTTACTCGATCGAGATAACCGGCGGGCAAACCATTGTCCCTGACATTGGTTAATACCTTCAGTGATTCTTCCATTAGCATTTCCATTTTATCTGGTTCAGAGCCGTACATAAATCCTATTTCAAAAGTATTGGTATAACGGCTGGCACCACCAAACATTCTGATGGAATAGACTCCACCTATCTCCTCTCTGATGCGCTCTCTTAATAAAATATTACCCAAGGAGTTAGCAATGCCAAGAATTCTCGCATTCCTGTCGTTATATTCAAAATCGCCCTGAAATCTACCGGCGCCCATGCTTCTGTCTTCCTGCCCTTTGTACAACAAATGAAAAAGTTCTTCCCTTTCAAATTCTAATGGGTGGACTACAATTTCAGAAGGTTCATCACAGGTGCTTAATGTGCCAATATATCGGGCGGTATAATCCTTTAAGACATCCATATCTGCATTTCCTACAAAGAAGAAATTCCAGTCATTGGCACAATCAAAAGAAGATTGAAAAATCTCGAATCCCCTGTCTTTACAAACATCTTCCAGATCTTCAACTCTCATTGAACGCCTTCTTTCATTGTCTTTAGCGATAATCTCACTCATCCTGTTAAGAAAGTATCGGTTGGGATCGTTGTGTTGGTTGATCAGAAAAGAGCGATAACCGGCAATATTAGAACTAAAGCCATCCTCTGCTGATACTGGCGCTTCCATCACGAGATGAAGCGTCTCAAAGAAGGCCCTTAGATTTCTCGGCGAGGTACTACCCATCAAATCAGAGTGATAACCACCAATGCTAAAATTAATATTCAT
>RECS01000153.1 GCA_007693915.1 Saprospirales bacterium | reverse complement strand
AAATACATCAGAAACTAATTTTTAATATAAAATCAAACCAATGAAAAATTTTGTAGATCTATTCCCAATGAAAGTAAAATTTCTTATTCCTCTAATGGCATTCGCCCTAGTTTTTACAGCTTGTGGAGATGACGATGATATGGGTCCGAGTCCTGATCCCGATCCTGATCCCGATCCGAAGGAAGAACTTGTTGAATTCAATGACGATGCACTTGAATTGGCAGTAGCTAATGCATTAGGAAAAACTAATGGACCAGTTAGTAAAGAAGAAATCCTAGAACTGACTGAGTTAAATATCAGTGGTCAGCAAATCGAGGACTTGACAGGTCTTGAAGAAGCAGTTAATTTAGAGAAATTTGAAGCCCAAAGTACGTCAATAAGTTCATTTGTACCCATTTCCCAACTTTCAAAAATGAAGTGGTTGGATATCCGAAATACTGCTATCCCCAATGGCAACCTTAGTTTCTTAGAAGGAATCACCGGATTGGAGTTTGTAGATTTCCGGGGAACCGGAATAAGCGATATCTCCAATTTAGCATTATTGACTTCTCTCAAAGAAATCTACTTGCGAGATAATAATATCGAAGACCTTTCTCCATTAGCAGGACTTACTCAGTTAATTTATTTGAATATCCATACCAATCCGATAACCGATTTGAGCCCTATTGCAGGCTTAACCAATCTGGAAACACTTATTATGAGGAATGTTCAAACCGGCAATGAGGGTTTAGAAGTGATAAAAAACTTTTCAAAACTTTGGAGGTTGAATGCCAGAAATACCGGAATTACTGATTTGACCATATTGGGTGAAATGATGGCAGCAGGAGCACTTCAAGATAATCCTGCTGAATTGATTTTTGCAGATGTTGACATACGGGAAAATGATTTCGGTGATGTAACTGCTGAAAACGATCCCTATGCACCTATTCGCCCGTACTGGGGCAATATTGATTCAAGAGCACCGGAAATTTTACCTGAACCTGTTGGAGGTGGATCTGTTTTTCCCGACGGTGCTTTTGAAGGTGCAGTCAGAAGTGCTTTAGGAATAGGATCTGAAGATGAAATAACGGATGAGATGCTTTTGGGATTAGAAGAATTAGATGCAAGAGGTTTACCTATTGAAAGTATTGAGGGAATTGACAGGATGCTAAACCTTACCTTTTTGCGATTGGACGGTACCGATGTAACTGACCTTAGCCCGATGGTAGCATTGACAAAGTTGGATTATTTCAATATAAATACCACAACAGGCATCACAGATATTTCTGCTCTTGCTAACAATACTGAACTAGGTACCTTAATTGCAAGAAATGTACCTTTTGGAAATGAAGGGATGGCAACTATTGCAAATTTCACGAAATTGCACAGATTGAATATGAGAAATACCGGAGTAACTGATCTGTCGGTATTGGCAGACTTAATGGCTCAAGGTGCTTTGCAAAATGAAAATGCGCCCTCAAACACTGCAATTTTAGATATCAGAGAAATTGATGCTAATGATTTTTGTGTGATCTACCCATACATTGGCAATATTGGTGACTTATCAGGAGGAGACTTTACAGACTGTGAATAATTCTGAAGAAAAATAATTTTAAAAAAAGCCGGCTGAATTATTGCCGGCTTTTTTTTTTTGAACATTTAAAACTTTTAGTTATTAGTTTTTTGTTGACTATTTTTCTAAACTTACAAATTCTATAAAATATGAATTTTGATCTTGACTTAATTTCAGAAATGCTAATTGGCTATGCTCCTAAAGTTCTTGGAGCAATTATTACCTTGATTATAGGTTTTTGGGTGGCTAATATCATATCTTCAAAAGCCCGAAAGCAAATGCAAAAAAGAGAAGTGGATCCCTCATTGGTTCCTTTTTTGTCCTCATTAATACAGATATTGATTAAAATTTTGGTGCTGTTTAGTGCAGCTTCCATGTTTGGGATTGAGGTAACCTCATTTGTAGCCATTCTTGGTGCTTTAGCTTTTGCCGTTGGTTTAGCACTTCAGGGACAGTTGAGTCATATGGCAGCGGGAGTGCTTATCCTGTTCTTTAAACCCTTTAAGGTGGGCGACTTTTTGGTAACCAATGGTTATTCAGGCACAGTGAAAGAAATTCAGATTTTTGTAACTACCCTAACCACCGTCGATAACAGGGTAATTATCATTCCAAATGGAAAAATTATGGGTTCACCACTTGAGAACCTAACAGCAAATGCCATCAGAAAGGTGCCAATGACGTTCGGAATTGGTTACAATGATGATATCGATAAAGCAAGGGATGTCATTAAGCAAGTAGTAAGTTCTTGTGAAAAAGTCCTGCACGATCAGCCCGTAGATATTTTAGTTTCAGAACTGGCAGATAGCTCGGTTAATTTTTCTGTACGACCCTGGGTGAAAACTGAAGATTACTGGACGGTTTTTTTCTATATGCAGGAGAATATTAAAAAAGAATTTGATAAAGCCGGAATTGGAATTCCATTCCCGCAAATGGATGTGCATGTGCATAATACAAAATAAAAAGAATACTGATTCAACTCAAGGAGCAGGTAACATCACCTATGTTTTCTGATCCCTTTTCATTTCCAAAATCAGTCATCTTAATCAGCTATCAAATTCTTAAGGATTTTTGAATTTAAAATTTAGGAACATTTGTGAAAATTAATTTCATTTCGATTTGTCTTAATTTGCTCAATGAATTATAAGTTTTTTAGTTTCTTTGTGCCATGTTGACGATTATCATCATAGGATTTTTATTAGCATTTCTGGCTCCTTTTATTCATCGAATAGCCAAGGAATACAGTGGGTTGGTGTTTGCACTATATCCTGCTGCGACCTTTCTATGGTTGATTAAGCAATACAAGACTGTTATTGAGTACGGTACCCAAATAATTCCAATGGAATGGGTACCCTCCCTTGGAATAGGCATAGATTTCAGACTGGATGGATTGAGTCTGCTCTTCGGTTTTTTGATAAGTGGTATAGGTACCATAGTGCTCGCTTATGCAGGTACTTACATGAAGGGCGTACCCAACACCGATCGCTTTTATGTAGCGCTTATCGCTTTTATGGCTTCCATGTTAGGGCTTGTTTTTTCGGACAACATCATCAGCCTTTTTGTATTCTGGGAGTTAACTAGTTTCACTTCTTATTTTCTCATTGGATTTAAACACGAATATGAGTCCACGAGAAAATCAGCTCTACAAGCTTTGTTAATCACCGCGGGAGGAGGTTTGGCTCTGCTCGCCGGATTAATTTTACTGGGAATAGGGGCGGGAAGTCTTAGCTTGTCTGAAATTCTTCAAAGTGGCGATATACTTGCACAAAGTTCCCTTTTCAATGCTGCCATGTTGTTGATCATTCTCGGATGTTTTACTAAATCTGCGCAGTTTCCATTTCACTTTTGGTTGCCCTCTGCTATGGCTGCTCCGACTCCTGTGAGTGCTTATCTACATTCTGCCACTATGGTAAAGGCGGGGATATTTTTACTGGCAAGGCTAAGTCCTGTCTTTAATGGTGCCGATGGATGGCATGCTACTCTCCTTTTGTTTGGTGCAACCACCATGCTGATAGGTGCAATCATTGCAGTATTGCAAACTGACCTCAAAAAAATCCTTGCTTACACTACCGTCAGTGCCCTTGGTCTATTAACCATGCTTTTGGGGATAGGAACCGAAATTGCCATCAAAGCAACCGTAATTTTTATTTTGGCACACGCTCTTTATAAGGGTGCACTCTTTTTGATAGCCGGGATCGTTGACCATGAAACAGGGTCAAGGGATATCCGTAAATTGGGTAGTCTTTTCAGATCGATGCCTTTTACTGCGACCGCAGCTGTGCTCGCCGGACTTTCTATGGCAGGAATTCCGCCCTTATTCGGTTTTATCAGTAAGGAATATACTTATGAGTCCACATTGGAAATGGCACTCAATTCACCACTGACTACCTCAGCCTTTTTTATAACAGGAGTATTCTTTACGGCAGCAGCCGGAATGCTGGTCTATATGGTGTTTTTTGGGAGAAGGAATCGACTGAATAGTCCAACACGCGAGACTCCAATTGTCATGTGGATAGGTCCCTTAATCATGGGTATATTATCGCTATCTTTGGGTTTTGGTAGCGGTCTTATTTCCCCATTGTTAGAACAGGCGTCACTTGCTATTAGACCGGAAAATACGACACTAAAGATAAGCCTTTGGCATGGAATCAACACTGAACTTATATTAAGTACTTTCACCGTATTATTGGGTATAGCCACATTTCTTTTTGTTTACTTCAATCCCAGATTGATGTCCCAAATTGAGATTTCAGAAAAAATTAAACCATCCTATGCTTATGACCAGATTATGGAAGGTGTAGTGGATATGAGTAAAATAGTGACTAGAAAAGTACAAAATGGATATATCAGAGTTTATGTATCTGTAATGGTAGCTACTTTTTGTGTGCTTGCACTCATTGTTTTACAGAACTTCTCAATACCAAAAATCGGAGTGATGTGGAGTGATTTCAGGGTGTACGATATTATCATAGGTGCAATTATGCTGGTGGCCTGTTTTTATACAGTAGTGGCTCAATCTCGCTTGTTGGCGATTGCAATGTTAGGTGTGGTAGGATATGGCGTTGCATTTGTATTTATTATATTTGGAGCTCCTGACCTGGCAATGACTCAGATTTTGATTGAGACACTTACAGTAGTGTTGTTTGTTTTGGTGCTTTGGAAGCTTCCGAAATACCTGATTTTCGCAGAAGGCTTTATCAAGTTCAGATACTTTCTGGTGTCGGCGCTTTTCGGTTTGATTATGACTTGGATAGTGATGATCGTTACGCAATATCCAATGGATTCTCACCTGAAAGCTTTTTTTGCTGAAAATAGTTACCCAAGGGGTATGGGGAGGAATGTAGTGAATGTAATTTTAGTGGACTTCAGGTCATTGGATACATTGGGTGAAATGGTTGTTTTGGGAATAGCAGCTATCGGAATATATGGTTTGATGAAGTTTAATTCAGATAAAAAAGATTTTAACCCATGAATTCAACTATACTATCGACAGGGATCAGGATATTAATTCCATTGTTTCTTGTCTTTTCACTTTTTCTACTCTTCAGGGGACACAATGCCCCCGGAGGTGGTTTCGTGGCAGGTCTTGTTGCTTCTACGGGTTTTGCACTTTATGCCATAAATTACGGGGCTAAGCGCGCGCAAGAGAGGTTTAAATTGTATCCTAATAAACTGATTGCATGGGGATTACTTCTTGCAGTTATAAGTGGATTAATTCCCTTATTTGCCGGAGTAACATTTATGGAGGGTTTGTGGCTTGAAGAAATTCAGATACCGATACTCGGCAAACCGGGAACGCCTATACTTTTTGATATTGGCGTTTATTTGCTAGTAGCCGGGACAATTTTAGAAATTATTTTTTCACTTTGGGAAGAGTAAGATGGAAGATGTTTTGCCATTTTTGATTGGAGGATTATACGGGGGCGGAATCTACTTGATACTGCACAGGAGTTTTGTAAAGTTGATCATAGGCTTGATTATTCTGGGTTATGCTTCTAATCTTATGCTCTTTACTATAAGCAGAATAACACGTGGAGCCCCACCGCTTATTCCGGAAGGTGCGACACAATTGACAGAGCCGTTTGCAGATCCGTTGCCTCAGGCATTAGTGCTAACGGCCATAGTTATAGGATTCGGTATTCAGGCTTTTGCTATAGTCTTGATAAAAGTAGGTTATCTGACGGGTGATACAGATGATCTCGATAAATTAAATACCACGGACAGACTTGATTGATATATAGATGGAAAATGAATTGCTGATTGTATTGTTGATACCACTCCTCGCAGGGATATTTAATATTTTTCTGTGGAGGAATTTATCAGGGCAGAAGGTAGTATTCTTTGTGAGCACCATCCTAATGGTATTGGCTGCAGCTAATCTTCTGAATTCTGTTATTATTAACGACGTGATTACATTGCAATCAGCAGGTTGGGAGGCACCTTTTGGTATATCACTAGTGGCAGACTACCTGAGCGCTCTCATGGTTTTCCTAACAGCCCTAATGGGCTTGATTATCGGCGTCTTTTCCTTGTTTGATGTGGATAAAAAACGCATGCAGTTCGGTTTTTTTCCACTGTTTAGTTTTCTTTTGTTTAGCGTCAGTGGCGCATTTCTATCCGGTGATATTTTCAACCTGTATGTTTGGTTCGAAATCATGCTGATCAGTTCATTTGTCTTGATGGCTTTGGGTAACACCAAACCGCAACTTGAAGGGGCAATTAAGTATGTCACCATGAACATCATTGCATCTGTATTTTTTCTTGCCGGGATAGGTGTAACCTATGGGCTTACAGGTACTTTGAATATGGCTGAACTTTCGATTTTAATCAATGGTGTTGATGACCCCAATCTAATACTTCTAGCTATGATTTTCTTTTTTATAGCCTTTGGAGTAAAGTCAGCGGTTTTTCCTTTATTTTCCTGGTTGCCGGCTTCTTATCATACCCCCCCTGTGGCGATAACAGCTATTTTTTCTGCTCTATTGACAAAAGTCGGAGTATATGCTTTCATTCGTTTTTTTACACTTATCTTTAATCAGGAAAGTCAGTTTACAGATAACCTGCTCATAGTTACTGCATCTACGACTATGTTTATAGGAGTGCTGGGGGCTGCGGCACAGATGGAATTCAGAAAGATACTGAGCGTACATATTATCAGTCAGATAGGATATCTGATAATGGGTATTGCTATTGGCACCAAAATGGCGTTAACTGGAGTTATATACTTTATTGTACACATTATTTTTGTAAAATCCAATCTGTTTTTAATTAGTGGGGTGGTCAACAGATTGAAGGGAAGTTTTGAATTGAAAAAATTGGGTGGAGTTTATGGGAAGTACCCCTTTTTGGGTATTTTATTCGTGATTTCCGCTTTTTCACTTGCAGGTTTTCCACCATTAAGTGGGTTTTGGGCAAAATTTGCACTCGTGCTTGCAGGTTTGGAAGCAAAGGAGTATATACTCGTATTTTTTGCGCTGATTACAGGTTTTCTCACCCTTTATTCCATGACAAAAATCTGGAATGAAGTTTTCTGGAAAAAAGATCCAAAAGAAGAGGAAACCGAGGAGGTAAAAGAGGAAGAACCGGTAAGCATAAAATTAAAAATGATACCGGTAGTTTTCGTAACTATAATTATTTTGGCATTAGGTGTTTTTGCGGAGCCGGTTTTTAGTTTTGCTGAAATGACAGCAGAACAATTACTGAATCCACATATTTACATAGATGCAGTCTTAGGTCTTGATCAATGATATTGTTAATACCACATACTATTATTTCTGCCATTTTGGTCGTAATTGCGTTTCAGCTTCTCGGTTGGGACACTACAGCTTCGCGATTGTTTCTCGGAGGTATTATTATATTTACCGTATTGTGGCCTTTATTTTATTTGATTAATAAAAGCTACTTCAAAAAAGTACCCAAACTCATGAATCTCATCCTGTTCTTTTTTAAGGAACTAATTGTAGCTAACCTAAGGGTCGCTTACGATGTACTTACACCTACGACTATGATGAGACCCTGTATTATTGCTTTGCCATTGAGTGCAGAGAGCGACTATGAAATTACTATCTTAGCCAATATGATATCACTAACACCGGGTACATTGAGCTTGGATTTGTCTAAAGATAAAAAAATACTGTTCGTTCATGCTATTCAATTCAAGGAAGTGGATGCTGAAAAACTAAAAAGTGACTTGAAAAATGGATTTGAAAAAAAATTACTTGAAATAACGCGATGAGTTGGTTTTACATTGTAATGTTGGTTTCTCTCATTGTTCTCAGTATCTCCGGAATACTGGTCTTTGTGAGAATTATTATTGGACCCTCGCTGCCGGATAGGGTGATTGCTTTTGACCTGATAGGAACCATTACTATAGGAATGATAGCCATTTACTCCTTGACTACCGGAGTTGAATCCTACTTGGATGCAGCTATCATCCTTTCATTAATTTTGTTTTTGGGAGCAGTAGCCTTTGCCTATTATATGAGAAAAAGCCATAAATCAAAATGACAGAAATAGTAAGTGCCATATTAATTGTCATAGGAGTTCTCTTCGTCCTGATTTCTGCAATAGGCTTGATCAGGCTTCCGGATTTTTATATCAGGGTCTCGGCTATTACCAAAGCTGCCACCGTTGGAGTGGCAAGCATCATGATTGGAGTGGCAATTTACTATAATGAAGTTGGTGTAGCCACAAAAGCATCTGTTATTGTTCTTTTTTTACTTATTACTTCACCAATAGCTGCACACATAATTGGGAGGGCAGCTTATGAAGATGGTGTGCCTTTATGGAAAAAGACCACCGTGAATGAATATCGTGATTACATTGAAAAGTTAAAAGAACAAGAGGAACAGGAACAGGAAGAGGAGTAGATTGTTATAAGGTCGTCATTCATAGGCTAAAAAACTTGATAATAATCTACACGATTCTATTCAACATAAAAACTCTCCCGGTTTGACAGACCTCATTATAAAAAATAAAAAAGGACTTTACGTACCACAGGCAGATGTCTATATAGACCCCTGGAGACCGGTTGACAAAGCGCTTATTTCTCATATTCATGCAGATCACTGCAGGCATGGAAATAAACAATACATTTGCCCGGATTTTTCTAAACTTATTTTGAAACGAAGATTAGGCGTTCAATCGGTAAGTTCTTTTCCTTATGGACAAAGGTTCTCAGTAAACGGGGTTCATTTCTCATTTCATCCTGCAGGACATATTCCCGGTTCGGCTCAAATCAGAGTAGAGCACAAAGGTGAAGTATGGGTTTATTCCGGAGATTACAAGACTGAAGATGATGGACTTTCTCATGCCTTTGAGCCGGTAAAATGCAATACTTTCATAACCGAATGCACCTTTGGACTGCCGGTTTACCGATGGATGCCGCAGCAAGAAATCATTGAGGACATACAAAAGTGGTGGAATGCTAATGCAACATTAAACCGTCCCTCATTAATTCTTGCATATTCTCTTGGAAAGGCTCAGCGGTTGATTTCAGCATTGGGTGGAAGTGAGATAGGCCCTGTTTATTGCCATTCCGCTACACAACAAATGAACAATGCAGTACGCAAATCGGGATTCGATCTACTCAAAACGAAAATTTTAACCGAAAAAACTAAAAAGGAAAAGCTGGAGAAAGCTTTGGTAATCATCTCGCCATCAGCTTTATCAGAGCACTGGAAAAAGACTTTAAAAAATGCCTCAACAGCTATGACTTCCGGCTGGATGACCATCAGAGGAGCCAAGCGAAGATCAGCTGTGGATATGGGTTTTGCGATATCTGATCATGCGGATTGGGACGGATTACACACGGCAATAAAAGAGACCGGAGCTGAACGAATTATTTGTACACACGGCTATCAACACATTTTTTCAAAATGGTTGAATGAAAATGGATGGAAGGCAGAAGAATTTGAAACTGAATTTGAAAACGAAAGTGAATAAGAACGGGAGATGATGAAAAGATTCGGTGAATTTGCAGAATTATTGGATACCACCACAAGCACCAATCAAAGAGTGGAACACCTCGTGGACTATCTGTCTGGGGCATCCGAAAGTGATAAGCTTTACACCATTGCCTTACTCTCCGGTAAGCGACCCAAAAGGGGGGTGAAATTAAAAGATCTTCGTCTTTGGGCTGCTGAAATGGCCGGAATACCCGATTGGCTTTTTGAAGAATCCTATCATATAGTTGGGGACCTTGCTGAGACCATAGCCCTTGTCCTGCCAACCCCTCAAAAGAAGTCCGACCATAGCCTAACTTTTTGGATGAAAGCATTGGGTGAAGTCAGCCATATGGAGGAACAGGAAAAAGAGGCTTTTATAAAAAATGCATGGAACAGCCTGGACAAAAGCGAGCGCTTTGTTTTTAATAAATTGATTACAGGCGGATTCAGAATCGGTATTTCTCAGAAATTAATGGTCAGAGCACTATCCAGACATACGGGCGTAGATGAAAATGAACTGGCTCACCGACTCATGGGCAACTGGAGTCCGGATTCAGCAGAATACCACGAATTAATTTTTGGAAAAGATGAATCAGTCGCTTTGTCCAGACCCTATCCTTTCTTTCTGGCATATCCCTTTGAAGAAAAATTTGAGGATTTGGGCAAAAAAGAAGACTGGCAAGCAGAATACAAATGGGATGGCATCCGATCTCAACTCATCAAGCGCAAATCAGAGGTATTCCTATGGTCAAGAGGTGAAGAACTCATCAACGACTCCTTCCCTGATTTAATAGAGGCTTTTAAGGATTTACCTGATGGAACAGCCATTGATGGGGAATTACTGATTACTCACGATGGGGTGCCTGCTCATTTTAGTCAATTGCAAAAAAGGTTAAATAGAAAGTCGGTATCCGCAAAAATGATGAGAGAATTGCCCGCTGCCATCATCGCTTATGATTTACTGGAATGGAAGGGAAAAGACATCCGCTCAAAACCCCTGATGGAAAGAAGAAAATACCTGAGGGAATTGATTCCTCAAGTCTCCCATCCAAGACTGTTTTTGTCCGAAGCACTCAAGTGGTCTGATTGGGAAGACTTAGCCCGAATCAGGGAAAAAGCAAGGGAAAACCACAGTGAGGGATTGATGCTTAAGAACCTTCAATCTCCCTATATGACAGGCAGAAAAAAGGGCTCATGGTGGAAGTGGAAAACAGATCCCTTGCTGGTAGATGGTGTGTTGCTTTACGCCATGAGGGGAAAGGGAAGAAGGTCTAATCTTTATACAGATTATACTTTTGCAGCCTGGGATGGAGAACGGCTGGTTCCCTTTACCAAGGCTTATTCCGGATTGACCGATGATGAATTCAGGGCCATTACCTCCTTTGTCAAACGCAACACTTTGGAAAGACACGGTCCCGTCAGTGCAGTAAAACCCGAACTCGTTTTTGAGATAGCCTTTGAAGGTATAGCTGCTTCGAACAGGCACAAATCCGGTGTTGCCTTGAGATTTCCCAGAATGAAAAGGTGGAGAAAAGACAAACCAGCTTCAGAAGCAGTTACACTTAATCAATTGCAGGATTTGTTAAAAGTTTATGGGTGAATAAACTCATTTTACCCAATAACAAGCAATTTAAAATACAAGTGGCAGGCTATTGGGGACTAGCATTCATTCCTTTATCCTCCCTTTTAACTAACTAAATTCCTTATCCTTTAAACTACCGCACCACCACTAGACAATGATCAGAGTAAACCGCCTCATTGGCATATCTCAATTTGAGTGTTGTCAGAAAATAAAAAACTCCATTCACCAAAAAACTTTCAACAGCTGGCCAAAACCAAGCAACCAATCTCTAAAGGCACAAAATTTAGCATCAATCATAGAAAATAACCAATAAAATACTTAACTTTGGGCAGGTAATTCTTACCCAATTCGGAATAAAACCCATTAATGCTGGTTTGTACTTTGCGTTATCTCCTATAGAAATAGGTTTGTCCGGGTCTGTTGGCCTGGATAATGATATGTGGCTTAGAAATGCATAAGAGGGCCGGCAAGTGAGAGAGTGCTTGGAATAAGAATAAAATATTTTTAGATCAAAGAATATTCGTATTTACTCCCATTTAGGAGGCTATGCGCAAAAAATATTCGGGTATAGGGAGTTAGCACTCACCCTAAGTGCGACACGACCATCATAAACAAACAGAAAAATGAAAGACAAATTGCCAACGCTTCAACAAAACCAAAAGAGCTGCCTCCCCACGCGCAAAGCCAACGCAATGCAGCACATTTGCTTTTGCCCCAACAGCACAGCGGACATTATCTAACCAGAAAGTAAATAAAGAAATGAGCGAAATATTTGGAAAATTTGATACACAAGATTTAAACAGGAAATCAGCACTTGACATATTCGAGAAACTTAGACCTATTCGACAAGGAATAAACAAAGAATTTATTGCGAGACGGCTTATTTGGGAACTTATACAAAATGCCAAAGACAATGTAGCCGTTTGCAACATTCATTCTGATAAAAGCCTTGTTGTGGATATAACTTTAACGGACGAAAAATTCATTTTTGCACACAACAAAGGTTTTTTTAAGAACGAAAATGTAAGAGGTTTAATTAGACGATATTCATCAAGCGACAAAGATAGAATTGAGTCAAATACAGAAGAAGCACCAGCTACAACTGGACGTTTCGGGACAGGATTTATGACAACGCATTTGCTTTCTGAAATAGTTGAAATAAAAGGCGTGTTTCAAGATGATACCGAAACTTATAAACCATTTGAACTAAATCTTGACCGAAGCGGACATAATGTCCCAGAACTAATTCAAGGTATAGAAAAGGCGTTTGCATCTGTAGAAAAAAGTGTTTCAAAAGCGTCAGCTATTTTTTCGCCAAATATTAGTGAGTTTAGAACAGAATTTATTTATTATTTAAACAACGGTGGACTTGAATTAGCAAAAATTGCTTCTGAAGAACTAAAAAACACCGCTGCTTATGCTTTGATAAATCACTCAAACATTAAGTCTATTCGGTTTGAAAGTAGTAACAGTAAATTAAATTTTTCTCTTTCAAAACTAACATCAATACTATTTGAAGAAACGGAAATAGTAACTTATCAATTAAAATTTAGTGACAATCAAGAGCCTAAATACTATGTTTCAGTTGGAGTTGAGGAAACAAAAATTATTCTTCCTGTTGAAATTATCGGAAACGATTATTTTCTTTTGACAATCGAAAAGGAAGTCCCAAAAGTATTTTTAGATTTTCCTTTAATTGGTACGGAGGAACTACATATTCCGTTTGTAATAAACAGCCCATTCTTTGAGCCAACAGAGCCACGAGACGGAATAAGTCTAACAGGAGGAACAGATGAGGACACACAGAAAAATGTAGCTGTTTTCAATGAAGCGTTTAGGCTTTACAATATTTTCATCAACTATGTTCAAAATAAGTCCGAATGGAAAAATCTTTACAACCTTGCAGGCATAAGAAAACCAAAAGAAAAAGATTGGGTAAATACGTCTTGGTATGAAGAAACATATATTAAGCCAACAAGAGAAACCTTACTGACAAAAAATATTGTTGACACGGTTAGATACAGTCGTAGAGCGATAACAGGAGAAGGAACAGTTGATTTTCCGAGTTCAAGTAAAAAGGAAATCAGAGAAAAAATTTGGGCACTGTGTAATATTGGAGAATATTTTATACTGCCAAACCAAGAACATATTCATAAGTGGTATGATATTATTTGGAAAAAAGAATATGAACTAACAATAGAAACATTGGTTAAATGGATAGAGACCAATCAAAATATAAGTCAGCTATCAACTTCCCTTGGAAAAACAGAATCCGAGACAATTGATTGGTTAAATGAAGTAATTTCATTGGTAAATGATGATGAATCATTATTAGCACAACTCAACCAAGACAAATTAAAAATTCTACCTAACCAAAATGGACTATTTCAAGCAAAATCAAAACTTTTAAAAGATAGCGGTATAGATGAAAATCTTAAAGCAGTGATGATTACACTCGGAAACGATTGGAAAAACTTTCTGTTACATCAAAGTATAAATGATTTTGCAGGTATTATTTTCACTCCAAAAGACCAAGATTCTATAATCTTAGAAATCAACCGAATTTTAAATGAAGGTAAAAATTCAAACATCAACAAGGCTTGCATTCAATTAGCTTGTTTGTTCCCAAAATCTGAGAATAAAATCAGAACTAGTATCTATACTTATTCTAAAAGATTGTTCTTGAATGAATTTGCCGAAATAAAATCTGTTCCCATTAACAATTCAAGCATTTGGGAAGTATCAGACAAGTTAATTACAAAAAGAATTGTAACTACTATTGCTGGCTGTAACAATGTTGAAACATTTAAAAATAATTTTAGTTTTCAAAATAATTCAGAGACATTAAGGTGGCTGGATGAGTTAATAACATTCTTAGATAAGAACCAATACGAAAACTTATTAAATCTAAAAACCTCACCAATACTGCCAAATCAAAATGGAGATTTTAAATATAAAGACATCTTACAGACAGATAATACCGAAGAAGTCGCAGAAGATTTAAAAGATATAAGTAAACTGTTAGGTTATGATTTTCGCAGTGAATTACTGGCAAAAGAAATTTTCCCTGTTCTTCCAGAAAAACAAGAAGTTGAAATTAAAGCCATTGCCGATAAAATAACCGAACTAATTGAACCAAAACTTGGAAGCATTGAAAGAAATGATGCAATTAGGGAATTATTCCGAAAACTGTATTTATGGTTCAATAAGAACAAATATTTAGCAGAGCAAATATTTACAAAACTCTATGAACGAAAACACAGATTAATAGATGATGACGAAATTGCCGCAAATCTTGAAAAAGCAGAGATATTAGATGAAATAATTGGCGAAACAGGTTTGTCACCTAAAGAGATAAAGGATAAGTTGAAAGCCCTTTTAACTAATCCAAACATTGCAGAAATTTTAAAAACACCAACCGAATCGCAATTACCTGTTGCTGGCGCTTTATATCCCATCGGTTCGGAAGATGACATCGCAATTTCCCTATCTCTTATAGATAACTCAAGTGAGAAATCAAGAATTTCAATAAGCGAAGATGCAAAAGAAATAATCTTTCAATCACTGAGAGAAAAGGGATTCAATGTTTCGCAAAGCATTAAAATTAATTATACGGTCGTGGATGGTATTATTAGTCCTAATGGAAAGCCAATTAAAATTGTTGTGAAAAGCGCAAAAGCAGGTAATATTTATTTCAATCCTAATGAATGGTTAGCATTGGCAGAGCCAGACTCTCAATTATTTGTAGTAACAAGAGGTAACGTAGTTAGAAACGTAACACTTTCAGACCTTGAGAATCTCAATGATACATTTCATATGAGATTAAACACTGAATCATTTGCTACTTCCAACTTGAAGGTATTTGCCAAATTCTTTCAGTATTTAAAAGGTACTCATTTTATTTTTGAATCACCCGAAAGCACTACAGATTACTTGCAACAATTTGGTTTGAGTGAACGAAATTCTAGTTCCAATGAATTATCTGCGGATGATAAAAACCTACTACTTTAATGATTTACAGCCGAGAAGAACATATAAGATTTTTAGAAGAAGAGCTTCGGGCACAAACAGAAGCCTACAAGCAAAAGTTAGACACTTCTGCCCTTTTTCTCTTGCAAGACCGTGAAGAACTTTTTGTTGCACAATTTCTCACGTTCAAAGACGGAGAAATGATTCTAAAATTCCCAAACACAAGAGGAATACCAAGACAAGGCGAATATCTTTACTGTATTACTGTTCCAAAAGAACTTAGAAATTACAGAGATTGGGGAAACAAAACTTATGGTGATTTAATAAAAGCAAAAACAAATTATTCTGAAATTGTTTGTATTTGGCAAACGCCATCAAATGAAAAAGATTTCAGCATTGCAGGATTCAGAGGTGTGGAAATTGAATTTGCAATTCACATACAAGAAGCCGAAGGAATGATACTTCTTTTGGGTCCAAACAAACCACCATTTGAATACATTGCAAATCTTCAAAGCATAGTCCAAAATAAAAACAACGAATCGGTAAACAAAATTCTTGACCAAGATTTTCAAGTTTCCGATTGGACACCCACACTTCTTGACAATAAAAACAACATTGCTGATTTTGTTTTATCTCAATTGGCTTTGCAGGACAGTTTAATTATTCAAGGCCCGCCAGGGACGGGCAAAACGTATTTGATTGCTGAAATCTGCGAACGACTTTGTAATCAAAGAAAATCTGTATTAGTAACAGCATTAACCAATAGAGCTTTAATTGAAATAGTTGAGAAGCCAGCATTACAAAATCTATTAGAAGAACATCGTATTTTCAAAACAAAACTTTCGGTTGACGAAGCAAAAGCCTTTAAAGATTTACAACAAACAAAAGAAGTTAGTCCGCAACCTTATAATTTAATTCTTTCAACTTTTTTCATTACCAGCGGACAAGCTGCAAAAACTTTCAATGAGCCACCTTTTGACTATGTTATTGTTGATGAAGCAAGCCAGGCATTACTAGGAATGTTTGGGGGTGCAAAACTTTTAGGAAAGAAAAATATTTGGATTGGCGACACAAGACAATTACCGCCTGTTGTTTCATTAAGCGATGATAAAGTGAGCCGTAAAAATTACGGTGCATTGGTTGACGGCTTAAAAGCACTTTCTGAAACAGCATCTATGCCAATATTTCAGCTAACTGAAACACATCGTTTAACGGACAGAGCAGCAAAGTATTCAGGATTATTTTATAAAGACAGTTTGAACTCAAGAGCCAAAAAGGATATTCGCCTTTCATATTCTGAAATGGACATTGATTTTGGAAGGTTCTTCAATCCAAAAGGTGGCCCAACTTTAATAAAAACTGATTTAAAAGCAGGTGAGTTCAAACCAACCAATGCCTTGAAACTCGCAACTGACATTGTAAAACACCTATTAGAAACCAACGAAAAATTACATATTTCAGTATTGACATACTTTGTAGAAACTACAAAGGCATTACAAAAAGCAATTTTTCAAACAATCGGCTATCATAATAATTTATTGATTGAAACGGTTTCAAGAGTTCAGGGTTTGACAACTGACGTGACAATTTTTATTGTTCCAAATTCAAGTTATCATCGTTCATTAGAAAACAGACTTTTCAATGTGGCAACAAGTCGCTCAAAACGACACACACTTATTATCACGGACAAAGGAGTTTTAACACGTTCACAAATTGACAATGAAGTAAAAACGTATCTTAAAAAACTTGACGAAGAATTTTCATTTTACATTCAATTTGACGGCTTGGCTATTACAAACATTAGCGAAGCTAAACAAGTGCCAGTTGAAAAAGAAAACACAGAAACTACTGAAGCAAAAACGGAAACTGAAAGTAAAGTTGGTTTAAAAATTCTGGGAACAATAGACCTTTCAAAATTTGAAAAACCGAAAAAAGAAATCAAAAGGGACAAAGAAAATATCTACATAATTGACACGAATGTATTTGTTGATTATCCCGACATCATTTCAAAAATTGACAAGAAATATCAAGTCATTTTATCGGCAAAAGTCATTGACGAGTTAGATAAATTGAAAGTTACGCTATCAGAAGAACAAAAGAAAAATGTTCAAAAGGCAATCAAACAAATCAATGACAGTTTTGACAAACGAAATATTAAAATGAACACAGCCGACCTGACTCTGCTACCAAGCGACTTTGACAAAAAATCGGCTGATAACTTTATTTTATCGGTCGCACTAAAATACATAGACGAAAATCCAATTATGCTGACATCTGACAACGGTTTACAAGTTAAATCAAAAGGTTTCGGCATAACGACAATAACATTAAAGGACTTTTTAAAACAAACGAGATATTAGCCAACGCTATTGGTGGCACAATTGCAAAACCGCACAAGCCAACGAAGAAGCCAAGTTTTGCAAAAGAGCCACCAAACCACCGCACCAAGTCGGACACAAAATGACATTGAACAAACACCACAGAAAAGAAGGGCGAAGTGCTAACATCGGTTTTGCAAAATGGCGGGTGCAGTGCTTCTATGTCAGTTTAGTGCAAGCTTCAAGTTCAGTTTATCAAATGAGCATTTGTGCTGAAAATCCGCCACTTCGCAAAGCCGAGAACCGTTGTGTGTAATAATAAAAAACGAGTCTATGCATAAAATAAGTTATTATATT
>RECS01000093.1 GCA_007693915.1 Saprospirales bacterium | reverse complement strand
GCCAACTTTCAACTCAACTCAATAAAACCAACTAGTTACTGGCTTAAAAAGTCTTCTGACATCTAACCAAAAAGCAAAGAAAAGATAAATGATGATGGGAGAACCTAAGGTTAGGAAGGAAAGATAAATGAAGTAAATTCTAACTTTGGAACTTGCTATGCCTAGTTTTTCTCCTATGCAGGAGCAAACCCCAAAAGCTGACCGGTGAATAAAATCCTTTGGATCCATATGCTAAATGCTTAAACAGTTGAAAATTCCAAATATACAGTAACGAAACTTGAAACGATGCCTTTCAAAAAAAAGTTTCATTTTGGGTTGGTAAAAAAATGCCTAATTTTGCAAAGTTTAAATTTGATTGTCAAGTCACCAATAGTGTGAGGACTTCCAATGATGGATGTCTCGCCGATGAAATACTGTATTTCCAGAATGCCATTTTTTGGCTAAAAATTTAAGATTATGATCAGGTTATTGTTTCTTTTTTCGATTGTTCTATTTTTGTTTTCTTGTTCAGCAACCAAGAAAACTGCAGATAGCTCTGAAGAGTCATTGTGCACAGAAAAAGGTGTTTTCAGGTCTTTTGAAGGCTTGTCAGCCTGCCACTTATTGCTCATACTTGAAGACGGGAGAAAGCTTCAGGTTGTAGGTGGCACAGCGGAGGGAATTCGTTTTTCTGACGGAATGGAAGTAAAGGTGGGTTTCGAAGAAGTTACCGATATGGCAAGTGCTTGCATGGCTGCCGATATGTTGGTAAGAATCAAATGTATTGATGTACTTGTATTCCCAGAAAGAGAATGTGCCAATAAAGTCACCGTTTTTAATAGAAACTGGATGCTGGATGCCATACAGGCTTTTAAACCAACAGAAATCAGAATGATTGAAACGGATACTATAAGCTGGTTTAAAATCGGGGGTCAGGATAGGGACAACATCATTTTTGACTGTTATGGAAAAATGTATTGTTTATTTCAATCAAGACCTCCAAATGAAAAATGTAAGGAATTGAATGAACAGTTTAAAGAATCAGAAATTATCTGGGTAGAAAATAATTGATAGATGTCAAAAGATATTCCGGGCTATGGTGACCACATGGCGAATGAGGAGGAAAAAACTATTGAAAAAGCGCTAAGACCCGATAATTTATCGGACTTCAAAGGGCAACCGCAGATTGTTGAAAATCTTTCTGTCTTTATTAAAGCTGCTAAGATGCGCGGAGAAGCATTAGACCATGTGCTACTTCACGGTCCTCCGGGATTGGGTAAAACTACCCTTTCGTATATTATCGCTGAGGAATTGGGGGCTACCATGAGGCAGTCTTCCGGACCGGTTATAGAAAAACCGGGTGACCTTGCCGGGCTCCTTACCAATCTGGAAGAAGGAGATGTGCTTTTTATTGATGAAATTCACCGATTGAATAATGTAGTAGAAGAGTACCTCTATTCGGCAATGGAAGATTATTCTATTGATATTATGATCGACAGTGGTCCTAATGCACGAAGTATACAAATCAATTTGAGTCCGTTTACTTTGGTAGGGGCTACAACGAGAATGGGATTGTTGACGGCACCTATGCGGGCGCGATTCGGTATTACCTGCCACCTCGATTACTACAATATTGAAACACTTGAAAAAATCATTCACCGCTCTGCTTCCTTACTAAAGATTCCGATTGACAATCAAGGTGCCAAAGAAATAGCGCGCAGGAGTCGAGGAACTCCCCGAATAGCCAATGCTTTATTGAGAAGAGTGAGGGACTTTGCTCAAGTAAAAGGTAATGGAAAAGTCGATAAAGAGATTGCAGTTTTTGCATTGGAGGCACTCAACGTGGACAGCAGTGGGTTGGATGAGATGGACAACCGAATACTCTCCAGTATTGTTCATAAATTTAAAGGTGGTCCGGTAGGTATTTCTACCATTGCCACCGCAGTAGGTGAGGAGGCCGGAACCATAGAAGAGGTACATGAGCCTTTTCTCATAATGGAGGGCTTTATCCAGCGCACTGCAAGGGGAAGAGAAGCCACCCAAAAGGCTTTTGACCACCTTGGTGCCATCCGGGAAGAAAAAGGCAATACGCTTTTTTGACATAAGTCCTTTATTATGATATCATTAAGTGCTCCTACAAAAAGGATCAACAAGGAAATGCTCGCTCTCGCTTTTCCCAATATCATTAGCAACATTTCTATCCCCTTGCTATCCACAGTGGATACTGCACTTATGGGGAGGCTCTCTGACCTCCATATAGGCGCTGTAGGGTTGGCTGCGATGATCTTCAATTTCTTTTATTGGAATTTTGGTTTTCTGCGTATGGCTACCACGGGTTTTACAGCACAATTTTATGGAAAAGCGGACAGGGCCGGGCAAATTATGCAATTTGCAAGAGGAATTTTAATGGCAGTCATATTGGCACTTTTTTTCTTGATTCTGCAACAGCCTTTGGGCAACGCAGCATTTCATTTGATGAATGTCGGAGATGATATTCTGCCTCTTGTCCGGGAGTATTTTTTTATCAGAATCTGGGATGTGCCGGCTACTCTTGCGCTGATGGTAATTATGGGTTGGTTTTTTGGGATGCAAAATGCCATTGCTCCACTCATCATCACCATTATGGTCAATGTAGTTAACATCAGCCTTAGCTATTATTTTGTTGCGGTACTGCAATGGGATGTCGCCGGAGTAGCATATGGAACGGTAATCGCCCAGTATTTTGGCGTGCTGCTTGCGCTGTCAATTTTGGTATTTAAATACAAGCATCTGTTCCCCATGTTTCAGTCTAAACTGTTGCTATCTTTTAGGAATTGGGGCCATTTTTTTAGGGTTAATTCAGATATTTTTCTACGTACACTGGCGCTGACTCTGGTCTTTGCTTTTTTCTACAGTGTAAGTGCAGATATGGGACCCATGGTGCTGGCAGTGAATGTTATTCTCATGCAGTTCGTCAATTGGATGTCCTATGGAATTGATGGATTTGCCTATGCCACAGAAAGCCTGGTAGGTAAATACAAAGGTAAGGAAAGTGAGTCTGATTTGAATATTACCCTTAATCTGGCGTTTATCTGGGCCGGATTTATGGCGGTTCTTTGCGCGCTTGGATATTTTATTTTTGGAGTTGACCTCTTGAGGATTTTTACGGATGTTGATGAGGTACTTCAGGCTGCTGTGCCCTATTTGTTCTGGATGGTGATAATCCCTTTAGCCGGATTCTGGTCCTATGTATGGGATGGCATCTATATTGGTCTGACTGCCTCAAAAAGCATGCGAAATGCAATGATTTTATCATTTTTGCTCTTCTTTGGAATTTTTTATCTGGGCGGCGATAGCCCTTCCAATAATTGGCTATGGGCAAGTCTAATTACTTTTTTGGTAGCTCGAGCTATAATGCAGTGGCTGTGGTTTAGGAAATATCGGTATCAGTTGAAATAGACCAGCTTGGCTATGTTGATACGTCAACTTTAAACTTAGATTCATCTTCTTTGTAGAAAATGGGTTTATATATTGGATCGCTTTGTGGTCTTTTTCTTTTTCTACTGAAAAAAACTTACTTTTGCATTCAGCCGTTATTTGAGACCATGGGTTTTTTGTAAATGTGACTCAAAAAATCAAACTGCCTATGTGTTTAGGCTGAAAAGTTGAGACCTGATTTTCTTTTTGTGCTTAATTTTTCAGGTAAAAATTTTTCTTATGAGATCAATGTTCAAAACTCCGTCAAACAGCAAATTTCTCTACATTCCTCGTTTTTACGATGAGCGAAAAGAGGAGTTGGATGATATTGTAGCCGAGAACCAGCCCAATGAAAATCCGGATGCTGAAAAAATCAAGGAACGCATGCTCCGAAAAATGAGAAACCGTTATTACGGGCAAAGTAAATTCGCTAAAAAAGCGATGGCAAAATCAAGGGCCATGGTTTTTGGAATAGCTGTATTTTTACTCTTGATTTCATTGTTGATCTTGGGAGGATTCCCCTCCTGAGAATGGCTTATTCCAAAAACATAACTTAAAGGTGATTGATGAACAACATAATTAAGTTACTACCTGACCATGTAGCTAATCAAATAGCAGCGGGTGAAGTCATTCAGCGACCCGCTTCCGTTGTAAAAGAATTGTTGGAGAATTCAATAGATGCAGGCGCTGATAAAATTCAATTGATTCTCAAGGATTCGGGTAAGTTACTCATCAGGGTGGTAGACAACGGTAAGGGAATGAGTGCTGAGGATGCTAGAATTGCTTTTGAAAGACATGCTACGAGTAAGATTAATTCCGGGGACGACCTTTTTTCTATAAAAACCATGGGATTCAGGGGTGAAGCATTGGCTTCTATTGCAGCTGTTGCAAGGGTAGAATTGACTACCCAATCACTGGATTCTGACTTGGGGACACTCATTCGGATTGAAGGTTCAGAAGTGGTTCAACAAGAACCTTTTGCCGGGCTTCCGGGAACCTCTATTTCTGTCAAAGATCTCTTTTACAATATACCCGCAAGAAGAAAGTTTCTGAAGTCAGAAAAAGTGGAACTGAGGCGCATTATTCAGGAATTTGAACGAATTGCCCTGGGTTTTCCGGGAATTTCTTTTACGCTATTCAACGATGACAAGGAAATGATGCGCTTGCCGGCAGGTAATACGAAGGAAAGGATTATCAATCTTTTTGGTAAAAACTTGTCAGATAAGATATATCGCATCGATGAAGAAACTGATTTTTTAAAACTATCTGGCTTTGGCGTAAAACCACAATTTTGTAAAAGATCCCGAAAGGATCAATATCTGTTTTTAAATAATCGATTTTTCAAGAGCGGTTACCTACATCATGCGATTAAAGGTGCCTATGAGGGCTTATTGCAAGCAGATGAGCAACCCTCTTATTTTCTGTATCTCGAGATGGATCCTTCTCTGGTAGATGTTAATGTACACCCCACAAAGCAGGAAATTAAATTTCAGGATGAGCGAATGATGTACAATCTGATCAGAGTTACCGTCAGGCACGGACTTGGAAAGCATCAACTAACGCCCACATTGGATTTTGACAGTGAAATGGGGCATGCTGAACTTGGGGGTCAGGATATGTTCAGAACTTCAGGTGGCTCTTTCTCGGGAAAAACAAAAACAGGTGCAGGATTCGATTCTTCCGGGGCTTCCTATAAACCACCGGTTGAAAAAAAGGAAAGTGCTGAAAACTGGAATGAGATTTTTGAGGGGGTAAGAAAAGAAATTGAGCAGGGTCCATCAACTTTTCAACATACGGTGGACGGCAATGAGCAGACGAGTGGTTATGGTCAGGTGTTTCAGGTGCTGAAGCGTTTTGTAGCAGTTCAGACGGAAGATGGATTGTTGTTAATTGATCAGCTCAAAGCCCATGAGGAAATGTTGTACAAGCAATTTATGATTTCGATAGAAAACGAATCCGGAAATTCTCAAAATTTGCTTTTTCCGCAGACAGTGGAAGTTGCGCAGGCGGAAGTACCTATATTGGAGGAGTTATTGCCTTTTTTACAAAATACCGGATTTCAATTAGAACATTTTGGAGGAAATACTTTTGTAATCCATGGCTTGCCTTCAATTTGGAGTAATGATGCAGATCCGGACGAATTATTAAATCGATTGGTGGAAAATTACCGATTAACGGGTGAACTGAAGGAAGTGAAAAAGCGAATTGCTCAATCACTTGCCAAATCACTTAGAATAAAATCGTATAAACAATTATCGGAGACTGAAATGCAATTATTAGTGGACAGTTGTCTAAATAGTCAAAAAGACTCAAATTCATTGTACCTTAGTTCTAGTATTCTATTGGATGCAAACCGCTTAGCTAACTTGTTTAAAAAATAAAAATATGTATAGAGTAACTGATGTGGTCAAGCATCTGTTGATATTGAATATTGGACTGTTTGTGGTTACTATCTTTTTCATGAGTGATCCTGCTGCAACTACAATGAACCGATTAGTGGGTGGACAATTGGCAGAGCTGTCGCATTGGGGAAGACTACAATTGGCTATGTTTTTTCCTGCATCTGATTTTTTCAGACCCTATCAGATTATCACCCACATGTTCATGCATTCCGGTATAGCTCACTTATTTTTCAACATGTTTGTGTTATTTATGTTTGGGCCGCCACTCGAGACCTTATGGGGTCCAAAGCGCTTTTTATTTTTCTATTTTTTCTGTGGTTTTGGTGCACTCCTTTTACATTTGTTTGTAAAATATCTGGAAATATATCACTTCGGAGGTCCTATTTGGGAGATCAATATTCCCATGCTGGGTGCGAGTGGGGCTATCTTTGGACTACTTTTGGGATTCGGTGTAAAGTTCCCCGAGACGAGATTAATGCTGTTGATTCCACCAATACCCATTAAAGCCAAATATTTTGTAGTATTTTTAGTTGTTCTCGAGTTGTTTTTAGGCATTAGCAGAATGAGTTCCGGTATAGCCCATTTTGCCCATTTAGGTGGTGCATTATTCGGGTTTTTATTAATTTTGTATTGGAGTAAATTTCCTTCAAAACTTTAGACCACTCAATGCGTTAAAGACATATGTTCGATTCGATAGTCACCGATTTAAAACGAGAGTTCAGGCAGGGCAATATGGTCACCCGCCTCATCCTCATTAATATCGCCATCTTTGTCGCTATCAATTTAATAAAACTTGTCCTCGTCGCTTCGAATGCAGGTGAAGTTCCACAGATTTATAAAACTATCCTTCACGGTTTAAGTATATCCGACCACTGGTGGCATAATATCATCCATCCATGGGCAGTCATCACGAGTATGTTTCTTCACGAGGGCTTCTGGCACATTCTATGGAATATGTTGTTCCTATATTGGTTTGGTAGAATAATCGGTGATTTCATTGGTGATAATAAGATTTTCCCTCTCTACTTACTTGGTGGTCTGGCCGGTGGTTTGGCCTTTTTCGTCGCTGCAAACATTTTGCCGATGTTTACTGCATCTGCTTACTATGCTATGGGTGCTTCCGGTGCTGTGATGGCTATAGTTGTAGCTGCCGGAACACTAGCACCTGATTATCAAATGCGATTGATTCTTTTCGGCAATGTAAAACTTAAATACATAGTTTTGGTGGTCCTGATTATGGATCTGGTCTCTATTGCAAATAATGTCAACACAGGAGGTCACTTTGCTCATTTGGGGGGTGCGTTTTTTGGCTGGTATTTTATATATTCACTCAGGCAGGGTGCTGACCTGTCCAAACCTATCAATCAATATGCCGATAGATTTCTCGATTGGCTTTATGGTCGCGAAAAGAATAGAGTTAGAGAAAAAGTCAGTCTTAGAACAGTAAAAGGAGGAAAAAGCTCCATGCAATCCACGCAGATTAATGAACGACCGGTTGACCTGCAAGAAAAAGTAGATCAAATCTTAGATAAAATCAGAGAGACAGGTTACGAAAGTTTGACCGATGAAGAAAAAGAAACCCTTTTCCAGGCGAGCAAGAAAGATGAGTAAATGTTGGGTCTGGGGCTGGGTTCGGCTTACCTAGCGTAGAGGGGAATTACATTATTGTTCCTTTTCTTATTTGGTAAGCAATAACAAGCTGTTGAGTAATTTAGAAAATAAAGCTTAATTTAAGTCACATTGAAAGCTGGGTGAGCCGAGCCGAATCCAGCAGCCATAAGTCATATTGCAGTCTATGTTAAAAAATAATACTTTTCTTTTATTTTTTGTATTCGTTTTTATTTGCCTACCACATGAACTGATATCTCAGAATTGGCAGGTAGGGGAGCAGACAATTACTTTTATTGATCCGGATCGTTCAAATCGCAGCATCCCCTGTGAGGTTTATTATCCTGCAACTAACGGCGGACAAAATGTTCCCATGGGAGAGGGTGAGTTTCCTCATGTCGTTTTTGGTCATGGCTTTGTGATGAATGTGGGTGCCTATTCTAGTATTGCAGAGTCATTAGCTGAGCAAGGATTTATCGTTCTTTTGGTGAATACAGAAACTGGTTTTTCTCCATCGCATACTAATTTTGCTAGGGATTTGGCGTTTGTATCTGATGATGTCCTGGCGCGTGGGGAAATTCCCGGCGATTTCTTTTTCGGTCAACTCAATGGAAAATTTGCCATCGGAGGCCATTCAATGGGGGGAGGATGTACCTATTTGTCAGTACAGTATCTCAATAATGATGCAGCTTGTCTTTTTACTTTTGCAGCTGCTGAAACCAATCCTTCTGCTATCACACAAATGTCAACCCTAAATACTCCTAACCTGATTCTTGCCGGAGAACTGGACTGTGTTACTCCACCTGAAGATCATCAAATTCCCATGTACAATGCCCAATCAGGTGATGATTGCAAGTATTATGTGGAGATTGAAGGCGGTTACCATTGTCAGTTTAATGATTTTAATTTTAACTGCAACCTGGGGGAGAGTTTTTGCTCTCCACCTGGTGGACTTACCCGAGCCGCTCAAATTGAACTTGTACTTGAGGTATTAACACCTTGGTTAAAATCATTTCTTTTTCAGGAATGTGATTCATGGGATGAATTCCTTGCTATAATTGATGAGGAGGATGGTATTACTACCGAATTTGAGTGTGCTATTGAAATCCCTGCCCAGCCGGGCATTATGATTAATAGCAGTCAACCGGCATGCCCCGGTGATGAAGTCATTCTGGAAGCTACGGAAACGGATGGAGAAATTATCTGGAACACAGGGGAAGAATCCACTTCGATTATAGTGACTGAGGAGGGCAGCTTTTATTATAGTTTAAGTTCAGAGGTCTGTCAAATTGAAAGTGAAACCGTTGAAGTAGTTTATCAGCAGAATCCGGGTTATTTGATTGTAAGTTCCGGTGGAAATGAACTCTGCCCGGGTGAAAGTATTGAGTTATTTGCAAGTCCAAATGAGGGTGATATTTTGTGGAGCACCGGACAGACCGGTAGTTCAATTTTAATAAACGAGCCGGGAACTTTTAGCTTTGAAGCCGAGCTCAATGGTTGTTCTTTTTTTTCTGAGGAATTTACAATTGTACAAAATCCGGATCCTGATTTTCAAGTGGTAGCTACACAGGGGAGTATATTGTGTCCCGATGAGAGTGTTTTTCTGGAGGTAACTGATTTTTCGGTTGGGGTCTTATGGAATACCGGTCAATCTGATCCCGTAATTGAAGTAGAGGAACCAGGTATGTATTTCTACGAGGGATTTGTGGGTAATTGTTTGTTTTTTAGTGACACACTTATCGTTGTGGAAGAGGATCCGGGGGAAATAGAGATCATTCCATTGGGAGATACCCTTTTATGTCCGGGTGATGAACTCAGCTTAGTGGCCATTTCAGACAATGAATTTTTATGGTCAACAAATGAAGATACAGATACAATAGTGGTCAGTGAATCGGGAACCTATAGTTTCACTGTTTTTACTGCAAATTGTTCTTATGAATCAGAGCTGATAATCGTTGAGTTGAAACCTGAAATTTTCCCTGAAGTTAATCTAATGGGCAATCCATTTTTATGTCCGGGAGATACTGCAATTTTAGAAGCTTCGGTATTTACCAATGAATTATTCTGGAATACCGGTTCTTCAGACTCCCTTCTTGTTATTATGGAGAGTGGGGAGTATTCTTATTCCTTAGTGGTAGATGGCTGCACTTTTTTCAGTGATACTATCGAAGTTCAATTTAGTGAAAAACTTGAGTTGACTATTCTAGCTGAGAATGTTTCAGAGCTGTGTGAAGGAGATAGCATCATTCTCCAAACTTCGACAGCGGGTATTCCTGCTTTGTGGTCAACTGGCGATAGTTCAGCAATGCTGACCATATTTGAAGGTGGTCTTTATTACTACAGCATAGGTGACTCGAATTGTCTTTTTACTAGTGACTCCCTGATTATTAAGTTTATTTCTGAACCTATGTATGAGCTCATAACAGATGATTTGGTTGACAATTGCCCCGGTGATAGTGTTTTGTTAAAAGTTGTAACTGATGGTGCTACAGTCATATGGAATGGCGATAGAGAAAGTGACAGTTTATGGATTTTTGACTCGGGTACTTATTCTTTTGATCTTCATATTGAAGAATGTAAATTTTTTGGTGAGGAATTGCAGATTGGATTTAGGGAATCCTGGAGTATTGATAGTATTCGGGGTGCAGATACTGTAATGACTGGGGAATTCTATATTTTTGAGGTTGATTTCTATGATTTTCTTACATACGACTGGCAAGTTTGGGGGGCTGAAATAGTTTCAGGTGAGTTTACCTATCGGATAGAAATATTCATACCTGAGCATTCGGAAGAGAATGTTGAATTGACCCTACTACTTTCGGATAGATTGTGCAAAGAAAAAACCGTGGAAAAGTTTTTGGTCCTGGAGAACTCTGTTTCAGTAAAAGATCAATTAAATGAGCCGAATTACTCAATAATTGACCATGGTAGCTATATAAAACTCCAATTCTCTCATGCTATTAATAACCCACAATTCATTCTTTTTGATGTGGTTGGAAGAATGAACCGACTATGGGTTCATCAGTCTAATGATGTTTTTCAGATTTCAAAGGAAGGTTTAACTCCTGGAATTTATCTTTTAAAAATCAAGTCATCAGGTCAGGAGGATTATCTAATTAAAATGTTAATTAATTGATGTATAATAAATAGTAAATCAGATCTTTATCATGTTATTTGTTTTTGTATTTTAACTTAATTAGATGATTTTTGCAAATCAATTTAGTATTAACATCTTTTTTAGCATGATTTTTGATCATACTTTTGCAAGTATAAATAAAAATACATTAATTTTGCACCGTTTTAGCATGACTGTTCTTTAATGTAAATTTAATTAAAAAGAGACCCATGAGTTTACACAAATCACTTTATCTGCCTATTTTATTTCTTTCGGCAGTTTTATTATTCAATGCTTGTCAGAGCGATGACCTACCACCGGTAGTTGACTATAATGATCCACCTCATTTAATTTCAGGTGATGTGGTGACTGAATGGTACACTGTATTTATGGATGTATCAAAATCTGCAACGGGATATCGACCTCCTATAACATCAAGGAATTTGGGCTATATTGGTTTGGCAGGTTACGAGACTATAGCGCAATCTACACCAGGAATGAATTCTTTGTCAGATCACTACCCCAATCTCAATATTCCCAGAGTTGTAGAATACGAAGATTATTATTGGCCGGCTGCAGTAAATGCGGCTTATTCATCTGCATTTAAATACTTTTTTCCTCATGTTACTGCTCAGTATAATGATATGATGGATAATATGTATAATAAGTTTTATGACAACTTTTCAAAAAAATTACCTCAAGATGTTATGGAAAGGTCAGAGGCTTGGGGAAAAGCTGTTGCAGCTGCCATTATAAATTGGTCACAATTGGACCAGAATGGTGATTATGCATTTTTAGATCCGACACCCCCCTACAACCCACCTGTTGGTCCAGGTCTTTGGCAGCCTACCCCTCCTGATTTTTTACCTGGTCTGGTGCCGGAATGGGGTAAAACAAGACAGTTTGCAATCAGTGAGGAAGATAAATTATCTCCTCCGCCCATGCAATGGAGTGAAAACCCAAGTTCACCTTTTTATGCGCAAGCATTGGAAGTGGTTAATATTGGAGAAAATCTTACATTCGAGCAAAGATGGAAAGGGGAGTTTTGGAGTGATGATAATTTTTCACTGACAATTGATCCGGCTTGTCGATTTGTTTCTATTGCATTGCAGGCCATGGAAATTAGACCGTTAACGCTTGCTGAAGCTACTCAATTAATGGCTCAATTAGGTATGTCTCTGGCTGATGCCGGAATAGCAATCTGGCATTCGAAGTATTATTATAATCTCGAAAGACCAGTTGACTATATCAGAAGGTTATTTGATCCCGAATGGGAGACGATTTGCTATAATCCATTAACTGGTGATTATGGAAAATCTCCCCATTTTCCTGCTTATCCTAGTGGCCATGCAGGGTTTGGTTCCGCAGCCGCCGAGGTCTTAACCGAAGTTTTCGGTTATCATTTTCCGATGACTGATAGAACTCATGAGGGAAGGACTGAGTTTCTGGGAATGCCTAGACAATTCAACACCTTTAATGATATGGCTATAGAAAATGCTGTTTCCAGAATTTATCTTGGTGTTCATTTTAGGATAGATGCTGATGAAGGTTTGAGACTAGGTCGTGTGGCAGCCAGATCTGTATTGGATTTGCCATGGAATGGATAATAACTAGATCTAATTGAATGGTGTTACTATTTCTGACCCAATGTTATACTGAGGTATCTTCTTATTGGTAAAAAATGATATTGTATGCAGTCATTGCCTTCATTTTTATTACTGTTCTTTTTTCTCTTGTCGGTTTTATACTCTTGTCAGGAGAGCAACCAATCCGCAATGGATTCCCAAACCGAAATATCTGGCTTATTGACCTTTACGGATTCCGGTATCACCTTCTTAGAGTGTGCTACTGGAGAAAGATTCAGAGTTTTGGATACCGATCATGCCGTGATGAAGGCAATGGGAAATTTCCCGATGAGAGTGAATGAACCTGTTTACGCTACCCTGGATGGAAAAATTTCTGATCATGGTGGCGAAATTGAATTTGAGAGAAGATTCAGGAAGCGCATTCAACCCACTGAGGTTCTTGAACTTGATACTGAAATACCTGATGCGTGTGCACACCACTTAAAGCCCATTTTGGTATTTGAAGATTCTAATGTGCCGATTTCAATAGTTTTTAACTATTATGTCCCATCTGCGATTTTAGCAAAACCCTATTTCGGCAGACTAATATATTTTCCTTTTGAGAACGAAGATTTTCCTGATTTGAATCAATCTGAGCTTAAGTTGTCTTTTCAAGCACAGGGAACTGAGGCGGATGTTGTGATACAAAATAAAAGTTGTACCGAGCTGTCTGCTAGCGCAATAGAAACCTCTACTCATACATTATTACTTGATTTTGAAGGCAAAGAATATGTTCTATGTTTGGTAAGTGATACCGAAGGATCGAAAATTCAGTAGAAAAATTAAACTGAGATTGCGCCAACTTTTTCTCCAAAAAAGTGAGATCTTACAGTTGAGATAATATCAGATGTTGTCATGTGACCAGCAACTTTGGTGATGATATGTATTATTTCATCCGATTCTTTCTCTAAAAACTCTTTTAAGTGCAACTTGTGTTGATCGGGTCCCAAAATGAGTACAGTTTCGCTTTTAGGGAGAACAGAAAATATATCATTGTAATATCGGTGAGTTTTAGTTAAGCTACTTTCTGTTTTTATCATTAAATCACTGTTCCGTAGGTTGCTCTTCTTTCTGAAAACAGGGATTATTAGCGTTTTGTCTACATCTAAAGTGATGATAAGAGCTTTGTTATCATCCAACCAAATTCCAAAGTATTGATTATTCGCTGATTTCATCCTACAAAATAAAGTATAATATTAAAGTGCAGAGATGACGACAATCAGTTTTGTGATTGATAAATGTCATTCGATGGCAAGAGTAGTTGTTTTTTCTTTGCATAGACACATAATTATTGTGACGTGATAAAAGGAATTTATTGTGATTTTAAGTTTAAGCCATATTGCTTTAAACGGTTCATTAAAATTATTTAAATTGTGCTTTTATCCAGATCAATATAAAAATAAATAAAAAATGAAAAAGGCAGTTGTAGCACTTGATTTAACTTCCTCAGACGATAGGGTGCTTTCCTATTTGATGGAAAACAATGAGATTTTAGGCATTGATATAATACACTTTGCACATGTCTTGCCTGAAAAGTTGGATATGTATCCAATTACAACCGGTTTATGGGAGCCTTGGACAGCAGAATCCATGAACGATATTCTAAATGAGTTAAAACGAAAAGTACAGCCCTATTTCACACCTCAAAAGGGAAAAATTGAATTTCATTTATCCAAGGGAGATCCTTTAGCAGAACTGGTTTCAGTTGCTGAATCTGTTTCCGCAGATTTGGTAATAATTGGTCAAAAATCCGGTGTTAAAAAGCATGGAGTTTTAGCGAAAAACTTTATTCGAAGCGTAAAATGCAATGGGTTGGTTATTCCTGAAGATCGACCGGATGAAATTTCTCATATTATGGTGCCGGTGGACTTTTCTGCTTACTCTGCAAGCGCTTTAAAACGTGCTGTTGAATTATCTATAGGAAAGGAAAATTCAATCGTTATTACAGCCTTACATGTCTATGAAACTCCAGCATTGGGTTATTATAAATTGAGTATGACTGAAAAAAAATTCAGAAACGCCATTAAGTCTAATATTGAGAACAGTCTGAAAAAATTTATCGAAAGTAAAATTGGTGATGATTCAGAAAAAGTAAATATTAAGGTCATTTCAAGAGGAGTGCCTAGTGTATCTGCTTATATAACAGAGTATGCTTTGGCAACTGATGTGGATTTTATCATAATGGGAGCAAAAGGTCACTCCAAAATTAAATTATTGATGATGGGAAGTGTGGCTGAAGGCATGTTGAGTGCTAATAAATTTTTACCTACACTAATAATCAGGTAAATATGTTGAAGAAAAAAGAGGACAATACAAGGTCGAACTTTGAAGATGTGTTTAATGAATGTACTGTTGAACAGTTTATGAGTACACAGATTCTAGTGGGTAGAATTGACTTCAAAGTGCCCCATATCGCGCGCTTGTTTGATGAGATGAAAATTCATCACCTACCTATTGTCGATGAAAATAGAAAGGTAGTAGGAATTATCACAGCTAATGATATGGTTCGAATCTGGTCCTCTCTGATGGAGGAGGGCAAGCAGTCTTTATTTAAAACTGGCGATATTAGAGATTTTATGACAAAAGACCCGGTATGCTGTAGCCCGGAAACTACCATTGCTGAGGCTATAAAACTTTTTGATAAAGGGGCTTTTAGAGCGCTACCGGTACTTTTAGATGATGAATTAACCGGTATTTTTACAGCGAATGATTTAATCAGTTTTCTCAATCAACTATTAAAAAAATGATTCCTAAATAGAATTAGACTTGGTTACTTATTCCGTGTATTCTGAATAATCATCCGGCTGTATGCTTTCAAAAGCAAATTTTAGTAAGTCGTGGGAAGTGACAATCCCTACTATTTTCTCTCCTTCAACTATGGGAAGCGAATGAAACTTGTTACTCAGTACCAAATCGGCTGCTAGTCCTATGGTATCACTGGGGTCCAAAAAAACAGGATCAGCAGTCATTGCATCTTCTACTGTTTTATTTTTTACTTTTTCAAGATTGAGTCCATCATCATTAGAAGGCTCTATAAAAAGATCCAGGACGTCAGCTTTACTGAGTATTCCAAGTAGCTTTCCCTGACTACCATCCGTAACCACAATATGATGAATGGAATGATGATCAAAAATTTTCAAAGCTTTGTCCAATGTATCAGTGACTCTGAGACTAATTAACTCTCTAGTCATGATGAATTCCAGTGGGGTATCTAATCCTGTCATTTCTTTGCATTTTTATCACCTAAAGGTAATTTCTATTTCACTAAAAACAAATGTTTTTCGCAAGAATTTATTAAAAAATGTCGATTCCCAGGGCTGCCAATCTATCAAAAAACTTGATGGTAGGAGCCTAAATAGTCCATCTTTACCCCAGGACGTATAAAGAGAATTCGAGTTCTTTGCACCTTAATTTTTACGATGCAAATCTAAAATGAAAGGATAGGTGGTTTCTATACTTTCAAAACGATACTCTTGTGCATAGTATCCGGTATCACCACATTGTCTTTTTAGTTTACCTTTAATTTTGTATGTTTGCTGAATAAAAATAAATCAATTTAAAAACCAGCCAATACATACTGAAGATGAAATCAACTCAACTCAAAACCTATTTTACATTTTTTATCTTAATTAAGATACTACTTTTTCTTCCTGACGTAGCAAATGCACAGGCTAATATAGAATTGCGCGAATTTGCTACCGGTTTTCTTAATCCGCTGGGAATTGAGCATGCAGGTGATGATCGCATTTTTGTGATAGAGAAAAGAGGTACGATCAGATCAGTTGATTCGGCAGGCAATTACTCGGGCTTCTTTCTCGACATTAGAAATAGAGTGAGGTCGTTAGGTGGCGAACAAGGACTACTGGGATTAGCCTTTCATCCTGATTTTGAACAAAATGGCTTTTTTTTCGTAAATTATACCAATTTATCTGGAACAACTGTTGTGTCTCGCTTTTCTGTAGATGAAAATAACCCAGCCTTAGGCGATGAGAATTCTGAAATAATTCTGATGGAATTCAGCCAACCATTTGCTAATCACAATGGTGGCCAGCTTTTATTTGGACCGGATGGGTATTTGTACATTTTCTCCGGAGATGGTGGTTCTGGAGGCGATCCTATAAATGCAGGTCAGGATCCTTTGACTTTCTTGGGTAAAATATTAAGAATTGATGTGGACAATGGGGATCCCTATGCTATACCTGAAGATAATCCATTTTTTGGATCTGATTTTGAGCTTGATGAAATTTGGGCATTGGGATTGCGAAATCCATGGCGGAATTCTTTTGATAGACTTACCGGAGATCTTTGGATTGCAGATGTCGGTCAAAGCGCCAGAGAAGAGATAAATTTTCAGTCGTATTCAAGTCCCGGAGGAGAGAATTACGGTTGGCGCTGTTATGAAGGTTTTTTGCCTTTTAATTTAAGTGGAGATTGTGATCCTGATGATTTTGTCTTTCCGATATATGAATATGTAACTCATGGACAAAATGGATGTTCAATTACAGGTGGCTATGTATATCGCGGTCAGGCTATTCCGGATTTATACGGTACTTATGTTTTTGGTGATTTTTGCACCGGTTTAATCTTTTCTCTGGAATGGGATTCTATATCTATGGAATACAGATCTGAGATTATGTTCAATATTTTTGGTGGTCAATTGGCTTCATTTGGAGAGGATGTTCATGGCGAACTTTATGTAACACATTATGGTCAAGGCAGGATTTCAAAATTGGTAAACCCATGCATTGACATTACACTTGATTATGAGTGGACTTTGCCCGATTGTTGGGATAGCGATAATGGAATACTCAGCCTTGAACTAAATCATGCAGAAGAACCGATTCAAGTCATTTGGGCTGATGGTGATGACTCAGGTCTTTCACGTGAATTGGCCTGTGGGTTGATTGATTTTGTCATTTTTGATAACAGGAACTGTGAGCTTGAGTTTAGTCTGGATTTAGAATGTAGAGAGGAGCTGTTTCCTGAGATTTTAGAATCGGGCGATTCCTTGTTTTCATCTATCGATGGGGTCTTTTACCGTTGGTACTTGAATGAAGAGCTGCAAAAAGAGTCTGAGGAGTCTTTTTTAGTGCCCGATCAAAGTGGCACCTACAGACTTGAGGTATGGGATGAAAATGATTGTATTTACACTTCAGATGCTTTTGATTTTATCATAAGTAGTATTCCCGAATTTTCTGCTACTGACTCGGACTTGTTACTTTATCCTAATCCTGTGAGAAATATACTTTACATTGAAGCTCCACTACCTATTGAAAAAGCAGATATCAGGATATTTAGTTCTAACGGTAAGCTGTTTGCTGAATTTACAGTAAAAAATTCGGGAAAAATTATACCATTATCTTTTGAAAACATACCCATGGGTTGGTATTTAATCGAAATTACTATGGATGAAAAGGAAAGCAGTGTTTTTCGGGTATACAAAGAAAATTAAGTTTATAAGCGTTGGATGTTTGCTATAATAGATATTCTGCTTATTTTTGCGCTCCTAATTTCAAAAGTCCGTGCAAACGGGCATTTAGCTCAGTTGGTTTAGAGCGCTACCTTGACAGGGTAGAGGTCACAGG
>RECS01000107.1 GCA_007693915.1 Saprospirales bacterium | reverse complement strand
GATGAACTAAAGAAAGACGAAGGAGTCAATTGAATCTGACCTGATAACCCTAACAACAAATTTACACCTTTTTTTCGGCCTATATCATCATAACCAAAAGGCATATAACTCACCCCTATTTCGGGACTAATAACCACCTGAGATTCTCCTTTTTGGACCCAAGACCCAAGTACAAGCAGGAATATCATTTTTAATAAAGTAGTATGGTGCATGGCTTAAATATCAGTTATTTTAAAAATACCTTTTCAGTGTTAATGAGCCTTCCGCGTTCATCCCAAAAGGTCAAAATTAATTATTTCTGACTTTTAAAACCACATAGTTAGATATTGAATTAATCAAGCCAGATGTATGACATAGTTTTTTTCTATGTTTTCTATGTGCCTATGTGGTTTTTTTATTTTTTGCCGTATTTAAGACATCAGCTATCTCCTTGAATTTTTCCTCCTAAACACCAGGGGTTTCTAAAGCTGATTATTTGCAAAAAAGAATTGACTACCCTTTTTACACTAATCAAACAAGACAGATCGTTCATTTAATTCATCCCTCACTTAGCTTCACATTAGTGTGGCCGTATTAAATAAAAAAATCCATTTAGATGAATAAAATAAATATCCTTTGGGCAGATGACGAAATTGATATGCTAAAACCCCTGAGAATTTTTCTCGAAAATAAAGGCTATCAACTACATACGGTAACGAATGGCTACGACGCTATCGAATTCCTGAAGGAAAACGGTAAAATAGATGTGGTTTTTCTCGATGAATCTATGCCAGGACTTAGTGGTTTGGAAACCTTGTCAGAGATAAAAAAATTCAGAGCAGACGTTCCTGTGGTGATGATCACAAAAAATGAGGCGGAGACGATTATGGATGAAGCCATTGGTTCTCAGATAGCTGACTACCTCATAAAACCGGTTAACCCACATCAGATTTTACTGAGTCTGAAAAAAATCATTGACAACAAGAGGCTGGTAGGAGAGAAGACCTCATCAGACTACCAACAAGATTTCAGACAGTTACTAATGGAAATTAATAGTGGTCCCGATCTTGAAGGCTGGATTGATATCTATAAAAAGCTGGTAAACTGGGAATTGAAACTCGGTGGATCAGGCTCTGATCAAATGTTGGATATCCTTGCCATGCAGAAAAAGGAGGCCAATAACGAGTGGTCGCGCTTTGTCGTTAAAAACTACATGGATTGGGTGGATCCTCAAAATGCGGAAGCTCCGATAATGTCCCATAATATGATGCGCAATTTTGTTTTTCGGGAAATGGAGGACGAGGTACCAACGCTTTTTGTTTTGATGGACAATATGAGATACGATCAATGGAAAGTCATTCTACCCATCCTTAAAGAGCAATTTTTCCTGGAGAAAGAGGATTTTTTCTTGAGCATATTGCCAACAACTACTCAGTATAGCCGGAATGCGATTTTTGCCGGTATGATGCCTGCGGATATTCAGAAGCGATTTCCTGACAAATGGCTCAACGACAATGAGGAAGGTGGAAAAAATATGTACGAAGAGGATTTCTTTAAAGATCAATTGAAGAGACTGATCAGAAGGGAGGTGAAATCCCACTATGTAAAAGTTACGCGTCATCATTATGGAAAGCAACTTCCCGATCAAATGACAAATTTCCTTGCCAATGATATCACTGTCATTGTCTATAATTTTATCGACATGTTATCTCACGCAAGGACTGAGATGGAAGTGCTGAAAGAACTGGCTGCTGATGAGGCAGCCTATCGCTCTATAACCCGTTCTTGGTTCCTGCATTCACCACTTTGGGCGGGGCTACAAAAACTAGCGGATAAGGATATTCGTATAGTGTTTACAACTGACCATGGCACCATCCGGGTTGCCAATCCCTCAAAAATTGTTGGCGACCGCGATACCACCACCAATCTCAGGTATAAGGTAGGTAAGAACCTCAGATACCAAGACAGCGATGTACTCGATATTAAGGATCCACTAAAAGCAGGTCTACCAAGACCCAACATCAGCTCTACCTTTGTTTTTGCCAAGGAAGATAAATTTTTCCTGTATCCCAATAATTACAATTACTACCACAATTATTATCAGGATACCTTTCAGCACGGTGGAATTTCATTGGAAGAGATGATCTGTTCCGTTGCGATTTTGAGAAGCAAAGGGGGTAGGTGATTTTTTTGTTCGAGATTTAAAATAGAAAAGTTGAAAATGGTTTAAAGCTGACCCTTCGTCTTCGCTCACATCGAAGCGGGACAAGAAGTTGAAAGTGGGTCGACATATAAATGTCATTGATTACTCCTTCACTATCTTTGCAGTATATCTTGTGCCGTCAGAAAATTTTGCCTGAATAAAATACAGACCGACTTTTAATTCATTTATGTTGAGGCTATATTGGTAGCCCTGAGGGTTTCTGTATTCTTGTTGTGAATAATGCTGGTTGATTAGTTTTTGTCTATCGGCATTGTAGAGACTTAATTGGATGATATTTCTATCAGCAATCACATAAACTATGTCTAAAGCCGGATTGGGGTAAACTTTAAGCATATTTTTGTTTTCGTGAATACCTCTGGTATCAGTTGTGGTGTCGCAAGATGCTAATTTTTGATTGATTTGTTGCATTAGAGCCCAACTGTAAATATTGTAATCTTTTATGTGATATCCCTGAACATTAAAAAATGGCTGAGATTCAGCCTCTAGGAGGTTATTTGGCCTTTGATCATTGGCTTGAGGAGTATGTTCAACCATAAACCCAACCTTGCTTGGTCCTTCTCTTTTAAATCTGATTTGATAGAGATGGTCAAAAGCAATAAAGCCTACATTTCCACCATAGGATTGATTGGTTTTTGGTACGATGTAGTTGCGCAATGGGGCAGGCTGATCTGAGTAAAATACAGAATCTTGAAGAACAATATGTTTTTCCGGATCGAGTAATTTGTAAACGTATCCAAGTTCTTTTAGATAGGGATTGTATTGAGGGGCTGAGATTTGTACTCCAGGCAGTGATTGCCCCTCCTTGTACGAACGCCAGGTTATTACACATCCGCATTGAGTTATTTCGGTACAAAGGGGTATATGTTCCCACCATCCACCTTGGAAAAAGGGAGGATCACTATAAGTACTTACCACGCCTCCAATGATTGCAACCACCAGTTTCCTCCTTAATTCTTCATCCTTATCAAAAAGGTCATGCAGTAACATAGCCGATAAATATGCGCCTTGTGAGTGACTGGCAAGTATTATCTTGTTGCCACCATTGTGATTTTCTAGATAATGTAAAAAGGCTTCTTTTACATCATGATATGCTTTTTTAAGAATCGCTGCTTGAAGGCTGTCTAAGGGGCTTCCGAGAAAGGACGGCGGACTTGCTTGACGGTATCGCGGCGCAAAAAACCTTCCATAAGTTGCCAATAATCCAGCTTGCCCTACTATGCTGGCAGAAATCTGAAAGGCAGGTTGTTCATCAAGTGGGATATTTTTTCTCTCAGTGTAAGACCAAATATCATTGAGAATGGTCGGATGTACAAAGAACACATCCACACCTGTGTTCGTCATGGAGTTATTGGTATTGTAGATTAGGCTATCTGTTTCGAGATTTTTATCGACCACCCCAATATTCAAATTGTAAAAACTTAGTAAAGTGCCACTTTTATCGGGATGAAAAGCCCAGTTTTCCATTAACTCGTAATCCAATTGAGCGATAGTTTGAATACTCATAATGGAGTAGAATATCAAAAATAAGAAAAGATGCTTGTTATAGCTTTTAGTTTTATTTTCCATAGTAAAACTAACGGTTAATTGTGAGAATTAATTGGTTTTATTCTTAGTAAAATCACATTGAATTGTCTTTGATCCAAAATATTATGGAAATGATTTTGAATGGAAGGGAGAGTTCGAACTGAACTTAT
>RECS01000010.1 GCA_007693915.1 Saprospirales bacterium | reverse complement strand
AGGCGCGGCAGTCGGTGCAGATGTAGCGGAATTCACAATCCTTACAGACGTGTATCTTGTCTTTGTTGATGTCCCAGTATTTTTTGAAACCGGGTTTTTCCAGAGCCTCTGCCAGGGTGGTATCGCGGATATTGCCGTAGGATTCTTTCATGGAGGGGCAGTTTTTGATGTTGCCCTGGGCGTCGATGGAGATTTTGCCATAAAGACATGAATTGAATTTTTTGCTGTATGAATAGAATCTAAGGTTAGGAACAAATAATTCTTGTTCAATTATTCCACAAGTCTCAACACTCATTGAGGTTCTATGAAAACTAATTAATCCCTCATCGATAAATTTTTCAAAAGGTGCATTGAAGATCCTAATCACTCCTAAAGCATTATATGATATTATGCATTCCATAATTGACTTGATTAACTCATCAGTATTATCACCATAATCAATAAAGACCTCAATGAAATAAGCAGGTAACTCATTTAAAAGATAAGATATATTCTTACAATAATCTCCAGTATAATTTTTGGGGAATCTAATTTGAATAGCCTCAATCGGAAGGGTTTTGATATTGGTGACCCAATCCTCAGTTAAATCTAATGGAAAATAAATAATTAGGTGGTATTGGGAAAAGAAATCATCAATACCTGTATGGTTATCCACAGGTAATAAGTTGTACTTTACAAGAATGGCTAGTTCATGTAAATAATCAATGATTTCCTTAAAATCACCATATAATGAAGTTTCGGAACTTATACTGGTGGTGGATTTAAAATGATGGAAAAGATCCCCCGGCAATCTAAAGATAAGATGTCTTTGAAGATCTATAAGTACAGCATGTCTATGCCCCTCCGATAGGACACAGTTATTCGCCAGATATAGGGTCATCTTTTAATGAAAAATTAGTAGTTAAAAATTTATAGAACTTTAAATAGTCGTCCTTACGATTAAGCCACAAACTTGATTCCTTAGGTTGGGTATGATTCATTGACTTCAACTCTTCAACTTTTTCCATCAGTTTGCTGTACCCTATGGATTTAATTTCTTTCATTTACAACTTGGTTTAAATGGTTGGCTATTATCTTATCCAGCTGGTAATTACCTAATTCAGAAATCCTATTTATCTGCCCGGTTGGATTTATCTCCAGAAAATAAATATTACCATCTTCCCCATAAATAAAATCAAGAACCCCAATTTTCATGCCCAACTTTTCCATCATTTTTTTTACTTTCATCTCTATTTCAGAAGGCAATTGATATCTTTGAACTCTTGTAAATACGGAATAATCCCTGAAGTCCAACTTAGTTTTCTCATTCTCTTGTGACATAATTGCAATAGAATAGGATTTACCTAAAAAATAAAATGACCTTATCTCAAATGCCTTCTTTATCTCTTTTTGGAAAAATGATGGAAAAAAACAATCATCCATTAAAGAAATATCTTGATATGATATGGACACAGTGCCAATTGTGCAGGTAAAATTGTTGTACTTATATTCTAAAAGCGTGGAAATACCCTTAGTAACAACCTGACTATTGCAATGGGAATAGAACCTAAGAAGATCACTTTTTTTAGTTAATACTGCGCTGTAAGGAATTAATAACCCAATGTCCTTAGCTAAATATAAATTAAAGACTTTATTGTTCTCAAATTCATGCTTTGGTAAAGCTAGATGGTTAATACCATCAAAAACAAAATTAAAAAACCTTTTTAATGCAATAATTTCTCGGTTCGTTGATGTAATTAAATTTCTACATAAATATTTAAACCTTTCTAAGTTTAAAATCCCTTTTCTAAACCAAATATAATTAATATTCTCTACGTTTAGTATGTCCCCATTCTCCATAGAAAAACCAATGGTTTCTTCTCTCTTAAAATTTACAATTAACTGGACATCACGTATTAATGTTTCACTATATATAATTACATATGGAACATTCAAATAGGTAGCCACTTTTTTACAAATTACATCGGTCTTATCTGTTAATATAAGGATCATTATTCTTTCATTTTTTCAAATCCCATCTCTTTAACCATTCTTAAGAATTCAACTTTCTCATCAGCATCAGCATCAGCAGGTAAACTATAAATTGGAATACTTCTTCCTAATGACCGGAAAGGTTTATCCGTAGAAGCTCTGTATAAGGATTTGGCAATTTGATCCTCTACGGAATCCAGAAAAAAGAATTCCCTGTTTTCGTTAATTGTTTTCCTCACCTGCCCTGAGCACGCATACAACTGCCCATCAATTTGTAATAAATTCTCAGGTGGATAAGGAAAGCAAGCTAATTCTTTTTTGTTACATGCCTTAGCTAGAGTATAATAGAATGAAAACCCTCTTGGACTAAAGTGCCCATCGAAATACATCTGAGGTAGGTATTCCCCCCAATCAAATGGTCTAGATTTAATTTGATGAATAATTAATAACTGATGATCCCCATTGGAAAGATAACCCAAAGGACGATAATCAAACCCAAGTTGTTCAGGGCCCATTAAACCACCACCAATTTCTCTGGAAAGCTCCTGCATCATCATATATACTCTAAAATCAGCCCATTCCATGGAGTCCGTATTATTATACCCTCTTGCTTCCTGATCAATTCTAATCATTTCCTCTACTTTCCTGATGTAAATATTATTTCTATCAAACTCAGGTTTTAGTTGTTTTAGTTTTTCCCAATTTTCGGAGGAAAAATAAGAATATCGGCCCAATTCATCCTCAAAATACTCAATAGGAGCACCTATCTCAAACAATAAGCTGATAAAAAATTCAATATTGTCAATTGCCATTGAGTCACACTCTAATGTGCTAACTAACCCATTAATTTTATAAGCAGTAACAAGGTTGGGTTGTTTTGCTAGTTCGAGAAAATTCTCCATAGCTCCACAATAATCACCGTTGACGATTTGCATCTCAGCTTTGAATAAAATTTGATTATTTTGTATAAAAATTGAATCCTGACAATAAAGATGGAAAATTCCAAAATTAAAAAATAATACAAACCAATAAAAACATTTCATACAAACAAATTTAATGCATAGTCAAGTTGTTATGCCTTGGTCATACAATGATTCTTAATAAAAAAATAAAACTGCAACTAATGACCATCAGGGGGTGATGCACCCTGTAGCCATCTACCGTCACCGAAATAATGATCCCAAGTGCCATCATCATTTACGATATCACATGTAGAGGTTCCATACCCAAAGAAATAATAACCACCTGTGGTGTCTTTTGCTCCCCCAACTAATGATTTTAAACCATCAATAGAGATTGAATTTTTCTTAAAATCTTTTACCCTTTATTCCCCATAATAAAATTTAACATATATAGCTAGGAACCTAGCTATATATGTTTTCTATTAAAATTAGAAATTGTAAAATTAATCACCTCAATCTGGTGCGTCTGTATTATACAACCACCTGCCATCTTCAAAAACATGATCATAAGTACCATCGTCATTTTTGACATCGCATACAGATGTCCCGTAGCCAAAGAAAAATTGACCGCCATCAGTACCCTTATCTGCTCCACCTACCACTGACTTTAACCCATCAATGGCAATCGCATTCTTTTTAAAATCTTTCAAACTCAACATAATTTTCGTTTTTTTAATTACTCTCCTCTATCCAAGGGCTCGGAGAATATCCCTTGCCCGGATTATTCATGAAGTCATCTATTACAAGGCTATATGTCTTCATAAATGCGATGCATTGAGCGTCGCCGAAATGTGCACATGCTCAATTTTCTGTCCTCAAGGTCTCGTTTCGGCCAAAATGACGAGACGAGACGTCTGTGGAATAAAATCTTCGCGAGCACCCATTTATTTCGACCTCTAGCCTTTCATAACGACGCCCTCATAAATAATCCGGGACTAAGCTTTCCGATCAATCTGCAGCCTGATCTTCCGGCCTTGGTACAAAGGTATTTT